>JAGWMP010000241.1 GCA_028871705.1 Gammaproteobacteria bacterium
GCCGAAATGTCTGAGCAGCGCCTGGTCGTCGGCGTCGTCGGCGGTCACGTCGGCGCGCAGCAGGGCGACGTTGGCGAGCGTGCTCTGCACCTTCGGATCACTGAAGGTGTAGCGCTCCATTTCCTTGCAGGAGGTGCACCAGTCCGCCGAGAAATCGAGCAGCACGCCGTGCTTCGCCGCGCTCGCCTGCGCCACCGCGCGCTCGAGATCGGCCACGGTGCGGATGCGCTCGAACGGCAGCGCCCGCACCTGGTGCGCGAATGCCGGGATCGGGCTGAGGGGATCGGTGCCGCCGAGCGCGGCTCCGGCCGCGAGCGCCACTCCATAGAGCGCCGCGGCGAGCCCCGCGGCCCGCAGCGCCCAAACGGCCGCCGAGCGCATCTTGAGCTCGAACCATACGAGCCATGCCAGGGTGAGCGCCGGCACGGCCCACAGGATGAGTGCCGCACGCTCCGGAACGATGCGCGCGAGCATCCAGGCGGCGACGCCGAGCATCATGACGCCGAAGAGCTTCTTGACGAAGTCCATCCACGGGCCCGCCTTCGGCAGGAGCTTCCCGGCCGAGGCGCCGACGACGAGGAGCGGCGTCCCCATGCCGATGCTCATGGCGAACAGCGCCGCACCGCCGCGCACCATCTGCCCGGTCTGGCTGATGACCAGCAGCGCCGCCACCAGCGCGGGGCCGACGCAGGTCGTGACGATGAGGGCCGACAGCGCACCCATGACGGCCACGCCGCCGAACGTGCCGGCGGACTGGCGGTTGCTCACGTCGGCGAGGCGCGTCTGGATCGCCGCCGGCATCTGCACGGTGTAGAGGCCGAACATGGAGAGCGCCATGGCCACGAACACCGCGGCGAAGAGGGCGAGCACCCACCATTGCTGGAAGAGCGCCTGCACCTCGTGTCCCATCGCGGCACCGATGATCCCCGCGGCCGTGTAGGTGACCGCCATGCCGAGCACGTAGGTGACCGAGAGCGCAAAGGCGCGTCCCGGGGTCGTGTGCGCGCCGCCGCCGGCGATGATTCCCGAGAGAATCGGCACCATGGGCAGCACGCACGGCGTGAAGGCGAGCAGCAGCCCCGCCAGATAAAAGCCGCCGATCATGAGGAATACGTTGCCGGTCAGGAGCTGCGCGAAGCGCGATTGCTCCGAGGGGCCGCCGGCCGCGGCGCCCGGGCCCCCGGGGCCCGCCGCGGCACCGCTGCCACCGGCGAGCGTGACGCTCACCGCGCGCGTCACCGGCGGATAGCACAGCCCGGCTTCCGCGCAGCCCTGGTAGGTCACCTCGAGCGGCAACGTGAATGCGCCACCCGCGGCGCGCGCTACCGGTACGGTGACCCGCAGCTCGTGGTGGTAGATCTCCTGGCGGCCGAAGTAATCGTCCGTCTTGAATTGTCCCGTCGGGAACTGCGGCACGCCGAGCTGCGCTGCGCTGCGCGTGGTCGCGATCTTGATGCGCGCGCGGTAGAGGTAGTAGCCGTCGGCGATCTCCCAGTTGAGCGCGACCTGGTCGCTCCCGCCCGCGAGGGCATCGAAGCGGAAGGCCTGCTCTGGGGGGAGGAACTCATCCCCGCCGGCTCGTGCCGTGCCGAGCACCGAGGTCAGGCCCTTTGCGGGCGCCGCGGCGGGGGAGGACTGGGCTGGCGGGCTGGCGGGCTGCGCCTGCGCCAGGGCAGCGGCGGCAAGCAGCGCCGGGACGAGAATATGTCTAATTCGCGGGCTCATATCCGGACTTTATAGCGCAACCATTAGGCGCTTGGCAGGAACTGGGGTTCATCCTGGAGAAGACCGGTCTTCAGCAGGGGTCGGCGGCCCGTTACCCAAAAAAAACCGCCCGCGACTTGAATTTACGGGGTCTCCCCCTATCATTAGCAGCCGCCAGGGGAGAGTGCTAATAGCGGCTCCCCGGTGAACAACCATCCACCAAAGAGTTTTAAGGAGCGAACACCCATGAAGATTCGTCCTCTTCATGACCGCGTCATCGTGAAGCGCCTCGAGGAGGAGCGTACCTCCCCGGGTGGCATCGTGATTCCCGACACCGCGGCCGAAAAGCCGATGCAGGGAAAGATCGTCGCGGTCGGCAAGGGCAAGATTCTCGAGGACGGCTCGGTACGGGCCCTCGACGTGAAGGTCGGCGACAAGATCCTGTTCGGCAAGTACAGCGGGAACGAGGTGAAGGTCGACGGTGAAGATCTCGTGGTCATGCGCGAAGAAGACGTCATGGCCGTCATTGAAGGCAAGTAAGCGAGGATCACGAAATGGCTGCCAAAGAAGTTAGATTCAGCGACGACGCACGCTCGCGCATGTTCCGCGGCGTGAACGTCCTCGCCAACGCCGTCAAGGCGACTCTCGGCCCCAAGGGCCGCAACGCCGTGCTCGACAAGAGCTTCGGCGCCCCCACCGTCACCAAGGACGGCGTCTCGGTCGCCAAGGAGATCGAGCTGAAGGACAAGTTCGAGAACATGGGCGCGCAGATGGTGAAGGAAGTCGCGTCCAACACCTCCGACGAGGCGGGCGACGGCACCACCACCGCCACCGTGCTCGCGCAGGCGATCATCCGCGAGGGCCTGAAGGCCGTGTCCTCGGGCCGCAACCCGATGGACGTCAAGCGCGGCATCGACCGGGCGGTCATCACCGCCGTCGAGGAGCTGAAGAAGCTCTCCAAGCCCTGCAAGGACTCCAAGGCCATCGCCCAGGTCGGCACGATCTCGGCGAACTCCGACGAGTCGATCGGCAAGACCATCGCCGAGGCGATGGAGAAGGTCGGCAAAGAGGGCGTGATCACGGTGGAAGAGGGCTCGGGCCTCACCAACGAGCTCGAAGTGGTCGAGGGCATGCAGTTCGACCGCGGCTACCTCTCGCCGTACTTCATCAACAACCAGCAGAACCAGACCGCGGAGCTCGAGAAGCCGCTGATCCTGCTGGTCGACAAGAAGATCTCCAACATCCGCGAGCTGCTGCCGCTGCTCGAGGGCGTCGCCAAGGCGGGCCGGCCGCTGCTGGTCGTCGCCGAGGACGTCGAGGGTGAGGCGCTGGCGACGCTGGTCGTCAACAACATCCGCGGCATCCTCAAGGTGGCCGGCGTCAAGGCGCCGGGCTTCGGCGACCGCCGCAAGGCCATGCTGCAGGACATCGCCACCCTCACGGGCGGCACGGTGATCTCCGACGAGGTCGGCCTGTCGCTCGAGAAGGCGACCATGAACGATCTTGGCGAAGCCAAGAAGATCATCGTCGAGAAGGAGAACACCACGGTCATCGACGGCGCCGGCAAGCCCGCCGATATCAAGGCGCGCATCGAGTCGATCCGCCAGCAGATCGAGGAGGCGACCTCCGACTACGACAAGGAGAAGCTGCAGGAGCGCGTCGCGAAGCTCTCCGGCGGTGTCGCGGTGATCAAGGTCGGCGCTGCCACCGAGATCGAGATGAAGGAGAAGAAGGCCCGCGTCGAGGACGCGCTGCACGCCACGCGTGCCGCGGTCGAAGAGGGCGTGGTGCCGGGCGGCGGCGTGGCGCTGATCCGCGCGCAGAGGGCCATCGAGAAGCTCGAGGGCGCGAACGAGGACCAGACGGTCGGCGTGCGCATCCTGTCGCGCTCGATCGAGGAGCCGCTGCGCCAGATCGTCGAGAACGCCGGCGAGGATGCCGCCGTGATCCTCAACCGGGTCAAGGAAGGCAAGGGCTCCTTCGGCTACAACGCGGCCAACGGCGAGTTCGGCGACATGCTGGACGCCGGCATCCTGGACCCGACCAAGGTGACGCGTCTTGCACTGCAGAACGCGGCCTCGGTGGCGGGACTGCTGCTGACGACCGAGGTCATGGTGGCCGAGGCTCCGAAGGACGAGGAGCACAGCCATGCGGGCCCGCCGGGCGGCATGGGCGGGATGGACATGTGAGGACCTCTCTAAAGAGGTATCGATTCTAAAAGGATGAGCCGATAGGCTTTACATAACGGTTAGGGGTTGGCGCCCGGCTCTCAGTCAGGGCGCTGCTCCCAAAGACGCGGAACAAGACCCCCTATTCCGCGCATCATTCGCAGGCCCCCTCGTGGGGCCTGTTTTTTTGGTTTATCGTCTGTGCCCATCCTCGCCGAGGAGGCCGCCATGGCTTCACGACTGGCCCGCACACTGCTCCCCGCGGCGTGCCTCGCAGCGCTCACGCTCGCCGCGTGCGGCACACCCCAGGGGCAGGACGAAATGAGCTGGGCCCGGGCGGCTCTCGAGCGCAACGACCGGGTCGAGATCGTCGCTGCGGACCCCAAGAGCCACAGTTTCACCGTGCGCCTGAAGGACACGGGGGAGCTGCGCATGGTGCGCGCCGACCAGGTGATCGGCGCACCCGGCATGCCGGGCGCTGCGGCCGAGGCCGCGCCGCAATCCTCCGCCTCGACGGCACCGCCGGCTGCGACGCCGGGCGGCGAGGCCGCTGTGCCGGCCCCGGCCGCGGCGGCCGCGGCAGCGCCCGCGCCGCCGAGCGAGCCACCGGCGTCC
>JAGWMP010000242.1 GCA_028871705.1 Gammaproteobacteria bacterium
GACGTCGAGCTGGCGCTGAAGCAGATACTCGAGATCATGAGCGATGCGCTCTCGCAGGGAGAGCGCATCGAGATCCGGGGCTTCGGCAGCTTCTCGCTGCACTTCCGCCCGCCGCGTCAGGGGCGCAACCCCAAGACCGGCGAGGCGGTGGCGCTCTCGGGCAAGCACGTGCCGCACTTCAAGCCGGGGAAAGACCTGCGCGAGCGCGTCAACGACGGCGCCGACCGCCCGATCCGCGATTGACGCCGCGGGGGCGCGCCCTCGCGGGCGGCGCGTTATACCCGGTCGCGCGGACCTGATATCGTCAGCGCCGTGTTCGAGCTGCCTCCGGTCTTCCTGGCTCTGGCCTTCGTCCTGGTGGGACTCGCCGCGTATTTCCTCGGGCGCCGCAACGGCGCCGCACGCACCGTGCGGCTGCCGCGCGACTATTACGAGGGCCTCGACCACCTGATCAACGACCGCTTCGACCATGCCGCGGAGATCTTCGCGCGCATGGCCGAGGCCGACGGCGATGCGGCGGAGATCCAGTTCGCGCTCGGGAGCCTGTTCCGCCGCCGCGGCGAGGTCGAGCGTGCCATCGCCATCCATTCGCGGCTGCGCGAGCACGGCGCCGGCGGCGTCAGCGACAAGGCGGCGTTCGCGCTGGCGCTCGATTACCTCTCGGCCGGCCTCATGGACCGCGCCGAGCAGGTGCTGGAAGAGCTCGCCGCCTCGCGCGAGTACCGCCACGCCGCGCTCGATCACCTGGTGCGCATCTACGAATCCCAGGGTGACTGGGCCAAGGCGCTCAAGATTTTCCACGCGCTGCCGGCGGGCGTGCAGGCCGAGCGGCGGCAGGTGGCGGCGCATTACCTGTGCGAGCTCGCCGAGCACGCGCTGCTGCAGGGCGACCCGGAGCGCGCGCGCACCTTGCTGCGGCAGGCGCGCACGCACCAGGAGGAGCTGCCGCGCGCCGACATCCTCACCGCGCGCCTCGCCGAGGGCGAGGGCGATCGGGACGGGGCGCTGCTGCTTTACCTCAAGGCGCTCGAGGCGGCGCCGGGGCTCGCGCTCGAGATCATTCCGCCGGTGCTGCGCATCGCGGGCGCCACCGGCGGCACCGACGTGCTGGCCGAGCTCGGCCAGCGCCTGCGCCGCAGCGGCCGCGTGAGTCCGCGCCAGCTCGCCTGGCTGCTCGCCACCGCGGTGCCGCCCGGGGAGGTTGCGCGCCTGCCGGGCATCGCCGCCGAGCTCGGGCCGGGCGTGGAGTCCGTGGCCGACGCCACCTCCCTCAGCACGCTCCTCGCCCGCATCGGGGATGCCGGCGGCCGCTACCAGTGCGAGGAGTGCGGCTTGAACAGCGTCGGCTGGTACTGGCATTGCCCGAAGTGCCGCTCATGGGACAGTCTGCGGCCGGCGGTTTTCAAGTGGGCCGAGCGTGCCGATCAGAGCGCGCGCCCTTCGCAAGCTTCATAAGGAGAGACCCGCAATGACCGTTTCGAGGCCGGCAATCCGCACGGCCGTGTTCCCGGTGGCCGGCCGCGGTACGCGCTTCCTGCCCGCCACCAAGGCGAGCCCCAAGGAAATGCTCCCGGTGGTGGACAAGCCCCTCATCCAGTACGCGGTCGAGGAGGCGCTCGCCGCCGGCGCGCGCCGCCTGGTGTTCGTCACCGGCGCCGCCAAGCGCGCCATCGAGGATCACTTCGACTCCGACCAGGAGCTCGAGCACATGCTCGAGAGCCAGGGCAAGAGCGATCTCCTGAAGCAACTGCGCAGCGTCCTGCCTTCTTATGCGTCCTGCATCTATATCCGCCAACCCGCGCCGCTGGGACTCGGACACGCGGTGCTGTGCGCGCAGCCCGCCGTCGGCGCCGAGCCCTTCTTCGTGCACCTGGCGGACGACCTCATCAAGAGCGAGGTGGCGTGTCTGGCGCAGATGGCGCGCGTTTACGAGGCCAAGCGTGCCAGCGTGCTCGGCGTCGAGGCCGTGGCGCGCCGCGACACCGAGAAGTACGGCATCGTCGCCGTGGAAAGCGACAAGTCGACCACCAGCCGCGTGCGCAGCATCGTCGAGAAGCCCAAGCCCGCGCAGGCACCCTCGAATCTCGCCGTGGTGGGCCGCTACGTGCTCGCGCCGGCGATCTTCGAGCACCTCGAGCGCATCGGGCACGGCGCGGGCGGGGAGATCCAGCTCACCGACGGCATCGCGGCGCTGATGCGCGAGGAGGCGGTGTATGCCTATCGCTTCGAGGGCAAGCGCTACGACTGCGGCAGCAAGCTCGGATACCTGCAGGCGACCGTCGAGTACGCGCTCGGCCATCCCGAGCTCGGGGCGCGCTTTCGCAAGTATCTGCAGGGCCTCGACCTCACGGCAGCCAAACCGTCACCAGCGCGCCGCCGTCCGGGCGGTTCGCGGCGTAAGGCTCACTCGCGGTGAGTCCAAGCATCTGTCTGCGCTCGTAATCCTCACCGGACGCGGGTGACTGCGGGCGGCGCCCGGCGCGTCGCCACCGGTGTCCGCACGGGGGCACGCGGACAGACCGCGGACACGTGCCGGACACATCCCACGCATAGCTTCATACCTTCCGGGTCTTGCACGAACGAGCACCGCGGCCGCAAAGTCGGGGCTCGTTTCGTGTCAGCGTTTCGAGGGGGCCTAGAAGCTAAAGGAGCAGCCGATGGCCACACGTCGTTCCGTTGAGACTCCCGCAACCGCCGCGAGCGGCGCGCGCAGCGCGCCGGGCAAGGGCAAGCGGTCCACCAGCAGCAAATCCCCGGGCCGCGCCGCCGTGTCGGCGGAAGACCGCCGCGGGATGATCGCCGAGGCCGCGTACCTGCGCGCCGAGCGCCGCGGCTTCGCCCCCGGTCACGAGACCGAGGACTGGCTGGCGGCGGAGGTAGAAGTGGACGCACTGCTCGCGCTCGGGCAGGGCGGTCCGGCGCAGTAGCCGGCGCAGCCCGCCGCCGCGCTTCAGTGCGCGGGCGGTGTGCCGGACGGTGGGTTCTCGCCCGCGGCGGGTGCGGCGCCGGGCGGGCGCGCCTTCGGCGGCCGCAGCCCCTTGGAATAGAGCAGCCGGCCGTCAGGCGTGACGAACACCGCATCGAAATCCGGCAGCCGCTCGATGATCTCGAGCGCTTTCTCGGGCCCGAGGACGAAGGCGGTCTTGGAGAGGCCGTCGGTCTGCGTCGCCGTCGGTCCGATGATAGTGGCGCTGCGCACCCTGGTGGCCGAATGACCGGTGTGCGGGTCGATGATGTGGTGGTAGCGGATGCCGTCCTCATCGAAGTAGCGCTCGTAGTCGCCCGAGGTCGAGACCGCGGTGTCCGACAGCGGGATGCGGGTCACCACCTTGTCGGGATTGTGCGGCTCGTCCGGGTGTGCGATCGACACCAGCCACGGGCGCCCGCGGTGATCGCCGAGCAGACGGCTGTCGCCGCCGGCGGTGACGAGTGCATGCGCGATGCCGCGGGCCTTGAGGATCGCGATACCCCGGTCGACCGCATAGCCCTTGGCGATTCCGCCAAGATCGATACGCATCCCGGCGTGGCCGAAGCGGATCGTATGGTGCGCCGGGTCGAAGATGAGATGGCGCCAGTTGACCGCCGGCAGCGCGGCCTCGATCTCGTCCTCGGTGGGATGCACGTGCAGCGGGTAGTTATAGAGATAGCCGACGCTCGCATAGGTGATGTCGAAGGCGCCCTCGGTAATCTCGGAGAAATGCGTCGAGAGCTTGATGAGGTCGAACAGCTCCGGGTCCACCTGCACCGGCTCGGTGGCCGCCTTCTGGTTGATGAGCGAGAGCTGGCTCTCGGGCTTGTAATGGCTCATGAGCTCATCGATGCGGCGCATCTCGGTCATCACCGCCGCGATCGCCGCCTTGCCCTGTGCCGGGTCGTCCGCCCAGAGCTGCACGTAGACGCGCGTGCCCATGATGGCTTCGGTGTCCTCGAGCCACGCCGCGCGCGCCGGCTGTGCCACGGTGAGCGCCAGCAGCACGCCCGCGAGCGCCCCCAGGCGCGGTACCGTCATCCGTTGCGTTCCTTCCATGAGTCTGACCCTAGCCTAACCGGCCCCGGGGGAGCGTGTCGCGTGCGCTGCACCGTGCGCGGATGCTCCCGAAGCGGCGATTGGGGTATTCTGCTCGTCAGGTTCTGCACGGCGGTCACTCATAGGGGAGAGCGACTCATGAATCTCACGAGACTCCATGGTTTGATCTACGGCGCGCTGTGCGCGGCCGCGTTCTGCGCTGCACCCGCCGTTTCGCTCGCGCAGACCACGAGCGGCAGCTCGAGTGGCCCGGTGACCTGCAAGGACGGGACGACCTCGCCGCACGGCGGCCGTGGCGCCTGCAGCGGCCACGGCGGCATCGACAAGTCGGCTCCGGCCGCCGCGAGCACCGCGGCCCCGGCCGCCGCACCGGCGGCCGCAGCACCGGCGGCAGCGGCTGCGCCCGCGAGCGGCAGCTCGAGCGGCCCGGTGACCTGCAAGGACGGGACGACCTC
>JAGWMP010000243.1 GCA_028871705.1 Gammaproteobacteria bacterium
CCTATTTATCAGAGTCTTACGACTCGTTTAAAGCCGGTGAAATCCGGGAAGAGCTGCCCGCGAGCTGTGCGCCGCCTGTGCATAACTTTATCCCCAACTTCGTCCACAGCAAATCCACCCTCTCGTCCCCTCATCCGGCGAGGGTTCTCAACAGGTTTGAATAATCTTCCTTCATGCGCTGCTCCGTGTCGCGCAGTTCCTTGATGCGCTTGCAGGCGTGCAGCACCGTCGTGTGATCGCGCCCGCCGAAGGCATCGCCGATCTCGGGGAGGCTGTGATTGGTGAGCTCTTTCGCGAGCGCCATCGCCACCTGGCGCGGCCGCGCCACCGAGCGGCTGCGCCGCTTGGAGAGCAGGTCCGCCATGCGCACCTTGTAGTAATCGGCGACCGTCTTCTGGATGTTGTCGATGGTGACGAGCTTCGCCTGCAGCGACAGCAGATCCTTGAGCGCCTCCTTGGTGAACTCCACCGTGATCGGCCGCCCGGTGAAGCGCGAGTTCGCCATCACGCGCCGCAGCGCCCCCTCGAGCTCGCGCACGTTGGAGCGGATGCGCTTGGCGATGAAGAACGCCACTTCCTCGGGCAGCTGCACGCCGGCGGCCGCCGCCTTGGTCATGAGGATCGCGACGCACGTCTCGAGCTCGGGCGGCTCGATCGCCACCGTCAGCCCCCAGCCGAAGCGGGACTTGAGGCGTTCCTCCAGGCCCTCGACCTCCTTCGGGTAGCGGTCGCAGGTGAGGATCACCTGGTGCTGGCCCTCGAGCAGCTCGTTGAACGTGTGGAAGAACTCCTCCTGCGAGCGGTCCTTGCCGGCGAAGAACTGGATGTCGTCGATCAGGAGCGCGTTCAGCGAGCGGTACGCCATCTTGAACTCGTTCATCGAGTTGTGCTGCAGCGCCCGCACCATGTCGCCGACGAAGCGCTCGGAATGCACGTAGGCAATGCGCGCCTCGGGATCGTTTTCCTTGATGAGATGCGCGATCGCGTGCATCAGATGCGTCTTGCCGAGGCCGACGCCGCCGTAGAGGAACAGCGGGTTGTAGGCGCGCCCCGGGTTCTCCGCGACCTGCAGCGCCGCCGCCTTGGCGAGCTGGTTGCTCTTGCCCTCGACGAAGGTGGCGAAGGTGAAATCCGGATTGAGCCGCGCCCCGACCACCAGCCCCTCGGCCGGCCGCGGCCGCGGGCGCGCAGGGCTCGGCGCCTGCGCCGGCGCGGCATGGCGCAGCGGCACGGAACGCGAGCCGACCTCGACGGTGATGATGGGCGCATCTCCCGCAGCTTCGGCGCGCAGCAGCTCGCCGATGCGCGGCAGCAGATTGGCGTTCACCCAGTCGACCACGAAGCGGTTCGGCGCGAGGAGCTTCAGCGCCCCGTTGCCTTCCATCGCCTGCAGCGGCCGCACCCAGGTATTGAATTGCTGCTCCGGAAGCTCCGCCTCCAACGCGCCCATGCAGCGGGTCCAAAGCGACGCTTCCACGCGCGATTGCCTCCGCGTCTTGATCTCTGAAGGGATTCGTGAGGAAAAGGCCGCGAAGTCTATACCGATCGGCTACCGTGCTGAAGGCTTCGCAGGCGCCGCGGTGCGCGTGCGGCGCACGCCGCGATGTATTGACACCTTGATGCTCAACGGCTTAGCCTTGCCGCCCTTTTTTCCGAGCGCCCCGACGGAGCCCGCGGTCATGGCAACCAAGCGTACCTATCAGCCGAGCAAAGTGCGCCGCAAGCGCACCCACGGGTTCCGTGCGCGCATGGCCACCAAGAACGGCCGCAAGGTGCTGGCCCGCCGCCGCGCCAAGGGCCGCCACAAGCTGATACCCTGAAGGCGAACGCGCTGCGCTCGAGGCACGAACCCCCTTCCGCGCCGGCGCGTCTCATCGGGCGGCTCACTCTGCCGGCGCAACTGCGGCTGCGGCGCAAGAGCGATTTCGACGCCGCTTATGCGCGCGGCCGGCGTCTGGGTGACGGGTATTTCACGGTGATCGCCAAGGCGAACGAATTGGGCGCCCCGCGCTTGGGGCTCGCGGTGGCGGTGCGCGCCGCCGGCGGCGCGGTCGCGCGCAACCGCCTGCGCCGCCTGATCCGCGAGTCGTTCCGTCTCAACCAGCACGCGCTCCCGGCGCTCGACCTCGTGGTCGGCTGCCGCCCGGGCGCGCGCGCCGCGGCCCCTGCCGTGCTGCGCGCGAGCCTCGCGGCGCTGTGGGGCAAGGTCGCGGAAGGCGCCGCCTGATGCGCGCCCTGGTGCGCGGCGCGCTGCGCTTCTATCAGCTCGCGCTGAGTCCGCTCATCGGGCCCCGCTGCCGCTTTTATCCCTCCTGCTCGCAGTACGCCCTCGATGCAATCGAGCGCTTCGGTGTGCTGCGCGGCGGCTGGCTGGCCGCACGGCGCCTCGGGCGCTGCCATCCCTGGAATCCCGGCGGCTACGACCCCGTGCCGCCTTCTGACGTCTGTGCTCACCATGCCCACGATCAATAATCCCCGCATCTTCCTCTGGGGCGCGCTGGCGCTGATCCTGTACGTCGATTACGAGGCGTGGATGCGCGACTACGGCGCGGTGAGCACTGCGGCGCCCACCGCCGTGGCGAGCGCACAGCACCCGGGCGGCGCCGCGAAGGGCCCGGAGCTCGGCGACCCCGTGCCCGAGGCCGCGCCGTCGGTCACGGCCCCGGCGCCTGCGGCCGCGGCAGGCACTCCCGCCACCGCAAGCCCCGCGGCCGCAGCTTCCACCGCGGCAACGGTCGAGACGCGCGCAGCGGGCGCGGCAGCGCCCGCCGAAGCCCCCGCCACGCGGGTGCACGTGCGCACCGACGTGCTCGATGTGCTGATCAGCACGCGCGGCGCGACGCTCGAGCAGGCCGATCTCCTCGCCTATCCCCGGGTCAAGGGGGAGGCCGAGCCCGTGCGCCTCGAGAACAGCGGCGATCCGCAGACGCTCTACGCGCTGCAGTCCGGTCTCACGGGACCGGCGGGCGCCGACTACCCGACGCATCTCGCCCTCTTCACGAGCGCCGCCGACAGCTACACGCTCGAGCACGACGCGCTCGTGCGCGTGCCGCTCACCTGGCACGGCGCCGACGGCGTCACGGTCACCAAGACGTACGTGTTCCACCGCGGCAGCTATCGCATCGACCTCGATTACCAGGTGCACAACGGCAGCGCGCACGCCTGGGAGGCCCGCTCCTACGCCCAGATCCTGCGCAACGATCCGCCCACCAAGCGCTCGTACTTCAACACCGACAGCTACGCCTTTCACGGGCCGGCGATCTGGGACGGCAACAAGTACCGCAAGCTCGACGTCGGCGACGGCGAGGACAACGGGCTCGCGCTCGATGTGACCAACGGCTGGGTGGCGGCGCTGCAGCATTACTTCGTGAGCGCGATCGTGCCGCCGCGCGATGCCACCTATCGCGTGACGCTCAACGTCGCCGGCGAGCAGTTTCTGCTCGCCACCGAGGGGCCGCCGCGCATGGTGGCGCCGGGTGAGGACGGCGCCTTTGCCGAGACGCTCTACGTGGGACCGAAGCTGCAGGGGGCGCTCGAGGCCACCGCGCCCGAGCTCGACCGCGTCGCCGACTACGGGCGGTTGTGGTTCCTTGCGCGGCCGTTGTTCCTCGCGCTCAACTTCGTCCACAAGGCGAGCGGCAACTGGGGGGTGGCGATCATCCTGGTGACGCTGCTGCTGAAGCTGCTCTTCTACCCGCTGTCGGAGGCGAGCGGCCGCTCCATCGCCAGGATGAAGACGCTGCAGCCGCGCATCAAGAACCTGCAGGAGACCTACGCCGACGATCGCGAGAAGCTCGGCCGCGCGATGATGGAGCTCTACAAGCGCGAGAAGGTCAATCCCGTGGCCGGGTGTCTGCCGACCGTGATCCAGATCCCGGTGTTCATCGCCTTCTACTGGGTGCTGCTCGAGAGCGTCGAGATGCGCCAGGCGCCGTTCGCCTTCTGGCTGCACGACCTGTCCTCGCGCGACCCCTGGTTCATCCTGCCGGGGATCATGGCGGTGGCGATGTTCGTGCAGTACAAGCTGAACCCGACGCCGCCCGACCCGGTGCAGGCCAAGGTGTTCATGATCATGCCGCTCGTCATGTCGTTCACTTTCGCGTTCTTCCCCGCGGGACTGGTGCTCTACTGGGTGACGAACACGCTGCTCTCGATCGCGCAGCAGTGGAACATCAACCGGCGCATCGGCGCCGCGGCCGCCGCGAAGCACGGCTGAGCCCGCGGCGGCCCCGGCGCCGGATGAGGCGACAGCGCGGGAACACTGCGCTAGCCTGCGCGGTGCGAGGGCGCATATGACGCGCACCGAAACCATCGTGGCGGCCGCGACGCCTCCGGGCAGAGGCGGTGTGGGAATCGTGCGGCTCTCGGGACCGAAGGTGCCCGAGATCGCCGCGGTCATCCTCGGCGAGCTGCCGCCGCCCCGGCGTGCGACCTTCGGACGCTTCCTCGATGGCGCGCAGCAGCCGCTCGACCGCGG
>JAGWMP010000244.1 GCA_028871705.1 Gammaproteobacteria bacterium
GTCTCGATGTCGACGAAGCCCCTGGCATCGAGATAGGCGCGCATGGAGCGCGTCAGGCGGTGCCGCAGCCGCAGCCGCGCGCTCATGTCCTCGCGGCGCAGGTCGAGATAGCGGTAGCGCAGCCGCACCTCCTCGCCCACCTGCTCGTCGAGCTGGAACGGCAGGGGATCGGAGCGGTTGAGGAGCTCGATGCGGGCGGCGACCAGCTCCACCTTGCCCGAGGCGAGGTGCGTGTTCACCGTACCGGCGGGCCGCTCGCGCACCGTGCCGGTCACGCTCACCACGAACTCGTTGCGCAGCCGCTCGGCTTCGGCAAACACCGCCGCCAGGTCCGGGTGGAAGACGATCTGCAGCAACCCCTCGCGATCGCGCAGGTCGACGAAGATCACCCCGCCGTGGTCGCGCCGGCGGTGCACCCAGCCTGCCACCGTGACCTCGCGCCCGAGGAGCTGCTCGTCGACCTGTCCGCAGTAATGTGTACGCATGAGGCGCGCGATGTTACGGACGGGCCGGGCCCCCCGCAACCGAGGCCGCCGCGGGCATCTCGAGCACCGCGGCCCCCGCCAGCGCGCCGCTGCGCAGCCGCTCGAGCGCGCGCTCGGCATCGCTCAGGGCGAAGCGCTCGACGCGCGCGCGCAGCTTGAGGCGGGCGGCGAGCGCGAGGAACTCACGGCCGTCGCGCCGGGTGAGATTGGCGACCGAGGCGATCGAGCGCTCGCCCCACAGGAGCCGGTAGGGGAAAGCCGGCACGTCGCTCATGTGGATCCCGGCGCACACCACCCGGCCGCCCGGACGCACCGCGCCGAGCGCCGCGGGAATCAGCGCGCCGACCGGGGCGAAGAGAATCGCCGCATCGAGCGGCTCGGGCGGCGCCTCGTCGGAACCCGCGGCCCACACGGCTCCGAGCTCGCGCGCAAAACGCTGCGCCGCCAGATCCCCGGGCCGCGTGAAGGCGAACACCCGCCGGCCCTCGTGCCGTGCGACCTGCGCGAGCAGGTGCGCCGCGGCGCCGAAGCCGTAGAGCCCGAGGCTCGCCCCATCCCCGGCGGCACGGTAGGCGCGATAGCCGATGAGCCCGGCGCACAGGAGCGGCGCCAGCTCCGCGGCGGGCCCCTCCGGCAGCGGCAGGCAGTAACGCGCGTCCGCCAGCATCCGCTCGGCATAGCCGCCGTCGAGCGTGTAGCCGGTGAAGCGCGCCGCGACGCACAGGTTCTCCTCCCCGCGGCGGCAGTACGCACACTCCCCGCAGGTGTGACCTAGCCAGGGGACGCCGACCCGGTCGCCGGCCTTGAAGCCCTCGACCGCGCGGCCGGCCGCCAGCACCCGCGCGACCACCTCGTGGCCTGGCGTGAGCGGGCAGTGAATACCGGGAAGCTCACCGTCGCGCACGTGCAGGTCCGTGCGGCATACGCCGCAGGCCTCGACCCCGAGGAGCACCTCGTGCTCCCGCGGCGCCGCCAGCACCACCTCCGCGAGCTCGAGCGGCGCGCCCGGGGCCGTGAGGCGCATGGCCTGCACGCGGCTCAGGCGGCGCTCTTTCCCGCCTCGGCTTTGACCTGCGCGGGATGCGGCGGCACCACGACGCCGCAGGTGATGATCATCCTGAGCGCCGCGTCGACCGACATGTCGAGCTCGCGCACCATGCGCCGCGGCACCACGATGACCCAGCCGGCGGTGGCGTTGAGCGCCGCCGACACGTACACCGCCACGTGGTTCTCACCGGTCTTCTGGCTCACCTCCGGAACGTCCTCGGCCGTGAGGAACCCGATGCTCCACGCGCCCTCGCGCGGATACTCGACCATCACCACCTTGCGAAAGGAGTTCGATTGCGAGAAGACGCTCTCGGCGAAGCTCTTCACGCCGCCGTACACGGTGCGCACCACCGGGATGCGGTTCAAGACCTCCTCGCCCCACACCACCAGGCGCCGTCCGATGAGGTTGGTGACCAGAAGCCCTGTCAGCAATAGCACGACGAGTGCCAGCACGAAGCCGGCGCCGGGGATGGAGAAGCCGAGCAGCGCCTGCGGCCGGTAGGCGGGCGGCAGCCACACCAGCGTGTAGTCCATGATGCGCAACATCGTGCTCACCACCCAGATGGTGGCGAGGATCGGCAGCCACACGAGCACCCCGGCGACGAGGTAGCGCCGCAGGCTTCTCTTACGCGGGGTGGCAGTCGGCGGCATCGGCGGCATCGGAGTGCCTCAGCGCCGCGGCCGCGGCGCACTCTTGCGCCGCGCGCTCTTCGCCGCGCGGCGTGCCGGACCGCCCGTCCGGGCGGCGGCGGGCCTGCTCCCCGCGGCACTGGCGGACGCGGATTTGGCCTCGGCGGGCTTCACGTCGGCGGGCTTGCCAGCGTCAGGCTTGGCGTCGGCGGGCTTCGCGTCCTTCGCATCCTTCGCCTCGGCCTTCGGAGCCTCCTCCTTATCCGCCCCGACGAGGTTGCGCTTGGATTCCTTGTCGGACTTGAAGTCGGTCTCGTACCAGCCGCCGCCCTTCAGGCGAAACACCGGGGCCGAGACCAGCTTCTTCAGACGCCGCTTGCCGCACGAGGGACACTTCACCAGCGGGGCGTCGCTGATCTTCTGCATCACCTCGGTGTAGAACTTGCAGGCCTGACATTCGTATTCGTAGAACGGCATGGCGCGGATTATAACGGACCGGGGCCGGGGGTCCGGGCCGGGTGGCGCGGACTCTCAGGCGCGTGCCGAGCGGCGCTCCTCCACCTTGCCGAAGGTCAGCTGCGCGTCGCGCACCCCGACGCGGATGCGGTCCCCGGGCTGGAACTCGCCCTTGAGGATCCGCTCCGCCAGCGGGTTCTCGATCTGCTGCTGGATGGCGCGCTTGAGGGGCCGGGCGCCGTATACCGGATCGAAGCCCGCCTCGCCGAGGAGGTCGCGCGCCGCATCTTCCAGCACCAGGTCCATGTTGCGCTCGGCCAGGCGCTTGCGCAGGTAGGTGAGCTGGATGTCGACGATCGCGCGGATCTGCTTCGTGCCGAGCGGGTGGAACACGACGATGTCGTCGATGCGGTTGATGAATTCCGGCCGGAAGCTCTGCTGCACGACCTCCATCACCGCGCTCTTCATCTTCGCGTAGTTCTTCTCGCCGGCGAACTCCTGGATCTGCTGGGATCCGAGGTTCGAAGTCATGATGATCACGGTGTTGCGGAAGTCGACCGTGCGCCCCTGCCCGTCGGTGAGCCGGCCGTCATCGAGCACCTGCAGCAGCACGTTGAAGACGTCCGGGTGCGCCTTCTCGACTTCATCGAGCAGGATGACCGCGTAGGGCCGGCGGCGCACCGCCTCGGTGAGATAGCCGCCCTCCTCGTAACCGACGTAGCCGGGCGGCGCGCCGATGAGACGCGCCACCGAGTGCTTCTCCATGAACTCCGACATGTCGATGCGGATCATGGCTTCCTCGGTGTCGAACAGGAACTCGGCGAGCGCCTTGCAGAGCTCGGTCTTGCCGACGCCGGTGGGACCCAAGAACAGGAACGAGCCGTTGGGACGGCGCGGATCGGCGAGCCCGGCACGCGAGCGGCGGATGGCATCCGACACGATGCGCAGCGCCTCGTCCTGGCCGACCACGCGCTTCGCCAGCGCCTCTTCCATTGCTAAGAGCTTCTCTTTCTCCCCCTGCAGCATCTTGGACACGGGAATTCCGGTCCACTTGGAGACCACTTCCGCGATCTCCTCCTCGGTGACCTTGTCGCGCACCAGGGTGGGAACCTTGTCCTCGGCGGCCTGCGCGGCGGCGAGGCGCTTCTCGAGCTCGGGGATCTTGCCGTACTGCAGCTGTGCCATGCGCTCGAGGTTGCCGGCGCGGCGCGCGGCATCGAGCTCGAGCCGCACCCGGTCGAGCTCGGCGCGGATGTCCGCGGCGCCCTGCACCGCGGCCTTCTCCGACTTCCACACCTCCTCGAGGTCGGCGTACTCCTTGCCGAGGGTCTGGAGCGTCTCCTCGAGCGTCGCCAGGCGCTTGCGCGAGGCCTCGTCCTTCTCCTTCCTGAGCGCCTCCTGCTCGATCTTCAGCTGGATGATGCGCCGCTCGAGCTTGTCCAGCGCCTCGGGCTTGGAGTCGATCTCCATGCGGATGCGCGCCGCCGCCTCGTCGATGAGGTCGATCGCCTTGTCGGGCAGCTGACGGTCGGCGATGTAGCGGTGCGAGAGGGTGGCGGCGGCGACGATCGCCGGATCGGTGATGTCGACGCCGTGGTGCACCTCGTAGCGCTCCTGCAGTCCGCGCAGGATCGCGATCGTGTCCTCGACGGAGGGCTCATCGACCAACACCTTCTGGAAGCGCCGCTCGAGCGCCGCGTCCTTCTCGATGTACTTGCGATACTCATCGAGCGTGGTGGCGCCGACGCAGTGCAGCTCGCCGCGCGCCAGCGCCGGCTTCAACATGTTGCCCGCATCCATGGCGCCTTCGGCCTTGCCGGCGCCGACCATGGTGTGCAGCTCATCG
>JAGWMP010000245.1 GCA_028871705.1 Gammaproteobacteria bacterium
ACAACCACGGCAACTACATCGTCTCCCTCGGCCAGCTGACGCCCTGGCTGGCGCAGAAAGCCGAGGCGCTCGGTGTCGAGATCTTCCCGGGCTTCGCGGCGGCGGCGCCCGTGTTCGGGGCCGACGGCGCGGTCGCCGGCGTGCGCATCGGCGACATGGGTCTCGACAAGGACGGCAAGCCCGGGCCGAACTTCGCTCCCGGCGTCGAGATCCATGCGCCGCTCACCATCCTCGCCGAGGGCGCGCGCGGCTCGATCAGCAAGCAGCTGATCGCGAAGTTCGAGCTCGCCCGCGGCCACTGTCCGCAGACCTTCGCGCTCGGCTACAAGGAGCTCTGGCAGCTGCCCGCGGGGCGCGTGCGTCCCGGACGCATCGAGCACGCGCTCGGCTGGCCGGCGGACTCGAGGACCTACGCGGGCAGCTTCCTCTATCACCTCGACAACGACCGCGTGTACGTCGGCTACATCGTCGGCCTCGACTATCGCGATCCGCGCCTCGCGCCCTTCGAGGCGTTCCAGCAGTACAAGAACCACCCGAGCGTCAAGGCGCTGCTGGAAGGGGGCGAGATCCTCTCGGCCGGCGCGCGCACCATCGCCGCCGGCGGCTGGCAGTCGACACCGACGCTCGAGATGCCGGGCGCGATCCTCATAGGCGATGCGGGCGGTACGCTCAACTTCGCCAAGATCAAGGGCGTGCACCAGGCAATCCGCTCGGGTGCGCTTGCCGGCGAGCTCATCGCCACCACCGGCGGCGGCGCGGGCTTCGATGCCAGGTGGCGCGCCTCCGCCGGCGGGCAGGAGCTGAAGAAAGTGCGCAACTTCAAGGCCGCCTTCAAGCGCGGCATGTGGCTCGGGCTCGCGAACTCGGCGTGGGAGATGTTCACCGCGGGCCGCTCGCCCTGGACGCTCAGGAACACCGCCGACTGGTCACGCCTCGCGAAGCTCGATGAGTTCGCATCCCCCGAGCGGCACTGGGGCACGCGCACGCTGCCGCCGCGCGACCGGGTGTCGTTCGTGTTCTTCGCCGGCAACGCCCATGAAGAGAGTCAGCCGGTGCACCTGAAAGTCGCCGACACCAGCATCTGCGCCGGACGTTGTGCGCGCGAGTTCGGCAACCCGTGCGAGCGCTTCTGCCCGGCCAACGTCTACGAGATGGTGGACGACGGCGCGGGCGGCCGGCGCCTGCAGATCAACGCGGCCAACTGCGTGCATTGCAAGGCTTGCGACATCAAGGATCCCTACCAGATCATCACCTGGACGACGCCCGAGGGAGGCTCGGGTCCGAACTACCAGTCGCTGTAGGCGCGCCGCCCTGCCATCCGCTGCCATGTCCGAGCTCTGGCGCCCCTCCGCCGAACGCATCGCCGCCGCGAACCTCACGCGCTTCATGCGCTGCGTCACGGCGCGCACCGGCACGCCGCTCGCCGGCTACGACGCGCTCTATGCCTGGTCGCTCGAGCAGCCGGCGCGCTTCTGGAGCGAGCTCGCGCGCTTCGCCGATGTACGCGCCGATTTCGGCAGCGGGCCCGCCATCGAGAACCCGGGGGAGATGCCCGGCGCGCGCTTCTTTCCCGGGGCGCAGCTCAACTTCGCCGAGAATCTGCTCAAGTTCGCCGACGAGCATCCGGCGCTCATCTTCCGCAACGAGCGCGGCACCCGCCGCGTGCTGTCGGGGCGCGAGCTGCGCGAGGAAGTGGCGCGCATCGCCGCCGGGCTCGCCGCCGCCGGGGTGGTCGCCGGCGACCGCGTCGCCGGCTATCTGCCCAATGTGCCGGAGGCGGCCATCGCCATGCTCGCCACCGCGAGCCTCGGCGCCATCTGGTCCTCGTGCTCGCCGGACTTCGGCGTCCACGGGGTGCTCGATCGCTTCGGGCAGATCGCTCCCAAGGTGCTGTTCACGGCCGACGGCTACTTCTACGCGGGCAAGACTCTCGATTCGCTCGCACCCGTGGCCGAGGTGCTCGGCAAGCTCACCGCCATCGAGCGCGTGGTGGTCATCCCCTACGTCGCCGCGGATCCTGAGCTCGGGCGGCTCGGCGCCGCGGCGGCGCGCGCCAGCCACTGGCGCGAGTTCGGCGTGCGCGGCGCGCCGCTGCGTTGCGCCCGTCAGCCCTTCAACCATCCGCTCTATATTCTTTACTCCTCCGGCACCACCGGAGTGCCGAAGTGCATCGTGCACGGCGCGGGCGGCACGCTGCTGCAGCATCAGAAGGAGCAGCTGCTGCACACCGACCTCGGCCGCTCCGACCGGCTGTTCTACTTCACGACCTGCGGCTGGATGATGTGGAACTGGCTGATGAGCGGCCTCGCCACCGGGGCGACGCTGGTGCTCTACGACGGCAGTCCCTTCCACCCGGATCCGGGCGTGCTGTGGCGCATGGCGGCCGAGGAGCGCATCACGGTGTTCGGCACCAGCGCGAAGTACCTTGCTTCGCTCGAAAAGAGCGCCTACCTGCCGGCGCACAGCGTCGATCTGACGGCGCTGCGCACGCTGCTCTCGACGGGCTCGCCGCTCCTGCCCGACGGCTTCGACTTCGTCTACCGGGCCGTCAAGTCCGACCTGCTGCTCGCCTCGATCTCGGGCGGCACCGACATCGTCTCGTGCTTCGCGCTCGGCTGTCCCGTGCGCCCCGTGCACCGCGGCGAGATCCAGTGCCGCGGCTTGGGGATGGCGGTCGACATCTTCGACGAGGAGGGCCGGCCCGTGCGGGGCGTGCGCGGCGAGCTGGTGTGCACCGCGCCCTTCCCTTCCATGCCGATCGGGTTCTGGAACGATGCGCACGGGGCACGCTACCGCGCCGCCTACTTCGAGCGCTTCCCGGGTGTGTGGCATCACGGCGACTTCGCCGCGCTCACCGCGCACGACGGACTCATCATCTACGGACGCTCGGATGCGGTGCTGAACCCCGGCGGCGTGCGCATCGGCACCGCCGAGATCTACGGCGCGGTCGAAGCGCTGCCCGGGATTCTCGAATCGCTCGCGGTCGGGCAGGACTGGCAGGGGGACGTGCGCGTGGTGCTGTTCGTGCGCCTCAAGCCCGGCCTGGAGCTCACCGAGGAGCTGCGCCGCGAGATCCGCAACACCATCCGCGCGCAGACCACCGCACGGCACGTGCCGGCGCGCATCATCGCGGTCCCGGACATCCCGCGCACGCTCTCGGGCAAGATCACCGAGCTCGCCGTGCGCAACGTCATCCACGGTCTGCCGGTGAAGAACGTCGACGCGCTCGCCAACCCGGGCGCGCTCGAGCACTTCCGCGACCTGCCGGACCTGAAGGCCTGACCGCCGCGTGAGCGAGCGCAAGGGTCTGCGAGAGCTCTATGCCCGCGCGCTCGCTGCGGGCGGCTTCAGCCCCGACCCCGCGCAGCGCAGCACGCTCGCCCGGCTCGACCTGCTGCGCCGGCGGCTGCTGCGCGCGCGGCGTGCGCGCCGGCCGCGCTGGCTCGAACTCCTGCGGCGCCCGGCGCCGCCCGCGCCGCCGTGCGGCCTCTACCTGTGGGGCCCGGTCGGGCGCGGCAAGACCTGGCTGATGGACCTGTTCTTCGAGAGCCTGCCGTCCGCCGGGCACCGCCGCCAGCACTTCCATCGCTTCATGCACGACGTGCACGCCGAGCTCGCGCGGCTCAGGCACGAGGCCGATCCGCTCGAGCTGCTCGCGGCGAAGATCGCCGCCGAGATCCGCGTGCTCGGTCTCGATGAGCTGCAGGTCACCGACATCGCCGATGCCATGATCCTCGGCGGACTGTTCGCGGGGCTCTTCACCCGCGGCGTCACGCTCGTCGCCACTTCCAACACCGCGCCGCGCGATCTTTATAAGGACGGCCTGCAGCGCGCACGCTTTGTGCCGGCGATCGCTCTGATCGAGCGGCACATGGAGGTCGTGAGGGTCGGCGGCGACGGCGATTACCGGTTGCGCGAGCTCACCCAGGCGGGCGTTTATCTGCAATCCGGCGCCGCCGGCACCCAGGCCCGGCTCGAGACGCTGTTCGGCCGTCTCGCGCGGCACGGCGCCCGCGCCGGGGGCGCGATCCTGATCGAAGGGCGTGCCATCGCCGTGCGGCGCGAGGGGCCGGGAGTCGTGTGGTTCGATTTCACGGCGCTGTGCGCCGGTCCGCGCAGTCAGGACGATTACATCGAGATCGCGCGCGAATACCAGTCGGTCATGGTCTCGGACGTACCGGTACTCGATGCCGGCATGGACGACGAGGCGCGCCGCTTCATCGAGCTGGTGGACGAGCTCTACGACCGCAACGTCAACCTGATCGTATCGGCCGCGGCCCCGCCGTCCGGACTCTACCGGGGCGAGCGCCTCGCGGCGCCCTTCGAGCGCACCGCGAGCCGGCTCATCGAGATGCCGAGCGCGGAGTACCTGGCGCGCGAGCACCGGCCCTGAGTTACCGCCCCTCGGGCCCCGGGCCCGGGGGACCCGCAGGCGCCGCCGGCGATGCCGCGGCGG
>JAGWMP010000012.1 GCA_028871705.1 Gammaproteobacteria bacterium
CCGCCCGCGAGCGGCAGGTAGTAGAGCTTGTCGCCGTCGGCGGGATGCTGTACGCCGAGGATGCCGTTGTAGAAGGTGCGCTCGTAGTAGTCGCCGAGGCGCGCATCGGCGGTCCAGGCGTACAGGTGCCGCGTCAGCTTCTGCATGTTGTAGGTGACGCAGGACTCCTCCGTGTAGCCGGAGAGCTCGTGCGCCAGCACCCCGGGCGGGGTGTTCCAGGTTTCGCCGTTGCTCGTGCCCCCGGTGCAATAGCAGCGGCGCGTGGCCACGGTCTCCCAGAAGTTCGCGGCGACAGCATGCAGCTGCGCGGAGCCTCCGACCTCGTAGCCGCGGGCGGCGCCGATGATCTGCGGGATGGTGGTGTTGACGTGCAGACCCTTGAGCTCGTCGCGCCCGGCGGCGAGCGGCGTGAAGATGCGCTCGCGCTCGAAGCGCCGGGCGAGACGGCTCCAGCGCGCCTCCCCGGTGTGGGCCGCGAGGTTGTAGAGGAGCTCGTTCATGCCGCCGTACTCGCGCTCGAGCACGCGCGCCATCGCCTCCTCATCGAGCGGCTGCGTCCAGCGCTCGACCCACGCCGCCATGCGGGCGAGCGTGTCGAGGGAGTTGGGATCGGCGCTCAGCGTCGCGGTATCGAAGAGGCCCGCCATGATCTTGTGCAGGGTGTAGAACGGCGCCCAGGCGCGCTGACCTGCACGCAGCCGGTCGAAGAGGTCGACCGGGAAGGCGCTCAGGTACCCCGTGCCGATGGCGCTCTGGCACCGCCCGAGCTCGGCGGCGACGGCGATACCGCGCGCGCGCACGGCCGCATCCCCGGTCTGCGCGGCGAGCAGTGCGCAGGCCGAGAGATAGTGCCCGGTGAAATGCCCGCGCAGCTCGTTGTCCGGCGCCTCCCAGCCGCCGAGTGGCTGGGCGCTGCTCGGCAGCCCCGCGGTCACGCGGAACATGTGCAGCAGCCGCTCGGGATCGAGGCCCATGAGCCAGGCGCGGTTGATCTGAAGTGCCGTGAGCGCCTCCCCGGGCGCCAGTCGCACGGCCGTGAGCGGGAAGCTCTGCGCCCTGAAGGACGCGCGCGTGCTCGCCGCGGCCGTGATCGCCGCGCGCAGCGTGGCCGGCAACAAGGGCGCCGCCGCGCCGAGCGCGGTGAGCGAGAGGAAAGTCCGACGCGGCAGGCGCTGCGGCATGGGGTGTTATCCTACTACCCAACGCCCGGGAGGGGATCTCATGCCGACGACTGTCTGCAGCCGCGCTGCGCGCGCGCTCCTTGTCGCCCTGACCGCCGCCTGCTTCAGCGCGCCGCTCGCGGCGCTCGCCGCAGCGCCGCCGCAGCGCACGCCGCTCACGCACGAGAAGCTGTGGATGATGAAGCGCGTCGGGGCGCCCACCGTGAGCCCGGACGGCCAGTGGGTGGTGTATTCGGTGCTCGAGCCCTCCTACGAGGCGGACAAGGAAGTGAGCGATCTGTGGGTGGCGGCGGCCGACGGGAGCAGTCCGCCGCGCCGGCTTACCCACACCCGCGCCGCCGAGAAGGGCGTGGTGTGGTCGCCCGACAGCCGCGCCATTGCCTTCTCCACCCGGCGCGAGGGCGATGAGGCCGATCAGATCTACATCCTCGATCTCGCCGGCGGCGGTGAGGCGCGGCGGGTCACGAGTCTCTCGACCGGTGCGCAGCACCCGCAGTGGCGCCCCGACGGCAAGGCGATCCTCTTCGAGTCGCTCGTCTATCCGAACGCCTTCGACGACGAGGCCAACAGGAAGATCGCCGCCGAGCGCAAGGCGCGCAAGTACAACGTGCGCGCTTACGAGCACTTCCCGGTGCGCTACTGGAACCAATGGCTGGACGATCGCCGGCCGACCCTCCTCGTCGAGACGCTGGAGGAGGGCGCCGTGGCGAAGGACATTCTCTCGCCGACCGTGTTTGCCCGCGGCGAGGGCTTCGATGGCGCGGCCCAGGGTGAGAGCCCGGCGTCGCTGTCGGCGCTGTGGAGCCCCGATGGCCGGGAGATCGTGTTCGCGGCGACCACGGAGCGCTGGAACGCCGCCTTCGCGCACGTCGGCTACCGGCTCTACCGCATGCCGGCGGAGGGCGGCGCGGAGCCCGTGGCCGTGAGCCCGGCGTCAGGCGGCTACGCCGAGGCCACGTTCGCCCCCGACGGGCACTCGCTATTCTTCAAGTACGCCCCGCAGGATGCCGAGATCTACCATCTCGCGCGCCTGCTGCGCGTCAACTGGCCGGCGGGCGGCGAGCCGGCCCTCGTGACGCGCGACTTCGACCACGAGGTGAGCGCCTACGCCGTGACGGCCGACAGCCGCAGCGCCTACCTCCTGGTGCCGGAGTCCGGCCGCGCGAACCTCTGGCGGGTCGCGAGCGCCGGCGGCACACCGGCGCGCGTCATCGCCAACGAGGTCGGCGGCTACACCGCGCTCGCCATCGCGCGCAAGGCCAGGAATCCGGTCATGGTCGGCAGTTACGGCAGCTCCGTGAGTCCCGCCGAAGTGGTGCGCATCGATGCCGCGAGCGGCAGGTACACGAACCTCACGCACGTCGACACGGCGGCCGCCGCCGCCATCGACTGGCAGCCGCCGCAGCACTTCACCTTCACGAGCGCCCGGGGCCGCACCATCCACAGCATGGTTGTAACGCCGCCGGCGTTCGATGCCGGCCGGAAATACCCGCTGCTGCTGCTGATCCACGGTGGGCCCGCCGGCTACGATCAGGATCAGATCGGTTTGCGCTGGAACTATCACCTGCTCGGCGCCCCGGGCTACGTGGTGCTCACGGTCGACTACACGGGCTCGACCAGCTTCGGCGAGAAATTCGCGCAGGCGATCAAGCTCGATCCGCTCAAGACCCCGGGCGATGAGGTCAACCAGGCGGTCGACGAGGCCCTCAAGCGCTACGCCTTCATCGACGGCACCCGCATGTGTGCACTCGGCGCGAGCTACGGCGGGCACATGGTCAACTGGCTCGAGGCCACCACCACGCGCTTTCGCTGCATCGTGAGCCACGCGGGCGAGGTCGACCTCACGACCCAGTGGGGCGAGAGCGACTTCAACTACGGACGCGAGCTCGCCAACGGCGGTCCGCCCTGGGAAGGCAATCCCATCTGGCGCGAGCAGAGTGCCATCAATTACGCGGCCCACTGGCAGACGCCCATGCTGCTCAGCATCGGCGAGCGCGACTACCGCGTGCCGATCGGCAATACGCTCGAGAACTGGAGCACGCTGCAGCGCATGCACGTGCCGAGCCGCCTCCTCGTGTGGCCGGACGCCTGGCACTGGATCCTGAAACCCGAGGACAGCCGGCACTTCTACGAGGAGGTGCACGCCTGGCTCGCAAAGTATCTCAAGGACGAGGCGCCCGCCGGCGGCGCCGCGCACTGACACGCGCCGCCCGGCACCGCACCCGGCGCGGCGGCGTGACGCCGCCGCCGTGCTCAGGGGAGGCTGCGGTCGCCGCAGCCGAGCGCGCGCTGCATGAGCACGGTGTCGACCCAATGCCCGAGCTTGAAGCCGACCGCCCTGAACGTGCCGACGAGCCCGAACCCGTGGCGGCGATGCAGCGCGACGGAGGCCGCGTTGCCACTGTCGCCGATGACCGCGAGCATCTGCCGCCAGGGCCCGCTCTCGCAGCGCTCGAGGAGTGCGCCGAGGAGCGCGTTGCCGACGCCGCGTCCGCGCAGGCCATCGGCGACGTACACCGAATCCTCGATGGTGTAGCGGTAGCCGGATCGCGACCGGTAGCCGCTCGCGTAGGCGTAGCCTGCGACCTCGCCGTCGAGCTCCGCGACCAGGTAGGGGAGGCCCGCCTCGAGGACCGCCGCGCGGCGCGCGCGCAGCTCCGCAGTCGTGGGTGCAACCTCCTCGAAGGAGGCGAGGCCGCATTTCACGTGATAAGCGTAGATGCCCGCGATGGCGGCAAGATCGTCATCGCAGGATGCGCGCACGCGCGCCAGCACCTCGCCGTGTGGCCGCGGCGGTCCCTGGAGGACCCAACCGTGATAGCTCGTCATGGCGAGCACATTGCAACCGCCATGCCAGGCGCGCGGGCTCGGCCCGACGCGCCCGCGGGCCGCGCTGGGTGTGCCGGGGATCCGCGGTGGCGCGCGCACGGAGCAGAGCACCGTGCCTTCGCACCAAACGGGTGCGCATGCCCGGCGACTCGCCGCTGTCGTAACATGCGCCGCTCACGCTCGAGGGGGGTACATGACGCATAAGCTCGCATCGGCGCTCTTTCTCCTGACGGCGATCAGCGTCGCGCTCGGCGCCTTCGGTCACGGGCATCAGTGGTCGCAGCACGTGCTGCCGGCGTTGCAGGGCCTCGATCCCAGGATCGTCGAGCTGCTGAAGCTCGTGTGGTTCTGGGTGAGCGGCGCCATGTTCACCTTCGGCGTGCTGCTGGTGTGGGCGTGGTCGCGGTTGCGGCGGGGAGAGTCGCAGCCCGCTGTCCTGCCGGCGCTGATCGGCCTCTTCTACTGCACGGAAGGCGTCTACGGTGCCCTGTATCTCGGGAATTTCTTCCTGTTGTTCGCCGTGCAGGCCGTGCTCCTGTGGGTCACGGCCTGGCTGATGCGCAAGCCGCCGCCCGCGCCGGGCGCTTGATCCCGGCGCGCATTCGCGGGGCGGCTTCCGTCAGGGCTTCGGAATGGCCGCGGCCTTGGCGAGCGCATCGAGCTGCTCGACCGCGGCACGTGTGACACCGAAGATCTGCCGGCGACGGCGGCCGAGGGCGACCCACGCCTCGAGCGTGGCGATGCCTTCGGAGCGCAGCCGCTCGAGGAGCGGCATCGGCAGTTCGGCGGGTAATGCATGCGACATAGGCTATGAGTCTTCAGGATTCGGCGCGCCGGTCAGGCGCGAGTTAACATTAAGATCGGGTGGACGTTCGGATTCTTGACGGGTTTCGCAGCCGAAAGCGTGCATGTGTCACGGTTGAACACCTGGGTCGCGCTGCTGCGCGGCGTGAACGTGACCGGCGCCCGCAAGCTCCTCATGAAGGATCTCGTCGCGCTGCTCGAGCGCGACGGCTTCGGCGCGGTGCGTACCTACATCCAGAGCGGCAATGTCGTGTTCGAGAGCGCGAGCGGCAGCGCCCGCGCGCTCGAGGCACGCATCGCGCGACTGATCCTGGCCCATGCCGGCTTCACCCCCCGGGTGATGGTGTTGTCGTCCGCGGAGCTCGGTGGCGCGGTGCGCGGCAACCCGTTCCCGCAAGCCGAGCTCGACCACAAGGCGCTGCATCTCTTCTTCCTCTCGGCGCCGCCCGTGCGCCCGGATCTGGAGTCTCTGACACGCCTGCGCTCGGGCGGGGAGGCGTTCGCACTCCATGAGCGCGTGTTCTATCTGCATACGCCGCGGGGTTTCCCGCAGTCGGCGCTGCACGACAAGGTGGAGCGCTACCTCGGAGTGCATGCGACCGCGCGCAACTGGCGTACCGCCAATCAGCTGCTCGCCATGGTGACGCAGGCGCGCCCGGCCACCAGTGCGCGCCCGGCTGCCGCTGTGCGCGCGGCCGGCACTGCGCGCGCGGTCCGCGGGTCGCCGCGGCGCGGGCTTTCAGGTCAGCGGCGCCAGAAAGCGTGCTGAGCGCGGCGCGTAGTGCCGGTCGGGATCGAGGGACACGAGGACGCGCGTGGCGCGTCCGACGATGTCGCTGCGCGGCACGAAACCGAAGTACCGCGAGTCGGCGCTGTTGTCGCGGTTGTCGCCCATCATGAAGTACATCCCGGGCGGCACCACGACCGTCGGGATCGAGCGGCGCGCCAGCCGCTCCGGGAGAATCAGGATGTCGTGCGGCGGGCCGAGGCCCGCCTCACGCAGCACCAGCGGGTGTTGCCGTGTAGTCTCGGCCAGCAGACCCCGCAGCGCCTGCGCGTCGCGCACCGTGTAGTGCGAGCGGTGGCCGTTGACGCTCAAGCGGTCGCCGTCGAGCGCGACCACGTCCCCGGGCACGCCGATGACCCGCTTGATGAGCGAGGTGCCGTCGGTCGGGGAGTCGAATACCACGATGTCGCCGCGCGCCGGATCGGCGCCCGCGGTGAGGTGCACGTGCGTGAACGGAATACGCAGCCCGAACACGTGCTTGTCGACGAGCACGCGATCGCCCTCGAGGATCGTCGGGTTCATCGAGCCCGTCGGCACCGTGACCCAGTCGGCCCAGGCCGAGCGGAACCCGAGCATCAGCACGAGGAAGAGAAGGGTACCGCGGTAGTCACGCCACCAGCTGGCGAGGCGTTCGATGGGGCTCATGACCGTTCGACCGGGGCGCGTTGCGGATGTTCCGGCGCGCCGCGGCCGCCGCCCGGCACGGTCCGCACCCCGTTGAAAACCCGCCCCTGGCACCCCACGCTTGGCTTCATGAGCGACACCCTCCAGATCGTCTGTCCGCACTGCGCGACCGTCAACCGCATTCCCGCGTCCCGTCTCGGTGAGGGCCCGAAGTGCGGCCAGTGCCACCAGGGGCTCTTCGGCGCCCACCCGCTCGAGCTCGGCGGCGCGAATTTCCGCCGCCACCTCGAGCGCAACGATATCCCCGTGGTGGTGGACTTCTGGGCACCGTGGTGCGGACCGTGCCAGATGATGGCGCCGGAGTATGCCGCCGCCGCCACCGAGCTCGAGCCCGCAGTGCGCCTCGCCAAGGTCAACACGGATGCCGAACCCGCGCTCGGCGGGGAGTTCGGCATCCGCAGCATTCCGACGATGATCTACTTCCGCGGTGGCCGCGAGATCGCGCGGCGCTCGGGCGCCATGGGGCGCGCCGACATCGCCCGCTGGGTGCGCTCGCTCGGCGCCCCGCGCAGCGCGCCGTAGCGGCGCGCCGCGGCGAGCACGGCGAGCATCGCCAGCAGCATCGCTTCGAGCATCCCAACCGAGCCGCCGCCGTGGCCGCCGGCCGGCGCCACCGGCATCGCCGAGGCCTCGTTGGAGAGTGCCGAGGCGCCGCCCGCATCCACCGCCGCGACTTTGAAGTAATAGGTCGTGCCGTTGGTGAGGCCGGAGGCGTTCGCGGTCACGCCGCTGATGCCGGTCAGCACGGGGGTCGCGCTCTCAGCGCCCGCGGAGGTGCCCTGGTAGACGTTGTAGCTGGCCGCACCGGTGACGGCCGTCCAGGTGAGGCTCGCCGTGGCGTTGCCGGCCATGGCGCTCAGGCCCGCCGGAGCGGCGGGCACGGTCATCGTCTGCAGCTCGCCCGATTGCCGCGAGGTCCCGAGCGCCGCCACCGCCGCGACGGTGAAGTAGTAGGTCGTCGCGAACTGAAGTCCCGTCACCGTGGCGGACGTGCCGGCCACCGCGGTCTGCACCGGGGTCGTGCCTTCCTGCCCGCTGGCGCTCGCCTGATAGACGTTGTAGGTCGCGGCGTGGGTATCGGCAGTCCAGCTGAGCTGCACCGACTGGCCGCTCGGTGCGGCCGCGAGTCCGCTGGGCGCGGGCAGGTAAACTCCGAGCACCAGGTTTGCCGCATTGATGCTGCCGAGACCGGTGGCGAGGTTGAAGCCGCTGCCCGCCGTGTACTGCCGCGCGCCATTCAACTCCATGATGCCGTTGGTCTCTCCGGCCGCGGCACCGCCGCAGGTGCTCGGGGGCGCGCTGTCGGCGTCGTTGTAAGTGGCGACCGTGCAGGGCATCGCGCTGCTGCCGGCGGTGATGTTATAGAAGACGCAGTCCGCGCCGATCGAGAGGCCGAGGCTTGCGTTGCAGTTGCCGGTGGCGGTCACGTTGGGCGAGGCCGGCGTGCCGTATTCGGCCGCCGCCAGCTGGTAGAGCGTCGGGTTGATCAGACCCACCGAGCTGCCCATCTGCTGGTCGAGCAGGGCGATGATCGCTGCCACCGCCGGCGTCGAGGACGAGGTGCCGCCGACCAGGTCGACGTCGCCGTTGGTCGCGGCGTTCGCGTTGGCTGGATCGCAGGTGGCGTTGTCGTAGGAGCAGATCACCCAGCCGCCAGCGGCCACCGCGACGTCAGGAACCGCGCGCCCCGTCAGGTTCGACGTGCCGGCGACGCCCGACTGCCAGCTCGGCACCGGGTACCCGCCGGTGCAGGCGTTGGTGGTGGAGTTGGTCGAGGTGCAGCTGCTCACGCCGCTGCCGCTGCCTGCGACCTGCAGGAACACGTTCGCCGTCCCGTTGAACTGGGCCTCGTTGCAGAAGGCAATCGAGGTGATGCCGAGCGCCTTGGCGAACACCGGATTGGCGCAGGTATCGTTCCACACCATCTCCGGGACGTGTCCCTGGGCATTGACGAGCGTCCCGGGTGCATTGGTCGTGTTCCAGGGGCCCGCGATCGTCGGATCGAAGTCGGTGCCGCCGACGGCGAGCGCATGGGGGCTCGCGGCGAGGCCGCTCACGGCGAAACCCGTGGTGGCGAGCGTGCCCTGCGTGAAGGGATTCGCCTCGCAGCCCTCGACGCCCGCATCGTCGCTCGCGACGACGACGGTCTGACCCTGTGTGACGGCCTCGCGGAACAACTGATCGATCGAGGCATTGGCGGCGGCGCTGTTGGCGCTCTCGCAGGTGCTGAAGGAGATGCTGACGACCTGGCCGATCTTCTGCTGGATGATGTACTGGATGGCGTTGACGACGTTGGTGTCCGCGACGAGGGCGAGGGTCGCCCCGGGGGCGACGCCGCCGGCCACCTCGATATCGAGGTAAGCCTCCTCCTCATTGGTATCCATGGTCTGCCCGGGGTCGGTGCCCCCGGGCACGGTCATGGGCGTGATGGTCGGCGGGGTCGTGATGCCGACGCCGGCCCAGAAGGTGTCGGCGACCGTCGGGTTGATGGCGCTTTGCTCGCCGATGGCGATGGTCACGCCCGTGCCGTTGATGCCGGCGGCATAGAGCGGCCCGATGTTGTACATCGCCGCGAAGTCGCCGGGGCCGATCCAGTTCTGCTGGCCGCCGTCGTAGGTGATCTGCGGCTTGGCACCGGCGCCGTGGGCGGACCAGCGCCTGGCATTCGGCTTGGGATAGAAATCATGCAGGCCGTGGATGGCGAGGATCGCCGGGGCGAGTCCCGCGGGAACCTCGGGGTCGCTCACGTTGGCGTAATGCCTGCGACCGTCCACTTCGAACAGATGGATCTCGGTGTGGAAGGCGGTCTCCACCTGGGCCTTGGTCCCCGAGAAGGGCAGCTGCGAGCGGTTGGCGGGCAGCGTACCGACGCTGAAGCCGCTCGCCGTGAGCCAGCGCGTCACCGCGGCGACGGTGCTGGCGCTCGCCCCGAAGCGCGCGCCGTACTCGGCGGGCGTCAGCCACTGATGGAACTGCGGCGACTTCGGGTCCTGCTGCGCGGCCGCCAGCTTCTCGAGCGCCTGCTGCTGCGCGGGAGTCTGGGCGAACACGATCTCGAGACCATGCAGCGCGAGTGAGTCCGGCGCGCGGCCGACATCGAACTGCGGCCGCGCCTGTCCGTGGACGTGACCGGCGAGGCGCGCGAGACCCGAAGCCGCGGCGCCGGCGGGCGCGGCGGCACCGGCGGTGCGGGTTACGGCGGTTGAGCCGGCGAGCACGGCGGCACCGGCACAGGCGAGCACGAGCGCGCAGGCGCTCGAGCGTCGCGCGCGCGCGGCGACCCGCAAGAGGCTAACGAGGTTGCGCATGTCTGACCCCCTGGATGTGGTTCGCGCTGCGGCCGGCCCCGCGTGCCTCACCGACTTTACCAACTTCGCAAGCCGGCGGCCGAAGCGGCAACATAACCACGGCGGCGAGGGCGGCGCGGACGATTACGGTGAGATTGCAGCCCGATGTTCCGGCGCGGCGTGGCGCTCGTAAATGACTGATCCAGAAGAAGAAGGCGGCGTTCCCGGACGCGGCGGCGCGAGCCGGCCGCCGCCGCATGCCATGATAGCGCCCCCTAAGCCCCGAGGTGCTCCATGGACAAGCGGCGACTCCTTTCTCTTTGTGCCTGTCTCGTCTCGGTGCCGGCGCTCGCCGCGCTGCAGCCGGGAGTCACTGCACCGAAGTTCACGGCACAAGCCTCGATGGCAGGCAAGCCCTTCACGTTCTCGCTCAAGGACGCACTCGCCAAGGGGCCGGTGGTGGTCTATTTCTATCCGTCGGCTTACACGGGCGGCTGCGACCTGCAGGCGCACACCTTCGCCGAGACCAACGAGAAGTTCACCGCCGCCGGCGCGACCATCGTCGGCGTATCGCTCGACAGCATCGAGCGGCTCAACGATTTTTCCGCCGATCCCAATTTCTGTGCGGGCAAGTTCCCGACCGCCTCGGACGCCGACGGCCGCATCGCCAGGTCCTACGAGCTGCAGGTGCACCAGGGCAAGCCCGGGCAAAAGGACGTACGCGGCGCCGAGATCGGCCACGACTTCGCCGAGCGCACGACCTTCATCGTGGCCAGGGACGGCAAGATCGCCAGCACCATCACCGGCGTCGCACCGGATGAGAACGTGGCGCAGGCGCTCAAGGCCGTGGAGAGCCTGACCGCGAAGGCGAAGTAAGCTCACCGCGCCCGCGAGGGGCGCAGCTGCTGCGGAGGAGGCTGTCATGGGATATCGCCTCGAGGTCAACGGGACCGTCCACGAGGTGCAGGTTCCGGGGGAGATGCCGCTCCTGTGGGTGCTGCGCGACGAGCTCGGCCTCGTCGGCACCAAGTACGGCTGCGGCAAGGGCTACTGCGGTGCGTGCACCGTGCACCTGGACGGCGCCACGGTGCGCTCCTGCCTGCTCAAGGTCGCGAGCGTCGGCACGGCGAAGATCCACACCATCGAGCACATCGGCACGAGCGCTGCCGGCGAGCGGCTGCAGCGTGCCTGGCTCGAGATCGACGTCATGCAGTGCGGCTACTGTCAGGCGGGCCAGATCATGTCGGCGTGCGCGCTGCTCGCGCGCAGCGCCTCGCCGAGCGACGCCGAGATCAACGCGGCGATGAGCGGCAACATCTGTCGCTGCGGCTGCTACAACCGCATCCGCAGCGCGATCCGCATCGCCGCCGGCCTGAAAGAGGAGGCGGATCATGTCGCCTGAGCCGCTGTCTCGCGCCCCGATCGCGCGGCGCACCGTCCTCAAGGCCTCGCTCCTGGCCGGCGGGGGATTCGCCCTCGATGCGCTCATTCCGCTGCCGGCGAGCGCGCTCGCCGCTGCGCGCGGCGAGCCCGCGGCGCGGGCGCAGCTCTCCGCCTTCGTCTCGGTGGCCGCGGATGGCACCGTCACCATCGTCTCGAAGAATCCCGAGATCGGGCAGGGCATCAAGACCTCGCTGCCGATGATCGTGGCGGACGAGCTCGACTGCGACTGGAGCCAGGTGCGCATCACTCAGGCCGACCTCGACCAGGCGCGCTACGGCGAGCAGTACGCCGGCGGCAGCACCGCCACCACGCGCGACTGGCTGCCGATGCGGCAGACGGGCGCGGCGGCGCGCGCCATGCTGCTCGCGGCGGCCGCGCAGCGCTGGCGCGTGAGCGCCACCGAGCTCACCACCTCCAGGGGCCGCATCTTCCACCGCGCGAGCGGCCGTTCGCTCGGCTACGGCGCGGTCGCCTCGGCCGCGGCGGCGGTGCCGCCGCCCGACCTCGCCCAGGTGCCGCTCAAGGATCCGTCCGAGTTCACCATCATCGGTCAGCGTGTCGTCGGCACCGACAGCGCGCGCATCGTCCGGGGCGCGCCGATCTTCGGCATGGATACGCGTCTGCCCGGCATGCTCTATGCGGTCTACGAGGTGGCGCCCGCCTATGGCGGCCGCCTCGTCAAGGCGGACGTCGAGGCGGCGCGGCGGGCGCCGGGCGTCCGGCACGTGATCCCGATCGTCGGCAACGGCGACTACGACTCGGGCCTGGCCGACGGCGTCGCGATCCTCGCCAGCCACTGGTGGCTCGCCAACGAGGCGCGCGCGCAGCTCGCGGTCGAGTGGAACCTGAGCGCCGCCAGGGGGCACAGCTCGAGCGTCTACCGCGCGAATGCCGACGCGGCCATCGCGCACGGGCCGCAGGCGGACCTGCGCGTCGATGGCGATGCGGCCGGACAGCTCGCGACCGCGGCCAAGCGCATCGGCGCCCGTTACGACTATCCATTCATCGCCCACGCGCCGCTCGAGCCGCAGAACTGCGCCGCGCGCTTCAGCGACGGCAAGCTCGAGATCTGGGCGCCGACCCAGACGCCGCAGCGCGGGCTCGCGGCGCTCGAGAAGGCGCTCGGCATCGCACCCGCGAGCGTCACGCTGCACCTGACGCGCAGCGGCGGCGGCTTCGGCCGCCGGCTCATGAACGATTACCTGATCCAGGCGGCGGCGATCGCGCGTGCCGTGCCGGGCGTGCCGGTGCAGCTCATCTGGTCGCGCGAGGACGACATGCGCCGCGACTACTACCGTCCCGGCGGCTGGCACAGCTTCGAGGCGGGAGTCAGCGAGCGCGGCGAGCTCGTGGCCTTCACCGACCACTTCGTCACCTTCGGCGACGGCAAGACCACCGCGCGTGCCGCCGGATACAACACCGCGATGCCGCCGGCGGGCCTCGTGCCGCACCTGCGCTACAGCCAGTCGATGATGCCGACGGTGGTGAACACCGGGGCGCTGCGCGCGCCCGGCTCGAATGCGCTCGCCTTCGCCTCGCAGTCCTTTCTCGATGAGGTGGCGTACGCCGCCGGCACCGACCTGCCGCGGTTGATGCTCAGCCTGCTCGGGGAGCCGCGCGAGGTTGCCGCGCCCGGGGGCGGCGTGCCGTTCGATACCGGCCGCGCACGCGCGGTGATCGCCCGGGTGCTCGAGGTCTCGGACTGGGCGCAGCAGCCCGCGGGGTCACGGCGGGCCAAGGGCTTCGCCTTCTACTTCTCGCACCGCGGCTATTTCGCCGAGGTGGTCGAGGCGAGCGTCGCGGGAAGTGACATCACGGTGCACAAGGTCTGGGTCGCCGGCGACATCGGCAGTCACATCGTCAACCCCATGGGCGCGGAGAATCAGGTGCGCGGTGCCGTGATCGACGGCCTGGCGCAGGCGCTCGCCGGCCAGGCCATCGAGTTCGTCGACGGCGCCGCGCAACAGAGCAACTTCCACGACTTCCCGCTGGCGCGCATGCCGCTCGCGCCCGAGATCGAGATCGCCTGGGTGCGCTCGGCGAAACCGCCGACCGGGCTCGGCGAGCCGGCGCTGCCGCCGGTCATCCCCGCGCTCACGAACGCGATCTTCGCCGCCACCGGCACGCGCGTGCGCTCGCTGCCGATCCGGTTGCATTCCGCCTGAGCGCTGCGCACACGCCGGCGGCTGACGCTGCGACCGCCACGGGCGGCCGCGCACGCGCCCTCATGGTGGCGGCGGCCGCCATCCTCCTCATCACCATGGGGGCGCGGCAGTCGCTCGGCCTCTTCGTCGCGCCGCTCAACCGCGCGACCGGCGTCGGTATCGTCGCCATCAGCCTCGCCATGGCGATCGGCCAGTTCGTCTGGGGGCTGGCGCAGCCGGTCTGCGGCCTGCTCGCCGACCGCTACGGCTCCTTCGCCGTGCTGCTCGCCGGCGCCGTGACGCTCGCGGCGGGGGCGTTCCTCACCACCCTCGCGCGCGGCGAGCCGGGGCTGATTGTCGCCATCGGCATCCTGTTCGCGGCGGGGGCGGCCGCGGGCAGCTTCTCGGTGCTGATCGGTGCGACCGCGCGCAGCCTCGCCCCGGGACAGCGCGCCTTCGCCTCCGGCTTCATCAACGCGGGCGGGAGCCTGGGACAGTTCCTGCTCGCGCCCGCGAGTCAGCTGCTGATCACGCTCTTCGGCTGGGTGGCCGCCCTGTATGCGCTCGCCGCGGCCGCGCTCGCGACCATCCCCTTGAGCTGGCGGCTGATGCGCGCGGCGGCGCTCGAGCCACTGCCGGCCGCCACCGGCGCGGGCGGCGCGGCAGCCTCCCCGGGTCTCGCGCCGCTCCTCGCGCAGCTGCGCGCCGCCGCCCGCGATCGCAGCTACTGGTGCCTGCATCTCGGGTTCTTCACCTGCGGCTTTCACATCGCCTTCCTCGTCACGCACCTGCCGGGCGAGGTGAACCTGTGCGCCCTGCCGGCGAGCGTCGCCGCGGGCTCGCTCGCCATCATCGGACTCTCCAACGTCGCCGGGAGCCTCGGCGTCGGCTGGCTCGGCGGCCGCTACCGGATGAAGTGGCTGCTGTTCGGCGTCTATTTCATGCGCGCCGTGGCCATCGGCGTCTATCTGCTGCTGCCGCGCACCGCGCTCACGTTCTATGCTTTCGCGGCCGTGCTCGGCCTCACCTGGCTTTCGACCGTGCCGCCGACCGCCGGACTCGTCGGCAAGCTCTTCGGCGTGCGCTATCTCGCGACGCTCTTCGGGCTGACGCTGCTCTCGCACCAGATCGGCGGCTTCTTCGGCGCCTGGCTCGGCGGCCTGGCGCTGGTGCATTTCGGGGACTACGGCTGGATGTGGTACGCCGACATGTCGCTCGCGCTCGCGGCCGCGCTCATCAACCTGCCGATCCGGGAGGCGCCGCCGCTGCGCGCGGCGCTCGCCGCGTCAGCGTAGAGGGCCGCCGGCTGGCAGCGCGCGGCCGGCCGCGCCTTTTGTCCGCACGCCGCAGCGGTGGCACGCCGCCGGTGACGATCCAGTCCATCGGAATGTCGTAGGCCTGCGGGAAGATCGTGGCAATGCGCAGTTGCGGGTAACCGACGCCGATGACGGTCGGCTTGCGCGCCATCGCGGCCAGCGTCCGGTCGAAGAAGCCGCCGCCATAGCCGAGCCGGTAGCATCCGGCATCGAAACCGACCAGCGGCGCGATCACGTGGGTCGGGGAGACGTCCGGGCCGTCGGCGGGATGCGGAATCTTCCACAGGCCGCGTGCCATGGCGGCGCCGGGCCGCCACTCCCGAAACGTCATGGGCCGGCCGAGCGCGATCGCGACCGGCAACGCGACCCGCAGCCCGCGTTCGCAGGCCGCGCGCATCCAGGAACGCAGATCGGGCTCCGCGCGGATCGGCCAGTAAAGGCTCACCATCGCATCGGCGTGCGGCTCGAGCAGCGCATCGAGCGCCGCGCCGATCGCGGCCGTGTGCCGCGCGCGCTCCTCGACCGCCACGGCGCCGCGCAGCTCGAGGAGGCGCGCCCGCTCGGCCTTGCGCCAGCGCGCCACGTCGCCCGCCTGGCGGGCGTCGCGGGGCGCACCGTCGGGACCGAGCTCGTGCAGGAAGCAGGGCGGGGAGCCGCCGCTCGCCTCCTCATCGGGATCGCGCGTCTCGTTCACCCGGGCAGTATGAACTACTGCGTGCCCGGGCGTGTCGCGGCGCTGAGCTTCGCCGCGAAGTCGGCATCGCCCACGAGGCGCGTGGTGCTCGCGAGGATGCGGCCCTCGCCGTCGAGCAGCGTGATGAGGAGCGAGTGCTCGTAGTCGCCGTCGGGGAGCTTGCGGTAGCTCACGCCGAGCAGCGCCGCGATGCGGCGCGTGTCGCGCTCGCCGGCGCTCGCGAACGTCCAGCGCGCCGGATCCGCGCGATGCAGCCGGGCGAGCCGCTCGAGCTGCGCCGGGGTATCGCGCGCCGCATCGAAGCTCACGAGCAGCACGCGCAGCCGCGCCCGGGCGGCCGGATCCAGGTCCCCTTCATAGGCCTGCATCGCATCGATCAGCATCGGGCAGGCGGCCGGGCAACTGCCGTAGAACATGGCGATGAGCGTCGGGTGCCCGCGCTCGAGATCGAGGCCGGCGTGCAGCCCGTGCTGCGTGGTGAGCTGCGCCTCGAGCTGATAGATCGATTCGCCCGGCAGGCCGGCCGCCAGGGCGACGGAGGCCGCCGCCAGGAGCGCGAATGCGGCGCCGCGCAGTCTGCCCAGGGCGCTCATGAGGCGCCGCCCCCGTCGCGCGCACAGCGAAACCCGAGCAGCCGCCCGGTGTCGGCGGCGCGCAGGCTGCTCAGGAGCGCGATGCGCATCAGCACGGCGTAGTCTTCCTTCTGGCGCGCGTTGAGCGCCGTCGCGCCGCAGAACTTCTCCGGGTCGGCGCCGGGCGGCAGCAGCGAGTTGAAATCGCGCACCCACTCCCACACCAGCCCGTGCAGGTCATGGAGCCCGTAGACGCTGGCGCTGTCGCCTTCGACGGCCGCGAGCCCCTTGCCGCCCGGGTGCGCATACCAGTCGAGGATCTGCTGTCGCCAGGCGGGATCGGCGCGGGCGTCGCGCACGGTGGGGCTGGCCGCCGCCGCGAGCTCCCACTCGTACCAGTCGGGCAGGCGGGCGTGCTCTGCGTCGCAGTAGGCTTCGGCGGCGAACCAGCTCACCCGCGTCACCGGCTGCGCGGCCGGCGCATGGGCTCCCGGATCGAGCGGACCGGCCCACTGGGAGAGGTAGTCCTCGCCCGCCAGCGCCGCGGGAACCGCGCCGCGGCGCCAGCGCGGATGGGCGGTGACGAACGCCAGGAACTCCGCGTTGGTGACCGGGTGGCGCTGCAGCTGGAAGGGCTGCACCGGCACGGCCTCATCCCCGGCGAGCGGCAGCGCGGAACGCAGCTTCGCCCCCGGTACCTCGAGGAAGGGATTGGGTGGATTGAGATCCCCGCCCGCGGCGGCGAGGCCCGGCAGCAGGGCGATGAGCAGCAGGGCGGCCCGGCGCATGTCAGTGCGCCGCGCCCTCGGGCCGCTTGGTGGCGGCGCGGGTCTTGCGGACCTCGTCCGCCGAGACCGCATCCCCGCTGTTGCCCCAGCTGTTGCGTACGAAGGTGAGAATGTTGGCGAGCTCATCGTCGTTCAGCTGGCTCATCGGCGGCATGACGGAGTTGAACTCGCTGCCGTTCACCGTGACCTTGCCCGTGAGGCCGTTGAGGACGATGCCGATGGCGCGCTGCTTGTCGGCCATCAGGAAGTCCGAGCCGGCGAGCGGCGGGAATACGCCCGCGAGTCCCGCGCCGTTCCCCTGGTGGCAGACCGAGCAGGTGCCGGTGAAGCGCGACTGCCCGGCCTTGATCTGCTGCTCCTTGGTGAGCGTGCCGCTCGCCTCGGCGGCGCGCGCCTCGCTGACGGCGGCGAGGTTGGCGGCCTTGTCCCCGAGGTACACCGAGTCGACCTCCTTGCCCGAGTAGATGGTCTTGTCCTCGGCGCCGTCGGCCTTGAGGATCGCGAGCGCGCCCTTGTTGAAGGCGCGGAAGATGGAGTGGTCGACCAGCACGTAGCTGCCCGGCACGCGCACGTGGAACTCGACGATCGCCGCGCCCCCGGAGGGAATGAGCGTCGTCTGCACGTTCTCCTGCTCGTGCAGGCCGCCCTCGTAGCGCACGCGGTCGAAGATGGCGCCGATCACGTGGAAGCTGCTGACGAGGTTGGGACCGCCGTTGCCGACGAACAGGCGCACCTCGTCGCCGACCTTCGCCTTGAGGGCGTGCTCGCCGACGAGGGAGCCCTCCGAGCCGTTGAAGAGCACGTAGGTCGGGCGCTCGTCGATGGCGCGCTGCATGTCGAAGTCCTGGTGGCCGCGCTCGCGGTACTTGCCGACCGTGTAGAAGTCGCCCTGCATGACGTAGTACTCGTGATCGACCGGCTTCATGCCCTCGGGCGGCTCGACCAGCATCAGTCCGTACATGCCGTTGGCGATGTGCATGCCGACGGGCGCCGTGGCGCAGTGATAGACGTAGATGCCCTGGTTGAGCGCCTTGAAGGTGAACTGCGACTCATGACCCGGAGCCGTGAAGCTCGAGGCGGCGCCGCCGCCGGGTCCGGTGACGCCGTGCAGGTCGATGTTGTGCGGCATCTTGTTGTCGGGATGATTCTTGAGATGAAACTCCACCGTGTCGCCCTGGCGCACGCGGATGAAGCTCCCCGGGGTGGTGCCGCCGAAGGTCCAGAACGTGTAGCTGACGCCTTCGGAGATCTCCTTCTCCACTTCGCGCACCTCGAGCTCGACGATGACCTTGGCGGGGTGATCGCGATGGATCGGCGGCGGCACCATCGGCGGGCTCGTGAGGATGGCGTGGATGACCTCGCCCCGCGGCGGGCCGAAGTCCCCCGGGGCGGCCGGGGTGGGCTTGCCCGCGGCCGGGGCCGCGGATGCCGCGCCGGCGGCACACAGGAGCCATGCCACGGCGAGCGTCGATCTCATCGGGTGTTTCACGTGTACTCCCTGTAGTTTCGGTCAGGCGATCCCGAGTGCGCGCTGCAAGCGGCCGCGGTTGCGCGTGATGTCGCAAAGCGTGGTGCCATCCAGGGCGGCGTAGAAGCCCTCGAGCGCCTCGGCGAGCACGCCGCGCAGCGCACATACCGGCGTGATCACGCAGCGGTTGCCGCGTGGCTTGAAGCATTCGACCAGCGCGCCCGCGGCCTCGGCCGAGCGGACCACGGCCCCCACGCTGATGTCGGCGGCGGGGCAGGCGAGGCGCATGCCGCCGCCGCGGCCGCGCACGTTGACGAGCCAGCCGTGCTTGCCCAGGTGATTGACCACCTTGGTCAGGTGGCTCTCGGAGATGGCGAAGGCGGCGGCGATCTCGCCGATCGTCACCTGCCGCCCGGGCCGGGCGGCGACGAACATGAGAACCCGCAGGCTGTAGTCGGTAAAGCTGGTGAGGCGCATCGCGGCATCAAAGACTCATGCAAGATGCATCTTTCCAGACGAGGATGCGCGCGGCGATTCCGCCGCGGAATACGCGCTAGTGCGTATGCACGACCGCCACCGCGACGATGGCGCAGAAAGTGAGAAGTGCGCCCACGAAGGCGGCGGCGCGCGCGCCACGGCTGTGCGCCCATTTGAGGGTCGCCATGCCGAGGCCGATGTAGACCACGAGCAGCAGCACCTTGAGCGTCAGCCACCCGTCGGTGAGCGGATACTGGCGGATGATGAGCATCAGCAGCACCGCGGCCGCGAGCAGCAGCGTGTCGATGAGGTAAGAGGTGAGCCGCAGCGCGCGGTGGCCGGCGAGGGGACGATCGAGGAGGCGCAGCACGCCGCGCGTGGCGAACAGCGTGCCCGAGAGCGCCGCACAGCCGATGTGCAGCATCAGGATCGCGGGGAAGCAGCTCGCGAGCATAAGGGGGCGTGCGTGAGGTTACACTGGCGCCATGCCTGGGAGCGACCGCGTCTTTGCGGCCATCGAGACCGGCGGCAGCAAGATTCTGGCGCTGCTCGTCGATGTGGACGGCGCCACGCTGGCCGCGGGCCGCTGGGCGACCACCACGCCCGGGCGCGCGCTCGGGGACCTCACCGATTTCATCGCCGGCGCCGTTCCGGCCGGCCGCGCGCTCGGCGCCATCGGCATCGCGGCGTTCGGCCCGCTGGTGCGCGATGCGCGCGCGCGTGACTACGGGCGCATCCTCAACACGCCCAAGCCCGGGTGGTCCGGTGCCAACCTGCGCGCGCAGCTCGCGGCGCGCTTCGCCGTGCCGGTCGCGATCGACACCGACGTCAACGCCGCGGCGCGCGCCGAGTGGCGCCAGGGCGCAGGAAGGGGCGTGCGCTCACTCGCCTACGTGACGGTCGGCACGGGGATCGGCGCGGGTTTGATCGTCGAGGGACGCCCACTCGAGGGCGCACTCCACCCGGAGATCGGCCACATCCGCCTCGCACGGCGCGACGGCGACCGCGCGCCGAGCGCCTGTCCCTTCCACGCCGATTGCGTCGAGGGGCTCGCCTCGGGGCCGGCGATCGCGCGGCGGCTCGAGGCGCCGCACTCGCTCGGCGACGATCCCTCGACCCTCGCCCTCGTGGCGGGTTATCTCGGCGAGCTCGCCGCGACGCTGGTGCTGTGCTGGTCGCCCGAGCGCATCGTCTGGGGTGGCGGCGTCATGGGGACGGCGGGGCTGCTCGCGCGCGTGCACGAGGCTATGGGCCGCTCACTCGCCGGCTATGGAGTGGGAGAGGCCGCGACGCGGCGCGATTTCTGCGTTCCGGCCGCGCTCGAGCACGCCGGGCTCGAGGGGGCGGCGCTGATGGCGAGGTTCGAGGCGGCGCGGACCGTGAGTTAGGGGGCTCCGGTGGGGTGGGTATGACGATAAGCTTTACTATACAATTCAATTATTTGCACAAGTCTTAATCCGATGCTGCCATTCACGCGTCACGCGCTTCCCTCGGGCCGAGCCGTCTTTGCCGTCACCCTGATCGGCGTCGGCATCGCGGGGCTTCTCTGCGGCGACTTCGTCGGGGTATGGGGTGGCGTTCCGCGGGGCACTCCGGCGCGCGCACAGCTGGCTCTCGTCTGCGCCCTCGTGTCGGTGGCGGCCGGTGCCGGCCTGCTGTGGCGACGCACGGCGCTCGCCACCGCCCGCGCTCTTCTGGTCGGCCTCGTGCTGTGGGCGCTGCTCTTCAAGGGGCGCTTCGTCCTCAGCCAGCCCCTCACGGAGGGCACCTGGCAGAGCCTCGGCGAGAACGCCGTGCTGGTGGCGGGCGTGTGGGTGTTGTACGCATCGCTTGCCGGTGAGGCGGACCGGCGGCGCGCCGGCTTCGCCACGGGTGAGCGGGGCGTGCGCATCGCTCGGGTGATCTACGCACTCGCGATGGCCGCCTTCGGCTTCTCGCATTTCGCCTACCTCGATCTCACCGCTCCCCTGGTACCGGCCTGGCTGCCCTGGCACGTCGGCTGGGCGTACTTCACCGGCGCGGCCTACCTCGCCGCGGCCGTGGCGATGCTCGCCGGTGTGTGGGCGCGGCTCGCGGCGGTGCTCTCCACGCTGCAGATGGGAGGCTTTACGCTGCTCATCTGGGTCCCCATGGCGTTGTCGGGTCCCATGTCGCCGTTCCGCCGTGGCGAGTTCATCCTCTCGTGGACGCTCACGGCGGCGGGCTGGGTGGTTGCCGACTCCTATCGCGGCAGCGCGTGGCGGGCCCGCGCCAAGCCCTAGCGAGCGCGCGCCGCTCACCCGAAGGAAGAGCGCATGGCGGAGATCGAGGTTCATCAGGGGCACGGGCACGCCGACGGCAGCGATCCGCTCGCCAGGCGCGTCGGGCTCGGGGTCGGGATCATCGGGGTGGTGCTGGCCGTCGTGACGATCGCGGCGCATCGCGAGCACACCACCGCGGTCATCGAGCGCACCAAATCGAACGACCAGTGGGCCTATTACCAGGCGAAGAAAACCCGCGAGCACATGAGCGAGGTCGGCAACGAGCTGGTGGAGGCGCTCGCGACCGACTCCGCCCGCGCGCAGGCCGCGAGCGCGAAGCTCGGCTCGCTCGCCGCGCGCTACAAAGCCGAGGCGGAGGAGATCCAGAATCACGCGCGCGAATTCGATGCGACCACCGAGCGCTCGGAGCGCAAGGCGCTGCGCTTCGATCTCGGCGAGGGCTTTCTCGAGCTCGGCCTGGTGCTCTCCTCACTCTATTTCCTCGGCCGGCAGCGGCTCTTTCCGCTCTGGGGCGGAATCTCGGCCCTCACGGGCCTCGCGGTGGCCCTCTCGGCGCTCGCCCTGTGAGCTGACCGGCGCGGCGCACCTTCAACCCGCGCCCGGCGGGGGTTGCGGGTCATCGATGTAACGGCGCGCGCCGCTCGCCGGATCGTAGAGCACCGCCACGGTCTTGCCGGATTGGGGATCCTCGAAGCGCTCGCCGGTCGGCTGCCAGGCAGCCCCGGGGCGGGCGGCGGCGCTGCGGTAGCGCCGCTCGAAGACGGTGCCGATGAGGAGGACGACGCCGGAGCCGAAGGCAGAGAGGCCGCCGCCGGTCTGGCCATGGAAGAGCAGGCGCGCGCCGAGGAGCGCGAGCGCGCCGGCACACACCAGCAGCAGCGTGCGCAGCACTCAGCCGGCCTTTTCGAGCACCACGGCGGTGCCGTACGCCACGATCTCGCTCATGGTCTGGCCGATCTCGGCGGAATCGAAACGCATCATCACCACGGCATTGGCCTGCATCAGGCTCGCGTTCTTCACCAGACGGTCGACCGCGTGGCGGCGCGCCTCCTCGAGCAGCTGCGTGTACTCGGTGATCTCGCCGCCGACGATGGAGCGCAGACCCGCCATGATGTTGCCGCCGAGCCCGCGGCTGCGCACCACGACGCCGAACACCTGACCCTTGACCTCGCGCACCCGGTAACCCGGAACGTTCTCGGTCGTGACTACCAGCATGATTGACCCCGCGGCCCGCTGCACCGGGCCCGATTCTAGCGCGGCGGCCGTTCAGGGCGGGGGCGCGGTCGAATTGCGCAGGATCAGCTCGAAGTTGAGCAGCCGGTGCGGTATCGGGCGCGGCCAGCCGCGGCGGCGCGGCGAGTGCTGGATGATGAGCTCGGCGGCGGTGCGCGCCATGGCACGCACGGGCTGGCGGATGGTCGTCAGCTGCGGCCACACCATGGTGGCGACCGGAGCGTCGTCGAAGCCGACCACCGACAGCTGGCGCGGCAGCTCGAGGCCGTGCTGCCGGGCGACGCAGATGACGGCCGCGGCCATGTCGTCGTTGCTGGCGAAGATGGCCGTGGGGCGGTGCGCGCCGCTCAGCATGCGCTCGGCACACCCGAGTCCGTCGTTGAAGACGAAGTTGCCGGTCTGCACCCATTGCGGCTTGACCGGCACGCCGCGGGCGCGCATCTCGTCCGTGAAGCCGAGATAGCGCTGCTCGGTGGCGCCGTGCTCGGCCCGGCCGAGGATGAAGCCGATCGCGCGGTGCCCGAGGTCGAGCAGGTGGGCGGTCATGCGCCGGGCCGCGGTGCGGTCGTCGATGCCGACCGAGGGCGCATCCGCCGGCTCGTTCTTCGGCGCGATGCGCACCGTCGGGATGGCGGATTCGGCGAGCTTGGCGAGGATCACCGGGTGGTCGCTGATCGGCGGCAGCAGGATCGCGCCCTCGAGGCGCAGCTGGCGCAGCAGCGTATTCACCTGGCGGCCGACGTCCGGACTGCCGCCGTCCCAGGGCTCGACCATGATGTGGAAGTCGGACTCGCGGCAGCGCTGTACCGCGCCCGCCTGGAACTCGCTCAGGTAGTCGCCGGGCTTCTCGCAGAAGAGACCGATGAGGAAGGAGCGATCGCCGGCCAGGCCGCGGGCGTTGAGATTCGGCCGGTAGTCGAGCTTCTCGATCGCCTTGAGGATGCGGTTACGCGTGTCCTCGCGTACCGCCGGCTCGTGGTTGAGCACGCGCGATACCGTCTTGGACGACACTTCGGCGAGCTCGGCGACCTGCTCGATGGTGACGGAGGGTGGGCGGTGGTCCTTCATGGCGGGTGTGGGTGAAGCATGCGCTCAAGCGGCCGGGAGGTTCAATGGAATGACAGCGCTGCCAGCCGGTCGCACGATGCGGCCGGCTCAGGGCCGCGGGGCCTGCGCGGCGGCGCCCGGGGCGGTCGCGGCGAAGAAGCTGTCGTGCGGCCGCGCCTTGAGCACCTCGTGCTGCACGAGGCCGCGCAGCCGCTCGAGCGATGCGGCGGTGCGCGTGCCGTCGATGTCGGCCAGGGGGTCGTAGGCGCGCGGCTCGACACCGAGGCCGTCGAAGATGTAGAACCAGCTCAACTCGGTGAACAGCTCCCCGGCGCGCGCGCGCACCCGCCCGGTGCCCCGGTAGAGCTCGATGCGCTCGCGGAGAGTCGCGGGCAGCGGCATCGAGGCGCAGTAGCGCCAGAAGGCCGTGTCGCGCCGCTGCGTGAGCGCGTAATGCGCCGCGATGAAGTCGCGGATGGTCTCCGCTTCCTCGATCAGCCGGGTGTTGTAGGCGTCGATGTTGGCCTGATCGAAGTCGCGGTCGGGAAAATGCTCGAGCAGGTGGTAGAGCCCGCTGCCGATGAGGTGGATGCTGGTCGACTCGAGCGGCTCGAGGAATCCGGAAGCGAGCCCGAGCGCCACGCAGTTGCCGTTCCACAGGAGCCGGCGCCGCCCCGTCGTGAAGCGCAGCAGCCGCGGCTGTGCGAGGGGCGTGCCGACCGCGGCGCTGAGATCCGCCACCGCCTCCTCGTCGCTGAGATAGGCGCTCGCGTAGACGTAGCCGTTGCCGACGCGCTGCTGCAGCGGGATGCGCCAATGCCAGCCGGCCGCGCGGGCCTGAGAGTGCGTGTAGGGCGCGCGCGGCCCCGCGAGCGCGCCCGGCAGCGCCACGGCGCGGTCGCATGGCAGCAGATCCTGCCAGGACACGTAGCCGGTGGCGAGGGTCTGCTCGATCAGCAGCCCCCCAAAGCCGCTGCAGTCGATGAACAGGTCGGCGCGCAGGCGGCTGCCGTCGCTGCACACGAGCTCATCGAGGTGTCCCGCCGCCGTGCGCGTCGCGCCGCTCACGGTGCGCTCGAGGCGCGTGACGCCGGCGCGCTCGGCGTAGACGCGCAGATAGCGCGCGACCAGTCCCGCATCGAAGTGCAGTGCGTAACGCAGCCCGCCCGCCGGCCCCTGGGCGTTGGGGTCGGGAAAGCGGAACTTGCCCGCCTCGCCGAGCGCAGCGCACAGGCTGAAATCGTTGAAGCGCAACGGCGCGCCGGCGCAGCGCGCGCGGTGCCAGTGGTGCTGGAACGGCCGCCGGTTGAAGGAGGCGCCGAAGGTGCCGAACGGATGCCAGTAGGTGTGGCCGGGGCGCCGCCAGTCCTCGAAGCGGATGCCGAGCTTGTAGGTGGCCTGGGTGTGCTCGACGAAGTCGGCGAGGTCGATGCCGAGAAATCCGATGAGATCGATGATCGGCGGAATGGTCGCCTCGCCCACCCCGACCGTGCCGATCTGCGCCGATTCGATGACGGTGAGCTTCGGGCCGCCGGCGCCGAGCGCGCGCGCCAGCATGGCGGCGGCCAGCCAGCCGGCGGTGCCGCCGCCGACGATGGCAACGCTGCGGATTCGCCGGTCGCCCTGCTCTGACATGGGAGGAAGAGTAGTAC
>JAGWMP010000246.1 GCA_028871705.1 Gammaproteobacteria bacterium
GAACTGGAGCTTCCCGCGGGCGAGCGCCGCGCGCGCGGCCGCCTCATCCGGCAACTCCTCGACGATGTCGAAGTAGTTCGAAGCCTTCATCCCGGCGACGAAGGTGCGGGTGAACTCGCTGTGATCCTCGACCAGTACTCCGGTGAGCAGGTGCTTGGGATCGGAGTTGATCGCGTAGCCGAAGAGCGTCAGCTGCATGATCGGGATGCCGACGATCATGGCGAAGGTGATGCGGTCGCGGCGCAGCTGCAGGAACTCCTTGCGCACCACGCTCCACCAGCGGTCGAGCGAGAACAAGTCGCGGCCGCTCATGGCGCCCGCAGCCTCTGCGTCGCCCCCGACGCGTTCATCAGATGGATGAATACGTCCTCGATCCCGGTCGCGATCGGCGTGGCATCGAGGCCCGCCGTCGAGGCGGCGCGCGTCACCGACTTCTCGAGCGCCGCGGCGTCACGCCCGGTGACGTGCAGCGCCGAGCCGAACACCACCGTCTGATCGACCCCGGGCTGATGCTCGAGCTGCAGGGACAGCTCCGCGAGGTGCTCGCCGCGGATCGACCAGGTGGTCAGATGCTGGCCGCTCACCACCTCGGCGGCAGTTCCCTGCACCAGCAGCTTGCCGTAAGCGATGAAGGCGAGCTTGTGGCAGCGCTCGGCCTCGTCCATGTAGTGGGTGCTGACCAGCACCGAGATGCCGAGCGCCGCGAGCCGGTGCAGCTCCTCCCAGAAGTCGCGGCGCGCGGTTGGATCGACGCCGGCGGTCGGCTCATCGAGCAGCAGCAGCCGCGGCTGGTGCAGCATGCAGGCGGCGAGCGCCAGGCGCTGTTTCCAGCCGCCCGAGAGCTGCCCGGCGAGCTGCTCGGCGCGCCCGGCGAGACCGAGCTGCTCGAGCGACTGCTCGACCGCCTGCTTGCGCCGCGGCATCTCGTAGACGCGCGCGACGAAGTCCAGGTTCTCGCGGATCGAGAGGTCGTCCCAGAACGAGAAGCGCTGCGTCATGTAGCCGACGTTGCGCTTGATCTGCGCGCTCTCCTTGAGAATGTCGTAGCCGAGGCAGCTGCCGCTGCCCGAGTCCGGGGTGAGGAGGCCGCACAGCATGCGGATCGAGGTGGTCTTGCCGCTGCCGTTGGGACCGAGGAAGCCGAAGATCTCGCCCGCCTGCACGCGCAGCGCCAGATCGGTGACGACGTGCTTGTCGCCGAAGCTCTTGTTGAGCCCGTGCACGTCGATGGCCGGTGCGGGCGCAAGGCTCATTGCAGATGCACCTCGAGCGGTTGCCCGGGATGGAGCTTGACCGCGTCGGCCGGCGCCGGGTGCGCCTCGATCATGTAGACGAGCTTGCCGCGCGTCTCGTTGCTGTAGATGACCGGCGGGGTGTATTCGGCTTCCTTCGATACGAAGCTGATCGCGGCGGGCACGTCGGCGGCGCAGCCGTCGCAGTGCAGGAGCACCTTGCGGCCCGGCGTGAGGGTGCCGATGACGGTCTCGGGGACGTAGAAGCGCACCTTGATGTTCTGCGGCGGGAGCATGCGTACCACGGGGCTGCCGGGCGCAACCCATTCGCCCTCGCGGTAGAGCGTGTCGTACACCAGGCCCGCGCTCGGGGCGGCGATCGATTTCTCACCGAGGCGCCAGTCGGCCTGCTCGAGCACGGCGCGCGCCGCCTCGACCTGGCGCGATTGCGCCTTGAGCTGCTCGGCGCGCCCCGGGAGCCGCGCCACCTCGAGCTGGCTCGCGAGCTCGCTCACGCGCGCGGCATCGCTCGTGGCCAGTGCGACCGTCGCCTCGAGCTGCTCGCGCGAAATGCCGCCACTGCCAAACTGCGCCTCGTCGCGCTGGCGTTGCAGCGCCGACTTGCGTGCGGCGGCCTCGGCCTGGGTCAGCTGCGCCGCGACCACCGCGACCTCGGGAGGACGCTTACCGGTCTCGATGTCGGCGAGCTGTGCCTGGGAGGCGGCGAGCTGCGCGTGCGCCTGCTGCTGCGCGGCGCGCTCATCCGTCGCCTCGAGCGTGAAGAGCGGCGCGCCGCGATCCACCTCCTGACCGCGCGCCACCGCCAGGTGCTCGAGCCGCCCGGGCTGCGAGGACGCCATGTAGACGAACTCGCCTTCGACATAGCCCTGGAAGGTGCTGCGCGGGGCGCCGGAGCAGGCCGCGAGCAGCGTCAGGGCCAGGGCGGCGGGGATGAGAGCGGTGCGTTGCAAACCCATGGGACTCCTCAGGAGGGAGGGGCACGGCGCGGGGCCGCCGAGAGGGCGCTCGCGAGCAGCGCCTCGGCGTGGCGCGCGACATCGGCACGGGTGACGCCCTCGAAGATCGGCACCACCTGCCACAGACGGATGGTCGCGAGCGGCAGGAGGGTGAGGCCGATCACGGTGAGCAGCATCAGGCGCGGTTCGAGCCGCGGATCGACCGTACCGCGGCGCTGCGCGCTCGCGACCGTGCCTACCAGGTGACGGACGAATTCGAAGGGCAGGATCTTGAGCAGCCGGTCGCGCAGCTGTCCGCCCTCGCTCACGATCTCGCGTAGCCAGAGCGAGGGCAGCCAGGGGTTGACCTCGGTGGCCTGGAGAATGCGCTGCACCAGGCCACGGACCATGGGCACGAGATCGTCGGTCTCGAGCACCGGGGCCCATACCGCGGAGACGGTCTTCAGCAGCCGCTCCGCGGCGATGGCATCGAGCAGATGGTCCCGATCGCGGAAATAGTAGTGGACCATGGCCGCAGTCACGCCGGCCTTCGCCGCGATGCCCGCGATGGTCGTGCCGGCGGCGCCATGCTCGGCGAAGAGCACCAGCGCCGCATCGAGCAGCCGCTCACGGGCGTCGATGCCGGTGCTCTGGCGGGGACGGCCGATGCCGCGCCGCCTGCTGCGGACTGCACTCATCGCAAAAGACTAATCAACTAGTTAATTAATTACAAGCGGCCATTGGGCCACGGCGACGGCCTCAAGGGGGTGCAGCGTCCGGGCCGGTCAGGCGAATCATGCTGACCAGGGCTGCGATCAGGGTGAGCGCCGCCGCGGCGCTCAAGGCGAGATTCGAGCCGGTCGCGGGGTAGGCCCGGAAGAGGATCGCGACGCCCGCGGCTCCGAGCGTCTGTCCGGCGAGCCGCGAGGTGCTGAGCATGCCTCCGGCGGCGCCGCTGCGTGCCCGCGGAGCGGAGGAGAGGATCGCGTGGTTGTTGGGCGACTGAAAGAGGCCGAAGCCGAAGCCGCACACCGCCATTCGCCAGATGAAACCCGCGGCGGTGCCGGCGGAGGGGAAGTATGCGAGCAGCGCGAGTCCCGCCGCCATGACGAGCAGGCCCGCTCCCCCGAGAAGGCCGGCCGGATACCGCTCTGCGAGGCGCCCGGCGATGGGCGCCGTCAAGGCGAGCGCCACGGGCCACGGCGTCATGTAGAGCCCGGTCTCGACCGCCGAGTGGCCGAGGCGCTGGATCTCGAATGGCAGCGCCACGAGGGCGCACATCTGCCCGATGAAAGCGCAGACCGAAGCCGCGAGCGACAGGCGAAACAGCCGGACCTTGAGCAGATCGAAGGGAATGAGGGGCGCGGCACGTCCGAGCTCGCGGTGCACCAGCGCCGCCCCGAGGAGCGCACCGCCCGCGAGCTGGGCGAGCGCGATGGAGGTCGCCGAGTGATGGGCGAGCGACTCGAGGCCGCTCAGCAGCAGCCCGAACATCCCGGCGTAGAGGAGGGCCCCGAGGTGATTGAGCGGCCGGTGGATGCGCTCGACGTCGGGGAGGGCGTAGCGCGCGATGGCGATCGTGATGAGGCCGAGCGGCACGTTGATGCCGAAGAGCCAGCGCCACTGCGCCACGGCGAGCACCGCCGAGGCGATGGTGGGACCCAGCGCGGCGGAGGTCGCGACCACGAAGGCGTTGATGCCGATGGCCCGGCCGAGATGGCGGTGCGGATAGGTGAAGCGCACCAGTGCCGCATTGACGCTGACGATGCCCGCGGCGCCGAGTCCCTGGATGAGGCGCGCGACGCTCAAAGTCACGAGCGAGGGCGCGAGCGCGCAGGCGAGCGAGGCGAGCGTGAACACCAGGAGCCCGGCCTGCGAGACGCGCCGGTACCCGAGCACCTCGCCGAGCGAGGCCAGCGGCAGCAGCACCACGAGAATCGCCAGCTGATAGGCGTTCACCACCCAGATCGAGGCGGCCGAGCTTGCGTGGAAGTCGCACGCAATGGTCGGCAACGCGACGTTGGTGATGGTGCTGTCGAGCACCGACATGCAGATCGAGAGCAGGATGGCCGCGATCGCCCAGTAGCGGCGCGGCACCGGCAGGCCATCGGGCGTGCTCGCGTGATGGGCCGCTGCGGGGCTCGGACTCGACATTCGCCGCATCATAGCGAGGGGATGCACGAGGTGTCATAAGCTGTCCGGCCGCGAGTGCCTGTGGCGTAACGCCTCCGGCCCGCTAGAATGGTTCGCGTCCGCGG
>JAGWMP010000247.1 GCA_028871705.1 Gammaproteobacteria bacterium
TTACCACAACGCCGTATCCATGCAGCTCAACGACCCCACGCAACTCGCCGCGGCGCGCGCCGCGGTCGCGGCGCTCCCGGCGGTGGCCGATCTCGAGGTGAGCGAGCGCGATGCGCGCCTCACGGCGCTGACGCGGGCCGGCGCGACCATCCTGCCGGCGCTGTCGGAGCTCGCGGCGCGGCAGGGGTTGCAGCTCAAGGAGCTGCACCTCGAGTCCGGCCGCCTCGACGAAGTATTCCGCACCATCACCGCCTGATAGCGAACCGACCATGCGCAACGTGGGCATCATTCTGCGCCGCGAGCTCGCGAGCTACTTCGCGACGCCGCTGGCGTACGTCTTCATCCTCATCTTCCTGGTGCTGGCGAACGCCTTCACCTTCTATCTCGGCGGCTTCTTCGAGCGCGGCCAGGCCGACCTCGAGCCGTTCTTCACCTTTCATCCGTGGCTCTACCTGTTCCTGATCCCGGCGGTCTCGATGAAGCTGTGGGCCGAGGAGCGCAAGTCCGGCAGCATCGAGCTGCTCATGACGCAGCCGGTGACGCTGCGCGAGGCGGTGACGGCCAAGTTCCTGGCCGCGTGGCTCTTCACCGCCCTCGCCCTCGCCCTGACCTTCCCGCTGTGGATCACGGTCAACTGGCTGGGTCACCCCGACAACGGCGCGATCCTGGCCGCCTACCTCGGCAGCCTGCTGCTCGCCGGCGGCTTTCTCGCCATCGGCTCGTGCATGTCGGCGCTCACCCGCAGCCAGGTGGTCGCCTTCATCCTCGGGGTGGTGGTGTGCTTCATATTCCTGCTGGCCGGGTTCCCGCTGGTGCTCGACCTGTTCCGCGGCTGGGCGCCGCAGGCGCTCACCGATGCGATCGCCTCGCTCTCCTTCCTCACCCACTTCCAGTCGATCGAGAAGGGCGTGATCGACGTGCGCGATCTGCTCTATTTCGCGATGCTGATCGGGTTTTTCCTGCTCGCCACCGCCATCGCCCTCGAGCTGCGCAAGGCGGACTGAACCATGATGAAACGCTCCACTCTCGGCGGTGCCACGCTGCTTGCGGTCGCGCTGCTCTTCGTCGGGGTCACGGTGCTCGGCAACTTCGCGCTGCGCGGCTGGCGCGCCGATCTCACGCAGAACCATCTGTACACGATCGCGCCCGGCACCGAGCGCATCCTCAAGAGCATCCACGAGCCGATCAATCTCTACTTCTTCTTCTCCGAGAAGACCGCCGGCCAGCTGCCGCAGATCAAGACCTACGGGGTGCGGGTGCGCGAGTTCCTCGAGGAGCTCGCCGCGCGCTCCAACGGCATGCTGCGCCTGCACGTGATCGATCCGCAGCCGTTCTCCGAGGACGAGGACCGTGCCACGGAGCTCGGAGTGCGCGGCGCGCCGGTGGGAGCGGCGGGTACGCAGCTGTACTTCGGGCTCGCCGGGACCAACTCCACCGACGGCCACAAGGCGATCGAGTTCTTCGACCCGAACAAGGAGCAGTTCCTCGAGTACGACGTGGTGCAGCTCATCTACCAGCTCGCCAATCCGAAGAAGCCGGTAGTGGCGTGGCTGTCGACGCTGCCGATGGGCCCGGGCTTCGATCAGATGAGCGGGCAGATGCGCGAGCCATGGGTGATCTACGCCCAGGCCGAGCAGCTCTTCGACGTGCGCCCGCTCGAGGCGAGCGCGACCCGGATCGATCCCGACGTCAACGTGCTGGTACTCGTGCACCCGAAGAACCTCTCGCCGGCGCTCGAGTTCGCCATCGACCAGTACGCGCTCAGGGGCGGCCACATCCTCGCCTTCGTCGACCCGCTCGCCGAGGCCGACCCCACCGGCAACGACCCGCGCAACCCCATGGCCGCCATGGGCGCCGACAAGTCCTCGCACCTCGGCACGCTGCTCACGGCCTGGGGAGTGAAGTTCGATGCCACCCAGGTGGTCGCCGACCGCGGCCACGCGCTCTCGGTTTCGATGCATCAGAACGAGCCGCCGGTCGAGCACTTGGGCGTCCTCGGCCTCGACAAGTCGAGCTTCGCCACCGACGACGTCATCACCTCCGGACTTTCCAACGTGAACGTCGCCATGGCCGGCCACCTCGAGCCGCTGAAGGAGCCGGGCGTTAAGTTCGAGCCGCTGCTCGAGTCGAGCACCGATGCGGCGCTGCTCCCGGTCGAGCGCTTCCGCATGCTGTTCGACCCGGCGACGCTGCGCGACGGCTTCAAGCCGACGGGGGTCCGTTACACCCTCGGCGCGCGCGTCACCGGCAACGTGCACACGGCCTTCCCGGATGGAGCGCCGGCCGGTGTGACGCTGCCGGCGGGGGAGACGGCCCTGAAGACCTCGACGCACCCGCTGAATCTGGTCGTGATCGCCGACACCGATCTGCTGGCCGATTATCTCTGGGTGCACAGCCAGGACTTCTTCGGCCAGCGCCTGACACAGGCCTGGGCCAGCAACGGCGACCTGGTGCTGAACGCCCTCGACAACCTCGCCGGCAGCGCGGATCTCATCAGCGTGCGCGGCCGCGCCACCTTCACCCGTCCATTCGATCGCGTCGAGAAGCTGCGGCATGCCGCCGACGACCGCTTCCGCGACAAGGAGCAGGAGCTCGAGCATCAGCTGCAGGCGACCGAGCAGAAGCTCACGGCGCTTCAGTCCAAGGGCGGCGACGGCAAGGAGAATGCGCTCGTGACCCCCGAGGAGAGCCAGGAGATCGAGCACTTCGGCCAGGAGAAGCTGCGCATCCGCAAGGAGCTGCGCGCGGTGCGCGCCGGGCTCGATGCGGACATCCGCCGGCTCGGCACCGAGATCAAGATCGTCGACATCGTGGTGATCCCGGCGCTGTTCGCGCTGCTGGCGCTCGCCTTCGGCTACTGGCGGCGGCGCAGGCGCGCGCACGCGACCGGAGGTGTGTCATGACGGCGCGCCGCGTGGCGCTACTGCTGCTCTGCGGCCTGGCGGTGATCGCGGGCGCGATCTGGCTCTCCTCCCGCCGGCACCTCGAGCACGCAACGCTCGCGGGCGACCTGGTGCTTCCCGGCCTCGAGGCCGCCATCAACACGGTGAGCGAGGTGGACCTGCGCCGCGGCGACGGCACCCGCACCAGCCTCAGGAAGGCGAGCGTCGGCTGGGTGGTGGGCGAGCGCGACTGGGCGGCCGAGCCCGGCAAGGTGCGCAAGCTCCTCCTCGACCTCGGCGCGCTCAACGTCGTCGAGGAGAAGACCCGCCTGCCGCAGAACTACCCGCAACTCGGCGTCGAGGACGTGAGCACGCCCAAGGCCACGGGCACCCAGGTGGACGTGGTGACCCCGGGACACACCTACGCGCTGATCGTCGGCAAGAGCTCCAGCGGCAAGTCCGGCTACGTGCGGGTTGCGGCGACGGCGGCGAGTCTGCTCGCGGCCCCGCTCCTCACGCTCGATGCGGACCCGAAGACCTGGCTCGAGCACTCGCTCATCGACCTGCCGGCGACGCGCGTCCGCCAGGTGGAGGAAAGGCCCCTCGACGGCGCGCCGTACGCGGCGGCGCGCGACAAGAAGGAGCAGGCGGATTTCAGCGTCACGGGGGTCCCGAAGGGCCGCCGGCTGACCGGCCCCGGCGCGGCGGATTCGCTCGCCGGCGCCCTCGCCGGACTCACCCTCGAGGATGTACAAAAAGGCGCGGCACCGGCCGACGCCAAAGTGTCGCGCGCCGTGTTCCGGACCTTCGACGACCTCGAGGTCACGGTCACCGGGCGCAAGGACGGCACACGCTCGCTGATCGCGCTCAGCGCACGCGCGACGGCACCCGCAGCCGGCGGCGAGGCACGGCAGCTCAACACGCGCCTCGGCGGCTGGGAGTTCGAGATCCCGGACTACAAGTACGGCGTGCTGTTCCGTCCGCTGGAGGAGCTGCTGGAGAAGCCGCCCGAGCCGGTCCGCAAGCCCGCCGCGAAGGCGGCGGCGCCCAAGCCCGCGGCGAGCCCGGCGGCGTCACCGGCAGCGAAGCCGGCGGCGAGCCCCGCCGCCACCCCTGCCGCGCCCCCGCCCCCGAAGTAGCGCGGCGCCGCTCCAGAAGCCTCAGGCCCGCGCCTGCGACATGAGCGCGAGCGGGCGGCCGTCGGGGTCCTTGAAGAAGGCCAGCCACTCCTCGCTGGTGAGCGATGGCTTCCCCACGGACCGCGTCGAGTTGACCGCCAGCAGCGAGCCGGGACGTGCGGGACTGCAGCCCGCAGGGTCCGCACACGATCGATTCGTGCGGTACGAGGGAGGCGCGGCCACCAACACCGCATCACCAGCCTATGGAGCACGCCGCCTCGAGCGGCGAGGGGTATTGGGTGCGGGGCCGACTGCATCTACTGCCGGCTGTTCCCAGGCCACAAGCACTGAGGCGCGCGACGGAGTCGTACGCGTGCGGTCGGGAGCCCAAGGGGCTCCCGACCACTTCCTGCTCGTTACTGCTGCTTGTCGAACGTGAACGTGG
>JAGWMP010000013.1 GCA_028871705.1 Gammaproteobacteria bacterium
GGAGGCCACGATCAACCAATGTCCGCCCGGGGGCGCCGCCACCATTGGCGCACTGGCAGCGCTCCTCGGGCGCGCGCCGCTGCCACTCAACCCGGCCAATGGCGCGGAGGGCCCCGAGCTCGTGGCGCAGATCGACGAGGAGGCGTGCATCGGCTGCGCGCGCTGCCTGCCGCCCTGCCCCGTGGACGCGATCCTCGGTGCGCAGCGGCGCATGCATACCGTACTGCTGGCGCTGTGCACCGGCTGCGAGCTGTGCGTCGCACCCTGCCCGGTGGATTGCATCGCGATGGTGCCGCGCGCGCGCCTCGCCGCGGCGCCGCCCGCCCCCACGGCCGCCGACAACCGCGGGCGTTTCGCGGCCCACGAAGCGCGCAGCGCGCGCCGCTCCGCCGAGCGGGCCACGCTCCTCCGCGCGCGCAAGCAGGCGCTCCAGTAGCCCCATGCGACCCGCGACCCGCGCCGCCATCTATCGCCGCCTGCGTGCGGCCAACCCGGCCCCGACGACCGAACTCCTCCACAGTACGCCGTTCGAGCTGCTGGTGGCGGTGATGCTGTCGGCACATACCACGGACAAGAGCGTCAACGCCGCGACGCGCAACCTCTTCCCGGTCGCCAACACGCCCGCAACCATCGCCGCGCTCGGCGTCGAGGGCGTGAAGCCCTACATCCGCACCGTCGGCCTCTACAACACCAAGGCGGCCAACCTCGTGGCGCTTGCCCGGCAGATCCTCGAGCAGCACGGCGGCGAAGTGCCCGGCGAGCGCGCGGCGCTCGAGGCGCTGCCAGGCGTCGGCAGAAAGACCGCGAGCATCATCCTCAACATGGTGTTCGGGCAGCCGGAGATCGCGGTGGACACCCACATCTTCCGCGTCGCCAACCGCACCGGCCTCGCCCCGGGCAAGACGCCACGCGAGGTCGAGGATGGACTGGTCGCGGGCACACCGCCCGAGTTCCGCAAGGACGCCCACCACTGGCTGATCCTCCACGGCCGCTACGTCTGCACCGCACGGGCGCCGAAGTGCCCGACCTGCATCATCCGCGACCTGTGCGAATACAAGCACAAGACGCCGGCGCCCAAAGCGAAGCGCGGCGGTGTCGGCGCCGCCATCCGCCGCGGCGGCACCCGCAAGGCCGGCGCGCATGCGACACCGGGGAGGACCCGCAAATGATACGAGTCTGCCTCGCCTTCCTCGCCCTGGCCGCCTGCGCCGGCCCGGCGCTCGCCGACGAGCCGCCGTCCGCCTGCGCGAACGCCCTCGAGCAGGTGGCCGCTCTCGAAACCGCGCTCCCCGTCTACAAGCTCGTGCCCCCTGATTCCCGGCTGTACCTCGAGGATACGCAGCGCCCGGCGGAGCTCGCGCGCGTGCGCCAGCTGGTGAGCAGCTCCTGCAGCGCCGACGCCGCCGTCCGTGCCGCGGCCGAAGCCGAGGCGCGACGTCTGCACCAGGGACGCTCCCCGGAGTGCGCGTTCGAGCGCGACAGGCTCGCCGAGATGGAAAAGGCCGATTCGCGCAACGACCGCGACGACATCGCCAGACAACGCCAGCGGGTCGCGAACCGCTGTCCCGCCGTGCCGATGGCCAATGTGTGGCTGGTCGCCGAGCGGCCGATACCTCAATAGCACTCAGTGCTCCTCAGTCCCACGCGCCTGCTCCTAAGTGATTAGTTGACAAGCGCTCCGCGGCGCGTACCATCTCCTAATCACTTAGGGGTTGCACGGGCATGGCGAAAACACTGACCGACCGTGAGTCCGACATCATGCAGGTGCTCTGGGACCGGGGCGCCTGCCGCGTCAGCGACGTGCGCCGCCATCTCAAGGATCCCCTGGCGCACAACACGGTCCTGACGATGCTCGGAATCCTCGAGGAGAAGGGATTCGTGCGGCGCGAGGCCGACGGACGCGGCCACCGCTATTTCGCGCAGGTCGCGGAGAAGGCCGCGCGACAGAGCGCCGTGCGCCACCTCGTGAGCAAGTTCTTTCGCGGCTCTTCCGAGCTTCTCTTCACGCACCTCGTGTCCGAGCAGCGGCTGTCCCCCGCCCAGGTGAGACGCCTGCGGCAACTGCTGCGGGATGCCGGCGAGGAGGACCCCTCCTGATGCTCTCCTGGGTCGGATACCTCCTTGCGGTCTCGGGAATCCTGAGCGTCGCCGGACTCGCGCTCGAGCGCTCGCTGCGGCCCCACGGGCGCGCGACGCGCTGGGTATGGCTCGGCGTGCTGGGCGCATCGCTCGCGCTCCCGGCGGTACTCGCGCCGGCGGCGCGCACGGTTCCTGCCGCTGGCGCCGCGGGCCGGACCTGGGCCGCGGCGCCAGCGCCGGCGGGTGCGAGCGTGGCGAGCGACCCGGTGGGCGAGCCGCGGCGATTCGCCGCGGCGCGGGCCGGCGTCACGGCGGCGGATCTCGACACTCTCATCGGCGTGCTGTGGCTCGCGAGCTCGGGCATCGCGACGCTGGTGGTGCTCGCCGGGTGCGAGAATGCGCGGCGGCGGCGCCGCGCCTGGCGGCGCACCGCCATCGGCGGCACGCCGCTGCTGGTCGCGGCCGATACCGGTCCCGCGACCGTGGGGCTCCTCGATCCGCAGATCGTCGTGCCCGAATGGCTGCTGGCCGCGGCGCCCGAGACGCTGCAGCTCGTGATCGCACACGAGCGCAGCCACGTCGAGGCGCGCGATCCGCGGCTGCTGGCTCTCGGCCTGGGCGTCGCGGTCCTCATGCCGTGGAACCTCCTCGTGTGGTGGCACGTGCACCGTTTGCGTCTCGCCATCGAAGTGGACTGTGACCGGCGCGTGCTGCGCGGCGGTCACGACGCGCGCCGCTACGCGCGCGCGCTGGTGCACGTCGGCACGCGCCGGCCCGTGCCGGTCGGCGGCCTCGCGGCCTCACCGGGTTCCGCCTCATCGATTGAACGGAGGATCCTGCTCATGAACACACCCGCGATTCACGGCTGGCGCGCCCGAACCGCCGCGTGTGCGCTGCTCTCGATCGGCGCGTTGGCCGCGACCCTCCTCATCGCGCCGCCCGCGATCCCGACGGCGTTCGCGGGTGCGGCAGCGTCCGCGGGGACGGCAGGGCTCGAGCGCTACGTCGGCGACTATGAGCTGTCGATGTCCGTTCTGCGGATCGAACTCAAGGACGGGCACCTGTACGCGGGACCGGATGAGCTGACGCTCGTATCGGGTCAGTTGTTCCGCTACGGCAAGCCGGGCTGCTGCGCACCCGACAGTGATGCCTACCTGCGCTTTGCGACCGATGCCGCGGGGCGGGTGCTCGGCGCGGTTCTGCAGCAGAACGGCATCGCCACGGAAGTGCCGCGCATCGATGCCACTCGCGTCGCCGCCATCGATCGCTCGACCAGTCAGCGAGTGCGCACGCAGACGCCGGCGTCGGGCACGGAGGCGGCACTGCGCCAGCTCATCGCCGGGATCGAGTCTGGCAATCCAAGCTACGGGGAGCTCAGCCCGCAGGTGGCGGCGGGCACGAAGGCGCAATTGTCCGACCTGCAGGCCACGATGAAGCCCTGGGGTGCGCTGCGCTCGATCGAGTTCCGCGGAGTCGATTCGCGCGGCTGGGATCAGTACCTGGTCCGGTTCGAGCGGGGCGCCGCTGCCTGGCAGCTCATCCTCGACCCCTACGGACTGATCGTCGGCGTGGGAACGCACCCGGAGCCGAATTAGAGGATTCCCGAGGCGGCGTCGCTGCGTCCGTCGGCTACAGCGACAGCGGCAGCTCGAGGTGCTCCGCGTACATCATGTCGCGGTGCTCGAGCAGTAGCGGATCGAGCGCCGCTTCGGTCTGCGCGTCGCGCGTCTCGAAAGCCGCCCGGGTGCCGGGGTCCATCGGGCACTGCGCCTGCGGTAACGGGCGGAACAACGCCATGAAGGTCGCGCTGTAGACATCGAGCGCGGTCAGTGAGCGGCCGAGGTAGTAGCGGCTCCCCTGCCCGCGCTGCGACTTCAGGCGCGCCGCCAGCATCCCGAGGAGCGCCACCACCCGCGCGCCGGCCGCCGCCGCGGACTCGGGGCGGTAGCCATACTTCTTGCCGAGGTAGCGGGCGACGGGCTCGGGGAACCCGCCGGCGTCGTGCATGCGCGCATCGATCAGCTGCAGCCGCCGCGACCAGCCGAGGCCTCCTTCGCCGCAGATCTCGTGGCCCATGCCGAACATGAGCGCCCGCTCGGCGGAATCCGCGGGCAAGAGCGAGGGAGCCGGCGCCAGACGCTCGGCGAGCAGCAGGATCCCGTCCCAGCCGGCGCGCGGCGGTTCGTTGTCGAAGATCGCCACCGGGCCGCTGCGCTGCCCGGCCCACTCCTTCAGCGCCTCGCTGTCGTACACCAGCCGGACGGCGGCCCAGTCGATGCGCTTGATGTGGAGGATTCCCTTGGCAGCCTCGCCCCAGGGGCTCGGCACGTTGCCCACCACCACCATGCGCAGGCCGCTGCGCTGGCGTGCATCTTCAACGGAAATGTAGGGAAAGGTCATGGCTTCGCCACGAGGCGCGACCGCGCCTACTTCTTCTTCGGCAGGTAAAGATCCGTCAACGTCCCTTCGAACGCCTCGGCCGCGCCCGCCACGGTCTCCGACAGGGTCGGGTGCGGGTGGATGGTGAGCCCGATGTCGGCGGCATCGCAGCCGTTCTCGATCGCGAGCGCCACCTCGCTGATGAGCTCGCCGGCGTTGCTGCCGACGACGCCGCCGCCGAGCACGCGATGCGTTTCCGGATCGAACAGCAGCTTGGTGAAGCCTTCTTCGCGGCCGAGCGAGAGCGAGCGCCCGTTCGCCACCCAGGGGAAGTTGCCCTTGGCGAACTTGATGCCCTTCTCCTTCGCCTCGGTCTCGGTCAGTCCCACCCAGGCGACCTCCGGGTCGGTATAGGCGACCGACGGGATCACCCGGGCATCGAAGGCGCGCTTGAGGCCCGCCGCCACCTCGGCGGCGACCTTGCCTTCGTGCATCGCCTTGTGCGCCAGCATCGGGGGCTGGGCGATGTCGCCGATCGCGAAGATATGCGGCACGTTGGTGCGCATCTGCCTGTCCACCGGGATGAAGCCGCGTTCGGACACCTTCACCCCGGCGAGCTCGGCGCCCACGCTGTGCCCGTTCGGCACGCGTCCCACGGCGACCAGCACCCGCTCGAACACCTGCGGTGCCGGCGCCTTCTCGCCCGCGAAGCTCACCCGCAGCCCCGCCGGCTGCGCCTCGATGGACGACACCTTGGTGCCGAGCAGGATCTGCTGGTAGCGCGCACGGATGCGCCGCTCGAGCGGGCGCACCAGGTCCGGATCGCAGCCCGGCATGAGCTGCGTCGTGAGCTCGACGACGCTCACCTTCGTACCGAGCGCATCGAACACGCAGGCCATCTCGAGGCCGATGATGCCGCCGCCGATGACCAGCATGCCGCCGGAGAACTCCGGAAGCTCGAGCGCATCGGTCGAGTCGAGGACGCGCGGATCCGCCGGCAGACCGGGGAGGCCGATGGGCTCGGAGCCCGCGGCGATGATGCACTGGTCGAAGCGGATGCGCTGCGAGCCGCTGGTGCCCATTACCTCGACCACGTTCGGGCTCACGAAGCGCCCGCTGCCCTGCACCACGTCGACCTTGCGCTGCCGCGCGAGCACCCGCAGCCCGCTCGTGAGCTTGCGCACGACGGAAGTCTTCCAGTCGCGCAGCTTCCCGAGGTTGATCTCGGGCGCACCGAAGACGATGCCGCGCTCGCTCATCTCCTCGGCGTCTTCGATCACCTTGGCCGCGTGCAACAGCGCCTTGGACGGGATGCAGCCCACGTTGAGGCACACACCACCGAGCTCCGGCCAGCGCTCGACCAGCGTGACCTTGAGTCCGAGGTCCGCGGCACGGAACGCCGCGGTGTAGCCGCCGGGGCCGGCGCCGAACACCAGAAGCTGCGTCTCGCGATTGAAGTCGGTCGCGGCCCGCTCGGCCGCCCCGCCCTTCTGCGCCGGCATGCGCACGGTGTCGCCCTTCGCCTCGATGCGCGCGGCGGGTGCCGGCGCGGCGGGTGCCGGCGCGACGGGTGCCGGCGCCGCGGCGGGTGGCGCAGCGGGAGGGACGGCCGCTGCAGCCGGGGCGGCTGCGGCCGCGGAGGCGGCGCTGTCGACCCGCACCAGCACCGAGCCCTTCGAGACCTTGTCGCCGCGTTTCACCAGCACCTCGGTGACGGTGCCGGCGGCGGTCGCGGGCACATCCATCGAGGCCTTGTCGGTCTCGAGCGTGACGAGCGGCGTGTCGACCTCGATGGTCTCGCCGGCCTTCACCAGCACGTCGACGATCTCCACGTCGCTGAAGTTCCCGATATCGGGAACCCGCAGCTCCATCCGACTCACAGCACCGCCTCGAGGAGCGAGCGTGGCTCGGCCAGCGTCTGGGCGAGATAGGTGGTGAAGCGCGCGGCCATGGCGCCATCGATGACGCGATGATCGTACGACAGCGACAAGGGCAGCATCAGGCGCGGCACGAGATTCGTACCCCGGTATACGGGCCGAAGCGTCGAGCGCGACACGCCGAGGATCGCCACCTCGGGTGCGTTGATGATGGGCGTGAAGGCGGTACCGCCGATGCCGCCGAGGCTCGAGACGGTGAAGCAGCCGCCCTGCATGTCGAGCGGCGGGAGCTTGCCGGAGCGCGCCTTGTCGGAAAGCTGCGCCAGCTGGCGGGCGAGCTCGTAGATGTCCTTGCGGTGCGCATCCTTCACCACCGGCACGACGAGTCCGCCCGGCGTATCGGCGGCGAAGCCCATGTGGATGAACTTGCGCACGATGAGATTGGCGCCGTCGGCATCGAGTGATGCATTGAAGCGCGGGAACTCCTGCAGCGTCCTCACGCAGGCCCGCATGATGAAGGCGAGCGGCGTCAGCTTGACGCCGGCCGCCTGCGCCTTGTCCTTCAAGCTCGCGCGCAGCTCCTCGAGCTCGGTGATGTCGGCCTCGTCGAACTGCGTGACGTGCGGAATGTTGACCCAGGCGGCCTGCAGGCGCGGACCCGAGATCTTCTGGATCCGCGTGAGCGGCTGCGTCTCGACGGGACCGTACTGCGAGTAATCGACTACCGGAACCGCGGGCAACGCCGGGCGCGCCGCCGTGGCGGGTGCCGCCGCCTGCGCCGCGGCACCGGCGGGCGCAGACATCGCGCGCTTCACGAACGCCTTGACGTCCTCCTGCGTGATGCGGCTCTTGAAACCGGTGCCCTTGACGCTCGCGAGGTCGACGCCGAGCTCGCGCGCGAACTGGCGCACCGAGGGGCTCGCGTGAGCGCGCGAGAAGCCCGGCTCGTCGATGGCCGCAAGGTCCGACCGATAGGAGGTGGGTGTTCCGATCTGCGCGAAGGAGACGAGCTTGCCACCGGCCGGGGCCGGCGCGGCGGCCGGTGGCGGTGCCGCGGCAGCCGCGGCAGCCGCCGGAGCGGGCGCGGGCCCGGGTGCGGTCGCGGCGGGAGCCGGTGCCGATGCTGGTGCCGGTGGTGCGGCCGGCTTCGCCGCCGCCGGCGCCTCGGCCGGGGGAGACGCGGCGGCTGGCGCCCCGCCCGCGCGCACGGTCGCGATGAGATCGCCGGTCGACACCGTGCCGCCCTTGGCGATGTGCACCTTCTCGATGACGCCGCTCGCGGTCGAAGGCACGTCCATCGAGGCCTTCTCCGACTCGAGCGTCACCAGCGGCGTGTCGATCTCGACACTGTCACCGGGCTTCACCAGTACGTCAATGATCGCGACGTCCTTGAAGTTGCCCATGTCGGGCACGCGCACTTCCAGCAGCGGGGACGCGCTCATCGGCCGTTCGCCTTCAGCTCTTCCATGGAACCGGGCGCTCGGGATCGATGCCGAGAGCCTTGATGGCGCCGGCGACGGTCTTGGCGTCCACGCGCTTCTCGTCGGCCAGCGCCTTGAGCGCCGCCACCGCGATGTAGTTGCGGTCGACCTCGAAGTGCCGGCGCAGCGCCGCGCGCGAGTCGGAGCGGCCGTAGCCATCGGTACCGAGCGTCACGTAGCGCCCGCCGACCCATTGGCGGATCTGGTCGGGCACAGTGCGCATGTAGTCGGTCGCCGCCACCACCGGCCCTTCACGGTCCTTGAGGAGCGAGCGGATGTAGGGCACGCGCGCGGTTTCCCCCGGATGCAGCAGGTTCCAGCGCTCGCACTCGAGCGCCTCGCGGCGCAGCTCGCTGAAGCTCGTCACCGAGAGCACGTCGGCGGGGATGCCGTAGTCGTCCTCGAGGATCTTCGCCGCCGCCAGGCACTCGCGCAGGATCGTCCCCGAGCCGAGCAGCGTCGCCCGCACCTTGCCGCGCCCGCCGATCTGCAGCAGGTAGGCGCCGTTCAGGATGCCCTTCTCGACGCCCGGGGGCATCGGCGGCTGCGCGTAGTTCTCGTTCATCACCGTGAGGTAATAGAAAATGCCCTCCTGCTCCGCGTACATGCGCCGCAGGCCGTCGTGGACGATGACGGCGAGCTCATACGCGTACGCCGGGTCGTAGGCGACACAGTTCGGCACGGTGGTCGCAACCAGCTGGCTGTGGCCGTCCTGGTGCTGCAGACCTTCCCCGGCAAGCGTGGTACGTCCGGCGGTCGCACCGAGCAGGAAGCCACGCGCCTGGATGTCGCCCCCCGCCCAGATGAAGTCCCCGACGCGCTGGAAACCGAACATGGAATAGAAGATGTAGAACGGCACCATGTTGATGCCGTGGTTGCTGTAGGCGGTGCCGGCGGCGATCCACGAGCACAGCGACCCCGCCTCGTTGATGCCCTCCTCGATCATCTGCCCCTTCTTGTCCTCGCGGTAGGACATGAGGGTCTCGGCGTCCACCGGCGTGTAGAGCTGGCCGACGGACGAGTAGATGCCGATCTGGCGGAACAGGCCCTCCATGCCGAAGGTGCGCGCCTCGTCGGGAACGATCGGCACGATGTTGCGCCCGATGTTCTTGTCCTTGAGGAGGACCGTAAGGATGCGCACGAACGCCATGGTGGTGGAGATCTCACGCTCGCCGGTGCCCTCGAGGATGGAGGCGAAGGCTTCGATCGGCGGTATGACGAGTGGCGGAGCCGCGTGCAGCCGCTGCGGCAGATAGCCGCCGAGCGCGGCACGGCGCTCGTGCAGGTAGCGGGCCTCGTCCGAGCTCGCGTCGGGCTTGCGGAACGCCGGGTTCGAGATCTCCTCGTCGGTCACCGGAATGTTGAAGCGCTCGCGGATACCGCGCAGGTCTTCGGTGGTGAGCTTCTTCTGCTGGTGGGCCACCATCTGCCCCTCGGCGGCCTGGCCGAGACCGTAGCCCTTGACGGTCTTGGCGAGGATCACGGTCGGCTGGCCCTTGTTCTTCATCGCCGCGTCGTAGGCGGCGTACACCTTGACCGGATCGTGGCCGCCGCGGTTCAGGTGCCAGATCTCGTCGTCCGACATGTTGGCGACCATCGCCTTCAGATCGGGGTACTTGCCGAAGAAGTGCTCGCGCGTGTAGGCGCCCCCCTTGGCCTTGAAATTCTGGTACTCGCCGTCGACGCATTCCTCCATCACCCGGCGCAGCAGCCCCTTGGTGTCGCGGGCCAGCAGCGGATCCCAGCGCGAGCCCCACAGCACCTTGATGACGTTCCAGCCGGCGCCGAGGAAGGCGGCCTCGAGCTCCTGGATGATCTTGCCGTTGCCGCGCACCGGTCCGTCGAGACGCTGCAGGTTGCAGTTGATGACGAACACCAGGTTATCGAGGCCCTCGCGCACCGGCATGGTGAGCGCGCCCATCGCCTCGGGCTCGTCCATCTCGCCGTCGCCGAGGAACGCCCACACCTTCTGGTCGGAGGGCTTCACCAGCCCGCGGTGCTCGAGATAGCGCGTGAAGCGCGCCTGGAAGATCGCCATCATGGGCCCGAGGCCCATCGACACGGTGGGGAACTGCCAGTAGTCGGGCATCAGCCACGGGTGCGGATAGGAGGAGAGCCCGAGGCCGCGCCCGCCCGCTTCCTGGCGGAAGTGGCGCAGCAGCTCCTCGGACAGGCGCCCCTCGAGGAAGGAGCGGGCATAGATGCCCGGCGACGAATGCCCCTGGATGAACACCATGTCGCCGGGGTGATTGTCGGACGGCGCGCGCCAGAAGTGGTTGAAACCGACCTCGTAGAGCGTCGCCGAAGAGGCGTAGCTCGCCAGGTGTCCGCCGTACTCGGAGGAGATGCGGTTGGCGAGCAGCACCATCACCAGCGCGTTCCAGCGGATATAGGCCTCGATGCGGCGCTCGAGGGCGCGGTTGCCGGGGTACTCGGGCTCGCGCCCGGCGGCGATGGTGTTGACGTAGGCGGTGTTGGGCTTGAACGGCAGGTAGGCGCCGTTACGGCGCGTATAGTCGATCAGCCGCTCGAGCAGGAAGTGCGCGCGCTCCGGGCCGTGGGTCTGCAGCACCGAGTCGATGGATTCGAGCCATTCGCGGGTCTCGACGGGATCCAGGTCTTCGAGCTTGGGTGATTCGGTCATGTGGTCTGCCTGGTGCGTACGGCGCGCGAGCTCAAGCCCTGCCCGACCGCGCGATCGCAGGTCTTCCGTCGCAGGCGTGTTGTGCCGCGTCGCGATAGAATGAGCAAGTAATGATGGCTAGCGGCGGCAGGTAAAGCAAGTGAGCCGGACGGCATGCGCCGCGCTGGAACGGCGCGCTTGACTCGACTCACCATTCGCCGTCCGGACGACTGGCACCTGCACCTGCGCGACGGCGCGGCGCTGCGGGCCGTGCTGCCGTTCAGCGCGGCGCGCTTCGCGCGCGCCATCGTCATGCCGAACCTGACGCCCGCGGTCACGACCACCGCCCAGGCGCTCGACTACCGGCGCCGCATCCTGGCCGCGCTCCCAGCGCACCTCAAGTTCGAGCCGCTGATGACGCTCTACCTCACCGACGACACGCCGGCCGCCGAGGTGGACCGCGCCAAGGACAGCGGCTGCGTGTTCGGCTTCAAGCTCTATCCGGCCGGCGCCACCACCCACTCCGAGAGCGGCGTGACCGACATCGGCCGCATCGCCGCGGTGCTCGCGCGCATGGCGGAGCTCGACATGGTGCTGCAGGTGCACGGCGAGGTCACCGACCCGGCGGTCGACGTTTTCGATCGCGAGGCGCGCTTCATCGAGCGCACGCTCGCGCCGCTCGTCGAGCGGCTGCCGGCGCTGCGCGTGGTGTTCGAGCACATCACCACGCGCGCCGCGGTCGAGTTCGTGCGCGGCGCGCGTCCCGGGGTCGCCGCCACGGTGACGCCGCAGCACCTGCTCATGAACCGCAACGCACTGTTCGCCGGCGGCATCCGCCCGCACCACTACTGCGCCCCGGTCCTTAAGGCCGAGGGCGACCGCGCCGCCCTGCTCGAGGCGGTCGCGCGCGGCGAGCCGCGCTTCTTCCTCGGCACCGACAGCGCCCCGCACGCGCGCGCCGCCAAGGAGGCGGCCTGCGGCTGCGCCGGGATCTTCTCCGCGCACGGCGGCATCGAGCTGTATGCGGAGGCCTTCGAAGCCGCCGGCGCGCTGGACAAGCTCGAAGGCTTCGCCGCGCTCAACGGCGCCGACTTCTACCGCCTGCCGCACAACAGCGGCACGATCACGCTGCTGCGCGAGCCCTGGGATGTCCCCGGGCACTATCCCTTCGCAGCGGAGCAACTGGTGCCGCTGCGCGCCGGCGAGCGCATCGCGTGGCGGCTCGCGCCATGACCGAGCCCGCGGCCGCCGCGCCCTCGCCCGCGGCCGCGGCACTCATGGCGCGGCGCTTCCGCGGCTACCTGCCGGTGGCGATCGACATCGAGAGCGGCGGCTTTCATGCCGCGACGGATGCGTTGCTCGAGATCGCCGCGGTGTTCATCGAAGTCGACGAGACGGGTACGCTGCGCCGCGGCGCGACCCACAGCTATCACGTGCAGCCCTTCGCGGGTGCACGGCTCGATCCGGCCTCGCTCTCGGTCACCGGCATCGATCCGCATCACCCGCTGCGCCCGGCAATCCCGGAGCGCGACGCACTGCAGCGCGTGTTCCGCGAGGTACGCCACGCGGTGCACGCCTACGGCTGCCGCCGCGCGATCCTGGTCGGCCACAACGCCGCCTTCGACTTAGGCTTCCTCAACGCCGCGGTGGCGCGCGCCGCGGTGAAGCGCAACCCCTTTCATCCATTCTCGTGCTTCGACACCGCGACGCTCGCGGGCGCGGCGCTCGGACAGACCGTGCTCGCCAAGGCGCTCGCCGTCGCCGGGCTCGAATGGGATGCGGGCAGCGCGCACAACGCGCGCTACGACGCCGAGCGCAGCGCCGATATCTTCTGCCTGGTGTGCAACCGGCTGCGCGAGAGCTTCGCGCAGGCTGCCGAGCGGGCGCAGGCCCTCGGCTGGCTCGACACGCCGGCGGACGAGACCGGCGCCGCCGACGAGGCGCCCGCGTGAGCGCTACTGCGCCGCGCCGGCCTCGGTGACGAGCTTCTTCAGCTCGCCGCTCCTCAACATCTCGAGCGCGATGTCGCAGCCGCCGACGAGCTCACCCTTCACGTACAGCTGCGGGTAGGTCGGCCAGTTGGAAAAGCGCTTGAGGGCCTCGCGCAACTCCGGCTCCTCGAAGATGTTCACGTAGCGGAAGTTGGCGCCCACGGCGCGCAGCGCCGCCACCGTCTGCGCGGAAAAGCCGCACTGCGGGAAATCCGGCGTGCCCTTCATGAAGAGCACGACGGGACCTGCGCTCAACTCCGTCTTGATTCTCTCGACCACGTCCATCGCTAACCACCTCGTTGTTTACGGCGCTCGCCGAGCTCGGCGATCAGGCGCCATTGTTCGGCCGCGCTCATCGCGAGCCAGCGGCCGATCTCCGCCCCGGTCCGCAGGCACCCGCTGCAATAGCCCTGCGCGTCGAGGGAGCAGACGTTGATGCACGGTGAAGGCGGGCGCTCGGGCGGCGCCGCCGGCATGGGCACCTCGCTCACGCTCGCATCCGCATGCGTTGAATTATGGGGGTGCCTCGCCTATTCTTCAAACGCGCGATTGCAGGCTCAGGTCAATCGAAACAACAACTTGGAGACCGAAGCAATGAATCCCCTCAACAACCACCGCCACTCCCTGATCCTCGGCATCGTCATCGCACTCATCCTGTCGGTGCTGATCGGCGGCACGCACTTCTACGAGCTGGGATTCGCGCGCTGGTTCCACATCGTCGCCGGAGTGTTCTGGATCGGCCTCCTCTACTACTTCAACGTCGCGCAGACCCCGGCGATGGCCGATGCGGCCGCCGACAAGGGCGGTCCGGGCGGCGCGGGCATCTCCAAGTACGTCGCCCCGCGCGCGCTCTTCTGGTTCCGCTGGGGTGCGGTCGCGACCTGGGTGGGCGGCGCGTGGCTCCTCGGCCGCGCCGGCAACTTCCTCGGTGCCTTCAGCTTCGGCGCGCTGCCGGGCAACGCCTCGCACCTGTACCTGGTGACGATCGGCACCGGCGCGTGGCTCGGCACCATCATGCTGTTCAATGTCTGGGTGCTGATCTGGCCGAACCAGAAAAAGATCCTCGGCATGGTCGCGGCCACCGATGAGGAGAAGGCGAAGGCGCGCAAGACCGCCGGCATGGCCTCGCGCATCAACTTCGTGCTGTCGATCCCGATGATCATGTGCATGGCGGGCGCCACGCACATGCTGCCCTTCATCGCCAGCTAGGGAGCCATGCCCGAGCCTCCGCGCGATCTCGCAGCCCAGGTCGAAGCGGCGCTGCGCGAGGACATCGGCAGCGGGGATGTCACCGCGGCACTGGTGCCGGCGGCGCAGCGGGTGCGCGGCAGCCTGATCACGCGCGAGCACGCGGTGCTCGCGGGCCGGCCGTGGGTGGATGCGACCTTCCGCCACCTCGATCCGCACGTGCAGCTCGCCTGGCACGCGAACGACGGCGAGCCGATCGCCGCCAATCAGGTCGTGTTCGACATCGCCGGCAGCGCCCGCCCGGTGCTGACCGGCGAGCGCACGGCGCTCAACTTCCTGCAGCTCCTGTCCGCCACCGCCACCGTGACGCGGCGTTTCGTCGATGCGGTGGCCGGTACCGGCTGCATCATCATCGACACGAGGAAGACCGTGCCGGGGCTGCGCACGGCGCAGAAGTACGCAGTGCTGTGCGGCGGCGGCGCAAATCACCGCATGGGTCTCTACGACCGGGTGCTCATCAAGGAGAACCACATCGCCGCGGCCGGCTCGCTCACCGGCGCGATCCGCGCCGCGCGCAGCCACGCCCCGGGAGTGACCGTGGAGGTCGAGGTCGAATCGCTCGCCGAGCTCGAGGAGGCCCTCGCCGCCGCACCCGATATCGTGCTGCTGGACGAGTTCACCCTCGCGGACCTGCGCGCCGGGGTGGCGCTCAACCGCGCCAGCGCGCGGCCGGTGAAGCTCGAAGCCTCCGGCAGCATGACGCTCGAGACGGTACGGGCCGTCGCCGAGACGGGCGTCGACTGCATCTCGGTCGGCTCGCTCACCAAGCACATTCGCGCGGTCGATCTGTCGCTGCGCCTCGAGTTCAGCTCGGCTCGTCCCTGAGCGGCCGCCGCCGGTCGTCCTATCACTGGTAGTAGTGCACGGCGGCGTGTAAACCCTGCGCTCGCTTGCCGCCGCACCCCGCGCGGCACGAGGGAAAGCCGGTGCGAGAGGGTTTTGCCGTCGGTTCAATGGTGCGCGTGCTGTCGTTCGGCCTGGCGCTTGCCGGCGTCGATGTCGCGGTGGCTGCCGAGCCCGGCGCGCCGCCCGATGTGTCCGCGCTGCAGGAGATCACGATCACCGCGACGCGGATCCCCGAGCCGGTCGACCGCGTGCCCGCTTCGGTCTCCACCGTCGCCGGGGCCGAGCTGCGCGCGCGCGACGCCTGGGACATGGCTTCGGCAGTCAGCCTCGTTTCCGGCGTCGAGGCCCCGGCCGGGGGCGATGCGGGTCCGTCGAGCTCCGTGCCGGCCTTCTGGGGGCTGCACGAGTTCGACGCCTTCCTGCTCGTCATGGACCAGGTGCCCTGGGGAGGCGCCTTCAATCCGGCGATCACGACGCTCAACCTGAACGACGTCGAGCGCGTCGAGGTGCTCAAGGGCGCCGCGCCGGTCATGTACGGCGCCACCTCCTTCGTCGGTGTGGTGCACGTGCTGCACTACCCGGCGGGCGAGGCCTCGGATGAGGCGTCGGTGGCGCTCGGCAGCTATGGCTCGGCGCGCGGCGCCGCCGCCTTCGCCCTGCCGCAGGTGGGCGACTACCGCCAGTGCTTCGCCGCCGACGGCGAGAACCTCGGGTTTGCCGATGGCCGCGAGAAGCTCGCCGACGGGCGGCTGCTGTATCGCGGCGCTCTCGACCTCGGCACCGGCGAGCTGCGGGTGGACGCGAACGTGAGCATCGTGCGCGACGTGCCGCCGAGCCCCGTCGTCCGCCAGGGCAGCGCGCTGACCACCCTCACGCCGCTCGATGCCAACTTCAATCCCGCGGACGCCGCGCTCGATGAGGACAAGTACCAGCTCGCTCTCGCCTACACGCGGCCGACGGACTGGGGCACGTGGGAAACGCTGGCCTCGGTGTCGCGCTCGCACGTCGACGACGTCCGCGCCTTCCTGCACCCGGACCTGAGCGGCGCCGCCGACACGCAGAACCAGAACCGCTCCATCACCGACGACTATCTCGACACGCACCTCGCCAGCGAGCTCGGCCCGGTGTCGCTGCTCGTCGGCGCCGACCTGCTCTACGGCTACGGCCGCCAGGTCACGCTCAACGGCAACAGCGCCTACACCGTGCCGCTCGAGGGCTCGGTGGTGCCGCCGCCGACGACCCAACTGCCGGTCAACGAGGTAGGCTTCGTCGCCGATAAGCGCGTGTTCGCCGGACAGTACGCGCAGCTCGACTGGAAGCCCGATGCGCGCTGGGACCTGCTGCTCGGAATACGTCTCAACGAGGCCGATGAGAACAAGCTCGCGAGCGACCTGACGCTCCCGCCCTTCACGCCGACCGCGCAGTACGCGCGGCAGAGCGACAGCCGCAGCATCACCCGCCCCACCGAGACCGCCGGCGTCAGCTACCGCGCCTGGAGCGAGGGCAAGGATGAGCTCGTGATGTACGCGGACTTTCGCAACGCCTTCAAGCCGTCCGCGCTCGACTTCGGTCCCGACTACCAGCCGGCCGTGCTGCTGCCGGAGACCGCCAGGAGCTACGAGGCGGGCCTCAAAGGCGCCGCGGCCGACGGCCGGCTGGCGTGGCAGGCGGAAGTGTTCCGTCTCGACTTCACCAACCTCGTGGTACCGACCGATAGCGGCTTCCTCACCAACGCCGCGGGCGAGCGGCTCCAGGGATTCGAGCTCGAGGCGCACTACGCCTTCAGCCGCGACCTCGCCGTCGCGGCGAACTACTCCTATCACGACGCGCACTTCACGCAGTACCAGTTCTTCGATCCGGATTCCGGCAACTACGTGGACGTGGCGGGCAACCAGTTGCCGCTCTCGCCGCGGCAGCTCGCCTCGGCTGGCGTGCTCTATCAGCCCGCGCAGGGCGTGAACGCTACGCTGGTCGCGAGCTACGTCGGACGCCGCTATCTCGATGAGCTGAACAGCGCGCCGGTCGGCGGCTATGCCAGGCTCGACGCCACGCTCGGCTACCGCTGCGGGCACTACGAAGTGGACCTCGAGGGGACGAACCTGAGCAACCAGCGTCCGCCGGTGAGCGCCAGCGAGTTCGGCAGCGAGTCTTTCTATCTGCTCAACGCCCGCATGCTGTGGCTGCGGCTCACCTACCACCAATCCTAGCGGCCGAGCGCGACCAGCTGCTCGATGAGCTCGTGCAGCAGCGCATAGCGCGGCACGGCAAGCAACGGCAGCAGCAACGCTGAGAGCGCGAGCGCCAGCGCAATCGCCGGCCGCACCGCACCCGCGGGCGGCGCGAGCAGCCCGCGCACGCGCCCCGCGACATCGTCCGCGGCCACCGGCATGCCGAGCGCGGCGCGCGGCTTGCCGGGGCCCCGCTGCAGCCTCGCGACCTTGATGAGGGCGGAGGCGAGCGCCAGGCGCCGTTCGCGGTCGGCGCCGGTGGCACGCTGATCCGCCTCACGCTCGGCGGCGTTGCGCCAGCGCTCGAGCAGTTCGGCACCGAGGGGCGTCCACGCCAGGGCATCCGGCGCGCTGGTCAGGAGCAGGAGCTTCAGATTGTCGCCGCTCGCCACGTGCGCGGCCTCGTGCGCCAGCACGCCGGTGAATTCCTCCGGGCTGCACGCCGCGCGCACCGACTCGCTGACGAGCACACGCGGCCGCCATGCGCCGATCACCGCGGCGAGCGGCTCGCCGTGCTCCGCCCGGTGCAGCCAATGCCCGTGGGGCGAGTCACCCGTCGCGGCGGGACCGCAGCGCCCGAGCAGTGCGCGCGCCGCACGGCACGCGCGCGCGCCGCGCCAGATGCCGTGCGCGAGGCACGCCGCGGCGAATGCCGCGAGCACCCACAGCCAGGGACCGGCAACTTCGTCCTCCCGCGGCGGCTCGTAGCTGAGAAACGCGGGCAGCGCGACGGCGAGCGCCAGCAACGCGGCGCCGGCGGCCGGCAGCAGCCGCAGCGACAGCAGGTCGAGGGACGCGGCGGCGCGGCGCCCGGCGGCGAGGCGCCATACGAGGGCGAGCAGGCCCGCCAGCGCGAGGCTCGCGAGCCCGAAAGTCGCGAGCACCACCAGGACGGCGAGCACCACGGCGCTCATCCGCCGCGGCCCCTGAGCTGCGAGCGCTCGGCCTGCACCAGCGCCTCGAGCTCATCGAGCAACGCCGCATCGGTGTCGCGCACCGCGCGCACCAGCGTCGAGAGGACCACGTGACTCTCGGCGGATGCGCCCAGCAGCCGCCTCACGTGGCCGGAGACGAGCTCGGAGAGCAGCTCGTCGCGGCTGCAGCGCGGGCGATAGGCGAAGGCGCGGCCGGCGCGATGGCGCAGCAGCAACCGCTTGCGATAGAGCCGGTCGAGGGTCGTCATGATCGTGGTGTAGGCGAGCGCGGGGCAGGCCCGCTGCAGGTCGCCCACGGTGGCGGCCTGCCCGCGCGCCCACAGCAGCTCGAGCAGCCGCGCCTCGAGCGGCCCGAGCCCGGTGCGGCCGCGCAGGGCCTCGGGGGCAATCGCTGAAGATCCGGGTGACACGGCCGCGATTGTTGCCCAGGGCGTGGCCAGTGCGCTAGCGTGCAACGCCGCCTGCGCTTCCCGATGCCGGAGGACACGCCGATGATGCCGCGCTTCGCCCCTCTGCAGCTCCTCAGTCTCATCGCCCTCGCCTGCCTCGCCGCCGCCGCTGTCGCCGCGACTCCCGGGCGTCCCGACGTTCCCGAGGCCATCAAGGCGCCCGCCGCCGAGCAGGTCGTGCTGGTGGCGCACGCCGGCGGCTCGCAGATCTACGTCTGCGGCAAGGGCGATGACGGCAAACCACAGTGGACGCTCAAGGCGCCCGAAGCGCAGCTGCGCGATGTGAAGGGTGCGCTCATCGGCCACCACTCCGCGGGGCCGACCTGGAAGCACCTCGACGGCAGCTCGGTGACCGGCAAGCTGACCGCCAAAGCCCCCTCTCCCGACCCCAACTCCATCCCCTGGCTGCTCGTGACCGTCACGAGTCATGAGGGCAACGGCGTACTGACGCGCGTCACCAGCATCCAGCGGATTAACACCAGGGGCGGCGCGGCGCCGCCCGCCGCGAAGTGCGACCCGTCCAAGCCGACCGCCGAGACGTGGGTCCCGTACAGCGCCGACTACTACTTCTTCGCCCCGAGCCGCTGAAAGGCATTCGGGCGAATGACCTGCGTGTCGGACTTGCCGCGCTCGGCGCGTTCGTCGCCTACATGGCCGCCGGCGGATTCATGTTCGTGGCCATGCCGTTGCTCAAGACCGAGTTTGCGAGATACCCGGCCGTGTACCGCTACCACGACGGACAGATGAGTCATTTCCCCGTGGGAATGGCGCCGATACTGCTCGCGATAGTCGTGCTGGCCGTGCTCTACGCGAAGATCTCAACATCGGCGCGCGGCTCACCGCGCTCTTGGCGCTGGCCTATTTCATCGAGTGGTGTGTCGCGGGCATCGCGATCGGCCTGATCTACCGGGCCTGATCTACCGGGCCTGATCTACCGGGCCTGATCTGCCGAAGTGCGGAGGGGCTGACACCCACGGCGCTGCGCGCTGGAGCGCGCAGCGCCGCCCCCCGTGCCTCAGGGCTGAGCGATCGCGATGGCGCTCGGGTTGATTCCGGTAGGGAACGGGCTGCCCGCGACTGCCGTCAGCGCGCCGGTTGTGGGGTTGATGCTGAACGCGTAGGCATTGTTGCTGCCATTGGCGGTTCCCGGGTTGGTGACGTACAGGAACGAGCCGGTCCGGTCGATCGCAATGCCGGTGAGCTTGGTCCCGGCGACGAACGGACTGCCGGCTACGGCCGTGAGCGCGCCGCTGCTGGCGTTGATGGTGAAGGCGGAAATGCTGCCTGCCTGGTTCGCCACGTACACGAGGGTTCCCGCGGGGTTGACTGCAATACCCACAGGACCAGTGCCGGTCGCGAACGGGCTGCCCGCAACCGCGGTGAGTGCGCCGGTAGTCGTGTTGACGCTGTAGGCCGAGACGGTATTCGGCGTGTAGTTGGTCGCGTAGACGAACGTCGAGGTCATCGCGAGCGCATCGGCCTGCGTGAGGGTGAACGGGCTGCCCGCGAGCGCCGTGAGCGCCCCGCCGACGGGATCCACGCTGTAGCCGGAGATTGTGCCGTCGCTGTTGGGGACGTAGCCGAGCGTGCCGGTGCGGTTGATTGCCATCGGACCCGGACCGGAACCGGTCGCGAACGGATTCCCCCCGAGCGCGGTGAGCGCGCCGGTGGTCGCATCGATGCTATACGCCAGGATGGCATTGCTGCCCCCGCTCGCCACGTAGGCGAAGGTCCCCGCCGGGCTGACCGTGATCGAGGTGCCGCCGGGGCCGATGATGTAGGGGCTGCCCGGGACCGTGGTCAGTGCGCCCGTGCCGCTCGCGATGCTCCAGCCGAAGATGCTCTGGTTGCCGATCTGGAACGAGGTCGTCGCGTAGACGAAGGCGTTGCTGGCGGCGACCGCGCTGATCCCCCGGTTCGGCACGGAGAATGGGCTGCCGGCGACCGCGGTCAGCGCTCCGGTGCCCGGGTTGATGGCGTACGCGGAGACGTCGTTGTCGAAGTTGTTCGCGACATAGGCGAACTGCGGCGGACTGACCGCGCAGGCCACGGCGACGGACGTGACGTCAGCGCCGGCAACGGTGCCGGTGCCGTTCGAGACGGTGCACAGCTGCCCGGCGGGCTGGCCGGCGACGGTCACCGCATAGCTCGCGCCGCTCGCGAGCTTGGTGGAGAACGTGAACGCGCCATTCGCCGTCACGGGCAGCGCATCTGCGCCGTTGTCATCGAGCGTCAGCTGGCCGCCGCTCAGGCCCGAGACGGTGCCGCCAATGGCATAAGTCGCCACGGCCACGCAGGTCACGGCCACCGAGGTGACGCTCGCGCCGGCGACGGTGCCCTGACCATTGGCCACGCTGCAGGTCTGGCCGGCGGGCTGGGTCGCGACCGTCACGGTGTAGCTCGCCCCGCTGGCCAGTTGCGTGGCGAAGGTGAAAGGTCCGTTGGCCGTTACCGGCAGCGCATCTGCGCCGTTGTCGTCGAGCGTCAACTGGCCGCCGCTCAGTCCCGAGACGGTTCCGCCGATCGCGTAGGTGTTGGCCTTGCAGGTCACCGCCACCGACTGGACGTTGGCGCTGCCGACCGTACCGCTGCCGGCCGCCACGGTGCAGGTCTGCCCGGCAGGCTGGGTCGAGATCGTGACCGCATAGGCAGCCCCGCTCGCGAGTTGAGTCGGGAACGTGAAGGGCCCGTTGGCCGACACTGGCGTGGTGTCGCCGCCGTTGTCCTGCAGCGAGATCGAGCCACCGGTCAGGCCGCTGACCGTACCCCCGATCGTATAGGTGGAGGCTGTGCCGCCGCCACCGTTGGACCCTCCACCGCAGCCGGTGAGGACGATGCCGCCCAGCAATGCGAGCGGACACAGCAGCGCTGCGGTCGCAGAGGCGCGCCTCGGGCGCGGACGAGCCATGGTCGACATAGTGAGTCCCCGTGAGCCGCTGCGGTGCGGCTCGTTAGTTATTTCGTCGCGGTGCGCGGCAGACGTCTTTTGCAGCGCAGCTGGCGGTCGCTGGGCCGTATCCGACGCGGCTTTGCGTGCAACATAGGGGAGCGCCGCCCTGTTGCTAACCCTCCAAATGGAGGGTCCGCGGGAGGCGCCCGCCCTCCGGGCGAGCGGCAGCAGGGTGCCCTCAGAGGTCGATGATGCCGAGGGCCGCGGCGATCGCCACCATCTCGGAGCGAGTGCGGACCTTGAGGCGGCGCTTGGCCTTCTCGATGAACTCGTGGGCGGTCGACGGAGCGACGCGCAGGCCGGCGGCAACCTGCGCGTCGGATTGACCGTGCGCGACGCGCCGCACGCAGGCGAGCTCCCTCGGGGTGAGCCCCGCGGGAGGCAGCGCAAATCCCTGTCGTACCGCCATCGCCTTGACGTGGTAGTGGAAGCCGACGCTGAGCAGACTGAGATGCGCCACCGACTCGCGCTCGATGCCGGCCCGGTTGCCCGCCATGCTGACCAGACCCATGCGGCCGAAGGCGCCCGGCAGCGGCACGATCAGCCCCTCGGCCCAGCCGTGCGCGGCGAGCAGTTGCAGCGCCTTGCGGCCGGCCTTGCCGAATTTGCGCAGCTTGCGCAGGTCCGACCAGGTGAACGGCTCGTGACAGTAGGCCAGGCTGTCGATGATCGGATCGCGCTCGATCAGCCTGGAGTTGAGGTAGAACCGGCGCCACGACTCCGGCCAGTCGATGACGTAGTAAACGCTGCGGTCGCGATCCGACAGATCGAGCTCGCCGCAGGCGAACGTGACGAATCCGAACGGGGCGATCAGCCGGCGAAATACGGCAGTGGCGGCAGCCACGGTCGCCTGCCTGCGTATCTGGGTATAGGCCTGGTAGGTCTCGAGGACCATAGGAAGCGTCCCGACCGGTCCGCCGCGCCTCAGGCGACCGCGGACTTGAGCACGCGCTGCGGCTGGGCGACACCGTAGCCCTGCGCGTAGTCGACGCCGAGGCTGGTCAGCATCTGGATGATCTCGGCGTTCTCGGCGAACTCGGCGATGGTCTGCTTGCCCGTCAGGTGTCCGATCTCATTGATGGAGCGCACCATCTCGCGGTCGATCGGATCGCGCAGGATCTCGCGCACGAAGCTGCCGTCGATCTTCAGGTAGTCGACCGGGAAGTGCTTGAGGTAGCCGAACGAGGACAGCCCGGTACCGAAGTCATCGAGCGCGAACTTGCAGCCCTGCTGCTTGAGCGCCTGGATGAAGCGGTTGGCCTGCGAGAAGCTCGCCACCGCCGCGGTCTCGGTGATCTCGAAGCAGATCTTGGAGGCGTCGAGCCCGCTGTGGCGCAGCTGCTCGATGACGAACGGCAGGAACTTGTCGTCCCCCAGGCTCTGCCCGGAAAGATTGATCGAGCACTGGAACAGGTTCTGCCGCTCGTCGGCCTCGGAGACCAGCCAGCGGAAGGCATTCTCGATCACCCAGCGATCGATCGCCGGGGTGATGCCGTAGCGCTCGGCCGCGGCGATGAAGTCGTTCGGCGCCACGATGCGCCCGGTCTCGTCCTTCAGGCGCAGCAACAGCTCGTAGTGCGCGCCGGGCTCGACCCGCTGCAGCGGCTGGATCGCCATGCGGTAGAGCTCGAAGCGCCCTTCTTCCAGCGCGGCGTTGATGCGCGCCGCCCATTGCATCTCGCGCCGGCGGCGCATCAGCTCGATGTCGTTCTCGGCGAAGCTGTGGACGCGATTGCGGCCGCCCTCCTTGGCCGCGGTGCAGGCGCTGCCGGCGGCGGACAGGATCGAGGCCACGTCCTCGTTCTCGGCGGTGATCGGCACCACGCCGATCGAGGCGCCGAGGCGGAACACCCGGTCCTCCCAGGTGAAACGGAAATTGCGCACCGCCTCGCGCAGCGTCTCCGCGGTGCGCATCGCCTCATCGAGCGAGCAGCTCTCGAGGAGAATCCCGAATTCATCGCCGCCGAGGCGCGAGAGCGTATCGCGCCAGCGCACCTTGGATTTCAAGAGCGCCCCCACCTGCCCGAGGAGCGCATCCCCGGCCGAGTGGCCGCAGGTGTCGTTGACGATCTTGAACTGATCGATGTCGAGATGGCAGAGCGCGTAGGAGGCCTCGCGCGCCTTGGCGCTCTTCAGCGCCCGCTCGAGGCGGCTCTCGAACTCGCGGCGGTTCACGAGTCCGGTGAGCAGGTCGTGGCTCGCGTGGTAGGAAAGGCGCCGGTTGAGCTCGCGCGACTCGCTGACGTCGTGGAACACCAGCACGCCGCCGGCGACGTGCCCCTGGCCGTCGCGGATCGGGGCGGCGGTGCTCTCGACGTAGAGCTCGTTGCCGTCGCGGCGGATGAGCAGCATCGGCCGCACCGACTTGATGGGGCGGATGCGGCGGATCGAGACCGTCAGAGGGTTCTCGAGCGGCTCGCAGGTCTCCTCGTGGAAGGCGCGGAAGATCTCCTCCACGGGGCGGCCCATGGCGTCCTCGAGCCGCCAGCCGGTGAGCTCCTCGGCCACCGGGTTGATGTAGTCGATGGTCGAGTTGGCGTCCGTCGTGATGACGCCGTCGCCGATCGACTGCAGGGTGATCTGCGCGCTCTCCTTCTCGCGGAACAGCGCCTCCTCGTACAGCTTGCGCTCGGTGATGTCGAGTTCCACGCCGACCAGCCGCAGCAGGCGCCCCTTTTCGTCGACGCGCGCCTTGGCGCGGCTGATCACCCAGCGCCACTCGCCGGTCGCGTGGCGCATCCGGTGCATGCTCTCGAACAGCGGCGTCTTGCCGGCGACGTGATCGCGGATCGCCGCCTGGACCCGCGACATGTCCTCGGTGTGCACGAGCGTGCGCCAGTCCGGGGCCTGTCCGATCTGCGCTTCGTCGTATCCCAACATCGCCTTCCAGCGCGGCGAGAGGTAGACGCGATTGTTCAAGGTATCGAAGTCCCACAGACCGTCGTTCGCGCTGTGCATCGCGAGCTCGTTGCGCTCGGCGAGGTCGTGCAGTCGCGCCTGGATCGCGAGCCGCTCGAGGCCGGCCGAGAGGCTCGAACCGACGAGCTTCAGCAGCAGGTGCAGTTGTACGTCCCATTGCTCGCGAGGCCGGGCATCGGCGACTCCGAGGAACCCCGCGGGCCGATCCTCGATGAAGTAGGCGATCATCAGCACGGATCCCGCGCCGAGTGCGCACCAGGCCGCGGCATCCGTCGCCTGTTCGCCGCGCGCCCGGGCGGTGTCGCGCAGCTCCGAGACCCGAAGCGGCGCGAACCGCGTCCGCAACCAAGGCATCGA
>JAGWMP010000248.1 GCA_028871705.1 Gammaproteobacteria bacterium
CCACCGGGTCGAGCGCCGAGCACGGCTCGTCCATGAGGATCACCTCGGGCTGCACCGCGATCGTGCGCGCGATACACAGGCGCTGCTGCTGGCCGCCGGAAAGCCCGGTACCGGGGCTGCCGAGCCGGTCTTTCACCTCTTCCCAGAGCCCCGCGCGCGTGAGACTCGTGCACACGATGTCATCGAGCTGCGCGCGGCTGCGCGCGAGCCCATGGATGCGCGGCCCGTAGGCGACGTTGTCGTAGATCGACTTGGGGAAGGGGTTCGGCTTCTGGAACACCATGCCGACGCGGGCGCGCAGCTGCACCACGTCGCGTCGCTCGTCGTGGATGTCGACGCCGTCGAGGGTGATGCTGCCGGTGACCCGCGCTCCCGGGATCGTGTCGTTCATGCGATTCAGACAGCGCAGGAACGTCGACTTGCCGCATCCGGATGGCCCGATCATGGAGAGTACCTGGCGCCGGCCGACGTCGATGGTGACATTCTTCAGCGCCTGCTTGGCGCCGTAGTACACGTTGACGTCGCGGCAGGAGAACACGGGATTCTCGGTCGCGGTCTGTCCCGGCGTCGATCCCGGCCCCGGCTCGGCCGCCGCGCTGACGTGCACCCGGCCGCTCGGCTTGAGATTGAGGCCCCCCTCGGTGAGGTGCCGCTGTTGCGGGGCGGCGGGTGCGGCCTCCCCGCTGGCGGCGCTGCCAGCGCTCCCGGCGCTGCCGAGTGAGCCGTTGCCGCCGGCGCCCGCGGCAGGGACGGTGGCGCCGTTGCCGCGCACCGCGGCGGCTGCCGGCGGCGCGGCGCCCTCCTCGGCGGGTTTCGGCTTCTCGTGGCTCGGTTCGCTCATGGCGGTCAGCCGAATCGCCCCGTCACGTAGTCGTCGGTGCGGCGGTACTTCGGTGCCGTGAACAACTGCTCGGTCGGTCCCATCTCGACGAGCTCGCCGAGGTACATGAAGGCGGTGAAGTTCGACACCCGCGCCGCCTGCTGCAGGTTGTGCGTCACGATGGCGATGCAATACTTCTCGCGCAACGACTGCAGCGTCTCCTCGATGCGCAGCGTCGAAATCGGATCGAGCGCCGCGGTTGGCTCGTCGAACAGGAGCACCTCGGGCCGCACCGCCAGGGTGCGCGCGATGCACAGGCGCTGCTGCTGGCCGCCGGAGAGGCCACGGCCGTCCTCGTGCAGCTTATCCTTCACCTCATCCCACATCGCCGCATCGCGCAGCGCCTCCTCGACGCGATCCCTGAGCTCGCTGCGGGCGATGTGCCGCACCAGGCGCAGCCCGAACGCCACGTTGTCGAAGATCGACATCGGGAACGGGGTCGGCTTCTGGAACACCATCCCTACCCGATAGCGCAGCGCCGCGACGTCCACGGCGGGCGCGAGGATGTCCTCGCCGTCGAGGCGCACGTCGCCCTCGGCGCGGTGCCCGGGGTAGAGCGCGTACATGCGGTTGAAGACCCGCAGCAGCGTCGATTTGCCGCAGCCCGAGGGGCCGATGAAGGCGGTGATGTGGCGGTCGGTGAGCGTGAGGCTCACGTCCTTGAGCGCCTGCGTCGTGCCGTAATAGAAATTGAGGTTGCGCACGTCGTACTTCACCGGGTGCGCGCCGGCGGCCGCCGCGGACGGCGCGCCGAGCGCGGGCGCGGCCGCGCCCATCAGCGCCCGCCTCCGCCCGGACCGAGGCGCGACACCACGACGCGCGCGGTGATCGAGAGGATCAGGATCGAGAGCGTGATGAGCAGCGCTCCCGACCAGGCGAGCTGCTGCCAGTTCGGATAGGGGCTGAGCGCGAACTGGAAGATGACCACCGGCAGATTCGCCATGGGCGCGTTGAGGTTGGTGCTCCAGAACTGGTTGTTGAGCGCCGTGAACAAGAGCGGCGCGGTCTCGCCGCTGATGCGCGCCACGGCGAGCAGCAGTCCGGTCACGATGCCGCTGCGCGCGGCGGGGTAGATGACGCTGGTGATGGTGCGCCAGGGGTAGGCCCCCATGGCGGTGGAGGCGTCCTTCATGCCCTGCGGCACGAGATTCAGCATGTCCTCGGTCGTGCGCACCGTCACCGGGATGGCGATGATGCCGAGCGCCACAGCGCCGGCGATGGCCGAGAAGTGCCCCATGCGGATCACCAGCAGCTGATACACGAACAGGCCGACGATGATCGAGGGGGCGGACAGCAGCACATCGTTGACGAAGCGGATCACGGCGCTCACCGGCGAGGTGCGCCCGTATTCGGCGAGATACGTGCCGGCGAGCATGCCGACGGGCCCGCCGATGAGAAGGCCGATCACGGTCATCACCACGCTGCCGTAGATGGCGTTCAGGAGTCCGCCGCTGCCGCCGGGCGGCGGCGTCATCGCCGTGAACAGCGCCCATGACATGCCGGCCAGCCCGCGGCTGAGGAGCGTCCAGAGGATCGCGCCGAGGAAGAAGAGGCCGACCGCGGTCGCGAGGCCCGACAGGGCGAGCGCCACGAGATTGGTCAGCTTGCGCAGCAGCCGGCGGTTCATACCGAGGAGAGCGCGCGCCGCTCGAGGCGCAGCAGCATGAAGCGCGCGGCGGCGATCACGGTGAAAGTGATGAGGAACAGCAGCGCGCCGAGCGCGATCAGCGAGGAGGTATACAGGTCGCCGACCGCCTCGGTGAACTCGTTGGCGATCGCCGCCGAGATCGTCGTCCCGGGCGCGAGCAGCGAGGAGCCGATGCGGTGCGCGTTGCCGATGACGAAAGTGACCGCCATCGTCTCCCCGAGCGCCCGCCCGAGGCCGAGCATGATGCCGCCGATCATGCCGGTGCGCGCGTACGGCACGACCACCTGCCAGATGACCTCCCAGGTGGTGGCGCCGAGGCCGTAACCGGACTCCTTGAGGACATCGGGCACGGTCTCGAAGACGTCGCGCGTCACCGCCGAGATGAACGGCACCACCATGATGGCGAGCACGATGCCCGCGGTGAGAATGCCGATGCCGAACGGCGGGCCCTGGAAGAGCTTGCCGACGAGCGGCAGCGGTCCCAAGGTGTCGATCAGCCACGGCTGCACGTGCCGCTGCAGCACCGGCGCCAGCACGAACAGACCCCAGATGCCGTAGATGATGCTCGGCACGGCCGCCAGCAGCTCCACGGCGATGCCGACGGGCCGCTTCATCCACGCCGGAGCGAGCTCGGTAAGGAAGATGGCGATGCCGAAGCTCACCGGAATCGCAATCGCCAGCGCGATGATCGAAGTCACGACGGTGCCGTACACGGCCGCCAGCGCCCCGTACTGGTCGGTCACCGGGTTCCACACTTCACTCGTGAGGAAATGCAGCCTGAAGTGCGCCAGCGCCGGCCAGGCGCCGTGCACGAGCGATGCCGCGACACCGCCCAGCAGAATGAGCACCAGGAACGCCGCCACCCACGTGGCGGCGCGGAACAGCCGCTCACGCAGCCGCTGCCCCGCCGCGTGTCGCGGATCGATGGCAGCCGCGGTATTCATCGGGTGCGGTACAGACTACATCCGTTTGGCGTCGGATGCGCTGGCCATGGCCGGGGCGCCCCTGATATCAGCCTTCCAGGTCGCGCGGATCAGCTTGATCAGACTCTCCGGCAGCGGCACGTAATCCAGATCGGTGGCCATTCTGCCGCCGTTACGATAGGCCCAGTCGAAGAACTTGAGTGCCTCGCCGGTCGCGGCCGTATCGGGCGGGGTGCCGTAAAGCAGGATGAAGCTCGCCCCGGTGATCGGCCAGCTGCCCGCGCCCGGCTGATCCGTCAGGATCAGGTAGTAGCCCGGCGCGTGCGCCCAGTCGGCATTGGCGGCGGCGGCCTGAAAGGACTCACCGTTCGGCGCCACCGCCTTGCCGGCGGAGTTGATCAGATCGCAGTAGGCCATCTTGGTCTGCTTGGCGTAGGCGTACTCGACGTAGCCGATGGCGCCGTCGGTCTGGGCCGTCATATTGGCCACGCCCTCGTTACCCTTGGCGCCGATGCCGCTCGGCCACTGCACCGAGGTATTCTCGCCGATCTTCTCCTTGAAGGCCGCGCTCGACTGCGACAGGTAGTGGGAGAAGAGGAAGTTCGTGCCGGAGCCGTCCGAGCGGTAGATGGGCGCGATCGTGGTGGCGGGGAGCGGCAGCTTCGGGTTCAGCTTCTGGATGCGCGCATCATTCCACTTGGTGATGTCGCCCATGTAGATCGAGGCGACCACGGCGCCCGAGAGCACCATCTGCCCCGCCTGGACTCCCTTGACGTTCACCACCGGCACGACGCCGCCGATGATCATCGGAAACTGCACGAGACCCGCCTCCTTGAGGTCCTCGGGCTTCAAGGGCATGTCGCTCGCGCCGAAGGTGACGGTCTTGGCCTTGATCTGCTTGATGCCGCCGCCCGAACCGATCG
>JAGWMP010000014.1 GCA_028871705.1 Gammaproteobacteria bacterium
CTGGCGCTGGTCAAGCAGGCGGCGGCGCGCGCCAACCGGCGCCTGGGCCTGCTCGAGGCCCGGGTCGCGGAAGCCATCGACGCGGCGGCCGCCGAGGTGGCCGCCGGCGCGCACGACCCGCACTTCCCGATCGATGTGTTCCAGACGGGCTCGGGAACCAGCACCAACATGAACGCGAACGAGGTGATCGCCGCGCTCGCGAGCGCTCGTCTCAAGAGCGCGGTGCACCCGAACGATCAGGTCAATATGAGTCAAAGCAGCAACGACTCGATCCCGACCGCGATCCACGTGAGTGCCGCGCTCGCCCTGCGCGAGAAGCTCCTGCCGGCACTTGCGCATCTGCGCGATGCGCTGGCGCAGCGCGAGCGCGAGCTCGCCGCGACCGTCACGACCGGCCGTACCCACCTCATGGATGCCATGCCCGTCACGCTCGGCCAGGAGCTCTCGGGCTGGCGCACGCAGATCGAGCACGGCATGGCGCGCGTCCGGGCGGTCGAGCCGCGTCTGCTGGCACTGGCGCAGGGCGGCACCGCGGTCGGCACCGGCATCAATGCGCACCCCGACTTCGGCCGGCGCTTCTGCGAGGAGCTCGCCGCCATCACCGGCGTCGCTTTCGTGCCGGCCGCCAACTACTTCGAGGCGTTGTCGGCGCAGGACACCGCGGTCGAGCTCTCGGGACAGCTCAAGGTGATCGCGGTCAGCCTGATGAAGATCGCCAACGACCTGCGTCTCATGAACAGCGGGCCGCTCGCGGGTCTCGCGGAAATCTCGCTGCCGGCGCTGCAGGCGGGCAGCAGCATCATGCCGGGCAAGGTGAACCCGGTGATCCCGGAGGCCGCGGCCATGGTGGCCGCGCAGGTGATCGGCAACGATACGACCATCACCATCGCGGGCCAGTCGGGTAACTTCCAGCTGAACGTGATGCTGCCGGTGATCGCCCACAACCTGCTCGGCAGCATCGGCCTGCTCGCGAACGTGTCGCGGCTGCTCGCCGATCGCGCCATCGCCGGCTTCAAGGTGAACGCGGCACGCATCGCCGAGGCGCTCGACCGCAATCCGATCCTGGTGACGGCGCTCAATCCCGTCATCGGCTACGAGAAGGGCGCGGCGATCGCCAAGGCGGCGTACGCGCAGGGGCGCCCGATCCGCGACGTCGCCCGCGAGATGACCCAGCTGCCGGCGGAGGAGCTGGCGAGACTCCTCGACCCGGCCGAGCTCACGCGCGGGGGCATCAAGGGCGGCACCAGCGGCGGTGGCTGAGGCCCCCGACAACCCTGCGAACACCCGCGACTGGGCGGCGCTGATCCGCGCAAAGCTCGCGGGCACCGCGCCGCGCCACGCGCCCGCCGACTGGATTCTCCCGGGCATGTCGGCCGCGGACGGCGAGATCTATCGCCGCGCGCTGCCCGCCGCACCGACGCCCGCCGCCGTGCTGATTCCGATCGTCGAGGGCGAGCGGCCCACGATCCTGCTGACGGAGCGCGCCTCGGGGCTGCGTACCCACGCCGGGCAGGTGAGCTTTCCCGGCGGGCACATCGAGGCGAGCGATCCGTCGCCGGCGGCGGCGGCGCTGCGCGAGGCGCACGAGGAGATCGGTCTGGAGGCGCAGCTGGTGTCGGTCGCGGGCTTCCTGCCCGACCACATCGTCATCACCGGCTTTCGCATCACCCCGGTCGTCGGCTTCGTGCGCGCGGGCTTCACGCTGCGGCCGGACCGCCAGGAAGTGCAGAGCACGTTCGAGGTGCCGCTCGACTACATCCTCGATCCGGGCAACTTCCGCCTGCAGCGCCGCCGCCTGATCAGGAGCGGGGCGGAAGTGGCGTTCTGGGATATCCCGTTCGAAGGCCGCACCATCTGGGGCGCGACCGCCGGGATCCTGCTGACGCTGCACCACCTGTGCGTCGGACCGCTGCCGTTCGAGCACGGCGCGGGCGCCGCCGCCGGCCAGGCAGCCCGATGAGCGATCCGCGGGCGGCGATCGAAGCGCTCATCGCGCTCATGGCGCGGCTGCGCGACCCCGCGAGCGGCTGCCCCTGGGATCGCGAGCAGACCTTCGCGAGCATCGCGCCCTACACCATCGAGGAGGCCTATGAGGTGGCGGATGCGATTGCGCGCGGCGAGCGCGAGCCGCTGCGCGATGAGCTCGGCGATCTCCTCTTTCAGGTGGTGTTCCATGCGCGCATGGCCGAGGAGCGCGGCTGGTTCGATTTCGCAGCCGTCGCCGCCGCCATTCACGACAAGCTCGTGCGCCGCCACCCGCACGTGTTCGCCGGGGCGGACACCGCGAGCGGCGCGCTCGGGCGCGAGTGGGAGGCGCACAAGGCGGCCGAGCGCGCGCAGGCGGCGGCGCGCCGCGGCGACACCACCCACGGCACGCTCGACGGGGTGCCGCTCGCGCTGCCGGCACTCATGCGCGCGGCCAAGCTCGGGCGGCGCGCGGCGCGGGTCGGATTCGACTGGCCCGATGCGAGCGGCTCGCGCGCCAAGGTTGCCGAGGAGCTCGGTGAGCTCGATGCCGCGATTGCGGCGGGCGGCGGCGCGAGCGCCGCGGTGGTGGATGAGCTCGGGGACCTCTTGTTCGCGGTGGTGAATCTCAGCCGCCATCTCGGGCTCGATGCCGAAGCCGCGCTGCGTGGCGCGAATGCGAAGTTCGAGCGGCGCTTCCGCCGCATGGAGCAGCTCGCCGGCGAGCGGCGGCTGACGCTCGCGCAGCTGTCGCTCGAGGCATGGGACGCGCTTTGGCGGGAAGCGAAGCTGAACGGCGGCTGAAGCGGCGGTGAGCGCGCTCCCGGGGTGCGATGCGGGGAGCGGATGCGTTAGGCTTGTCCGCTGTGATGTGCCTGCGACGATGCATCGTTCTGGCCGTTTTGCTGAGCGGCGGCGCGGGAGCCGCGGCGGGCCACGGTGGGGCCGCGCCTCCTGCGTATACGCCGGCATCGATGCCGCCCGCCGCGGCACATGCGGCGACTTCCATCAGCATGGATCAGGCGGTGAGGATGGCGGAGCAGCACTTCCATGCGCGGGTGGTGAAGGCCGAGACGGAGCGCGACAACGGCCGCACCGTGTATGTGCTGCGGCTCCTGAACGATGCGGGGCGCGTCTGGACGGTACGCGTCGATGCGGCGAACGGCACGTTGCTCTGAGAATAGCCGGGGGGCTCCATGCGGGTATTGGTGGTGGAGGACGAAGCGGCGCTGCGGGAGATGCTCAAGACGCGGCTCGTCGCGGCCGGCTTCACCGTGGATGAGGCCGCCGACGGCAACGAGGGACTCTTCTCCGGCAGCGAGTACCCGCTCGATCTCGCCATCGTCGACCTCGGGCTCCCGGGGCTTCCGGGGCTCGAAGTGATTCGCCGGCTGCGCGCCGCGCGCAAGACCTATCCCATCCTGATCCTCACCGCGCGCGACAACTGGCAGGACAAGGTGGAAGGGCTGCAGGCCGGCGCCGACGACTATGTCGCCAAGCCGTTCCATTTCGAGGAGGTGCTGGCGCGCGTGCAGGCGCTGTTGCGGCGGGCCGGCGGCTGGGCGACCCCGGTGTTGCGCTGCGGCCCGGTGGAGCTCGACACCCGCGCGCAGACCGTGGCGGTGGGCGGTGCACCGATCGAGCTCACGACCTTCGAATACCGCATTCTCGAGCACCTGATGCTGCGGGCCGGGGACGTGATCTCCAAGACCGAGCTCACCGAGCGGCTCTACGACCAGGACTTCGAGCGCGACAGCAACGTGATCGAGGTGCTGGTCGGGCGGCTGCGGCGCAAGCTCGATCCCGCCGAGCAGCTGCACCCGATCGAGACGCTGCGTGGGCGCGGCTACCGCTTCGCGCTCGCGCGCGATCCGGCTGCGTAGCTCGTTCGCGCGGTTCGCGTGCACTCCTTAAGCCGGCGCCTGCTCGTTTCGGTGTCGGTGCCACTGGTGCTGTTCTGCGGCGTCATGATCTGGGTGCTGGACGGCGGCTTTCGGGCGCTGTCCGAGCGCTCCCAGGAGGAACTGCTCGACCGGCAGATGGTGGCGCTCATCGCCTCCATCGAGCCGCAGCCCGACGGGGCCTATGCGCCCGCACCGCACGTGCTCGACCCGCGCCTGGCGACACCGCGCTCGGGGCTCTACGCCGCGGTCCGCTCGGCGCACCACGCCTGGCGCTCGCCGTCCACGGCGGGGCTGGCCGCCGAATTCGGTCCACTGCTCGCCAACGGCGAGCGCAGCCTCGGCTACGCGACCTTCGGCCGCCACGATCGCGTCGCCATCGAGAGCCGCGCCATCCAGTTCCAGGGCGAGGCGGATGAGCCGCAGGCGCTGACCCTGAGCGTGGCGGTCAGCATGACTCCTTATGAAGAGCAGCTGTTCCGCTTCCGCCAGGAGCTCATCGGCTGGTTCGTCGGGCTGATGGCCGTGCTGCTGGCTGCGCTCGCGGCGCTGTTGCGCTGGGTGCTGTCTCCGGTGCGGCGCATGGAGCGCGAGATTCACGAGGTGGAGGAGGGGCGCAGCGAGACGGTCGGCGGCGGCTACCCGCGCGAGCTCTCGGGCGTCGCGGTCAATCTCAACGCGCTGCTGAGCGGCGAGCGCAAGCGCGTCGCGCGCTACCGGGACACCCTGGGTAACCTCGCGCACAGCCTCAAGACTCCACTCGCCGTGATGCGCGCCACGCTGCCCGCTGACGCGCATCCCGGTCCGATCAGCGCCGAGATCGATCGCATGAGCGACATCATCGAGCACCAGATGAAGCGCGCGGCGGCCTCGGGCGGCGCGCTCATCGGGCAGGCGCCCGTCGAGCTGGCGCAGGTCGTGGCGGAGCTGCGCGGCGCCTTGCTGCGCGTCTATGGACACAAGGACCTGATGCTCGAGCTGAGCGTGCCGCCCGGGTGTCTCTTCGTCGGCGACCGCGGCGATCTCACGGAGCTGCTCGGCAATCTGCTCGACAACGCCTGCAAGTGGTGCCGCGGCCACGTGCGCCTCACGGGCCGGACCGAGGAGGCTGCGCACGTTCGCGTGCGGCTCGTCATCACCGTCGAGGATGACGGCCCGGGCATCGCACCGGAGGACCGTCCGCGGGTGCTCAAGCGCGGCGTGCGGACCGATGAGAACGTGCCCGGACACGGCTTAGGGCTTGCCATGGTGCGCGACACCGTGGATCTCTACGGCGGCCGGCTCGAAGTGGACGAATCCCCGCTCGGCGGGGCGCGCTTCACGCTGCACCTGCCCGGGCGCTAGCGCAAAGCGCCGACCCGTGCCCTCCCGGCGCTGCGCTCACTCGACCTTGAACTCGATTCCCTGGGCGAGGGGAAGCTCGCGGCTCCAGTTCACGGTGTTGGTCTGGCGGCGCATGTAGGCCTTCCAGGCGTCCGATCCCGATTCGCGTCCACCGCCGGTGTCCTTCTCCCCGCCGAAGGCACCGCCGATCTCGGCGCCCGAAGTGCCGAGATTGACGTTGGCGATGCCGCAGTCGCTGCCTGAAGCGGAGAGGAAGGCTTCCGCGCTCTGCAGGCGGTCGGTGAAGATCGCCGAGGAGAGACCGTGGGCGGAGGCATTCTGCGCGGCGATGGCCGCGGCGAGCGAATCGACCGGAATCAGGTACAGCACCGGTGCGAAGGTCTCGCTCTGCACGATCGGCCACTCGTTGCGGGCGCGCACGATCGCGGGCTCGACGAAGTGCCCGGGACCCGGCAGCACGTTGCCGCCCGCGAGCAGCTCACCGCCCGCCGCGCGCGCCTTGGCGAGCGCGTTCTGATAGCTCTCGACCGCACGCGCATCGATCAGCGGCCCCATGAGTGTCCGCGGATCGAGGGGGTCGCCGATGCGCACCTGCTTGTAGGCGTGGATCAGGCGGCGCTCGAGCTCCGCTGCGATGCCAACGTGCGCGAACACGCGGCGCGTGGAGGTGCAGCGCTGGCCGGCCGTGCCGACCGCACCGAACACGATCGAAGGGACGGCGAGATCGAGATTCGCGGTCTCATCGACGATCACCGCGTTGTTGCCGCCGAGCTCGAGCAGGCTCTTGCCGAGGCGCGCGGCGACGCGTTCGCCGACGCGGCGGCCGACCTCGGTCGAGCCGGTGAAGGAGATGAGCGCAACGCGCCGGTCCTCGACGAAGCGCGTGGCGAGCGCCGTCCCGCCGTCGATGAACATCTGGAACACCGCCGGCAGGCCCGCGCTCTGCATCACCTGATTGCAGATGCGCTGCACGGCCAGCGCCGTGAGCGGAGTCTTCGGCGAGGGCTTCCACACGACGGCATTCCCACAGATGGCACCGAGGAGCGCGTTCCAGGCCCACACCGCCACCGGGAAGTTGAACGCCGTGATGATGCCGACCACGCCGAGCGGATGCCATTGCTCGGACATGCGGTGGCGCGGGCGCTCGGAATGCATGGAGAGGCCGTAGAGCATGCGCGACTGGCCGACGGCAAAGTCGGCGATGTCGATCATCTCCTGCACCTCACCGAGGCCTTCGGCCAGGATCTTGCCGTTCTCGAGCGATACCAGCGTGCCGAGATCCGTCTTGTGGCGGCGCAGCTCCTCACCGAGGAGCCGCACGGCCTCGCCGCGCTTGGGCGCTGGGACCTCGCGCCAGGCGCCGGCGGCCTTGCCGGCGCTCGCGATCACCTGCTCGTAGTCGGCCTCCGTCGCGGGGCGCACCTGGGCGATGAGGGCGCCGTTCGCGGGGTTCCTGACCTCGAGCGGCGGGCCCACGGCGGCGCTCGACCAGCCGTGCTCACCGGACCAGGCGCCGGGATTGACCGCGGCGAGGCCGAGCCGGCCGAGCAATGCATTGACGTCGACGCCGCTCATCGCGCCGCCACCCGGCGATGGCGCTGGTGGCCGGTCTTGCCGGCAACCACGACTTCACCTGAGACGTGCTTGGTGCCGCCCGGCGCGTAGTAGCGGCCGAAGCGGTTGGCGAGGATGTCGGTGAGGCGGAACTGCTCCTGTGCGACGAAGCCGTGGTATTCCGCCGGGCTCGACAGCACGAGGTCCACCACCGCGGTGATTCCGGCGGCGGTCGAGACCTGGATCGCGGACCAGAGGCGGCCCGCGATCACCTGCGGGTAGATCTTGTTGACGTAGTTTTCCTCGCGCAGCTGCCCGTCCTGCTTGCCGGTCACGGCGGCGTAGACGATGACGACGTCCTGCAGCGTCTGCGGTACCGCGTTCTCGAGGATGCGCTTCAAGGTGCCGCGATCCTGATTGAGCTTCAGATCGTTCATGAGCAGACGCATCTGCTCGCAATGCCCGGGGTAGCGGATCGTCTTGTAGTTCATCGTCTCGCAGTGCGTGCCGTGCGTCTCGGCGAGCGAGCCCAAACCGCCCGAGGTGTTGAAGGCCTCGTAGCGCATGCCGTCGATCTCGATCTCCTCCAGGCCCTCGAGCGGGGCGACCTCCGTCATGCGGCCGTCGCTCACGGCCTGGCAGGGGTTGCCGTACTCGTTGATGAGACCTTCGGTCGACCAGGTGAGGGAGTACTTCAGCACGTTGTTCGGATGCTGGGGCAGGGCGCCGACGCGCAGCTTCACCGAGCGCAGCTCGTCGAAATGCGTGATCAGCTCGGCCGCCGCGATGCTGATGAACCCGGGCGCGAGTCCGCACTGGGGCACGAAGGCCTGCGAGGCACCGGCTGCGATGGCGCGCACCGCGCGCGTCACTTCGACGTCCTCGGTGAGGTCGAAATAGTGCGCGCCGGCCTTGCGGGCGGCCTCGGCCACCACGCGGTTGCAGTAGTAGGGCAGCCCGGAAATGACGGCGTCCACGGGGTGTGCCCTCAGGTGCTGCTCGAGGGCTCCCGGCTGGCTCGCATCGAGGGTGAGGGCGGTGAGACCCGTTCCGCCATGGGCGCGCACCACGGACTCGGCCGCCGCGCCGTCCATGTCGGCCAGCTGAACCCTGTAACTGCCGGATTCGGCAAGCAATCCGGAGATTAGGGCGCCGATCTTGCCGGCGCCGAGAATGAGTACGCGATGCATAGGGCCCCTCTCGAAAAGGCGCGCATTCTGCCCTCGAACGGCGCGCAAAGCCACCCCGTGCGGGGCGGCCGTTTGCGAGCCCCGTGGGGGCCGATTTGGCCAGCGGGTCGCATGCTAGGATCGATTCCATGCGATCCCCGCAAACCACTTCCTGGCATAGCGCGAGCTGGCAGACCCGGCCGGCCCAGCAGCAGCCCGTCTACGCCGACAGCCAGGCGCTCGAGCGCACGGTCGCCGAGCTCTCCCGGCTGCCGCCGATCGTCGTGTCGTGGGAAGTCGAGGCGCTGCGCGAGCGGCTCGCCGCGGCGCAGCGCGGCGAGGCGTTCCTGCTCCAGGGGGGAGACTGTGCCGAGACTTTTGCCGACTGCGAGTCGGATACGATCGCGAAGAAGCTGAAGATCCTCCTGCAGATGAGTCTCGTGCTGCTGCACGGGCTCAAGAAGCCCATCGTCCGCGTCGGCCGCATGGCCGGGCAGTACGCCAAGCCGCGCTCGGCCGACAGCGAGACACGCGAGGGCGTGACGCTGCCGAGCTACCGTGGCGATCTCGTCAACCGCCCCGAATTCACCGCCGCGGCGCGCGCCGCGGATCCGATGCTGCTGCTGCGCGGCTACGAGCGCGCGGCGCTGACGCTCAACTTCGTGCGCTCGCTCGTCGAGGGTGGCTTCGCCGACCTGCATCACCCGGAGTACTGGGACCTCGGGTTCGTGCACCACGCCCCGCTCAAGGATGCCTACCAGCGCATCGTGCGCTCGATCGGCGACGCACTGGATTTCTTCGAGGGCATCAGCGGCCGGCGCGTCCACGAGGCGACGCTGGTCGATTTCTACGCGAGCCACGAGGGGCTGCACCTGCACTACGAGCAGGCGCAGACGCGCTTCATTCCGCGTCAGAACCGCTGGTACAACCTCTCGACGCACTTCCCCTGGATCGGCATGCGCACCGCGGCACTCGACGGCGCGCACGTCGAATACTTCCGCGGCATTTCCAACCCGGTCGCCGTCAAGGTCGGCTCCGCCATGGACGCCGCCTGGCTGCAGGGCCTCGTCACGACCTTGAACCCGCAGAATCAGCCCGGGCGCCTCACCCTCATTCACCGCTTCGGTGCCAAGGACGTCGCCGCCGCTCTGCCCAAGGCGATCGAGGCGGTGCGCCAGACGGGGCAGACGGTGCTGTGGGTCTGCGACCCGATGCACGGCAACACCGAGACCACGACCGGCGGCCTCAAGACCCGCCGCTTCGAGAACATTCTCAAGGAGCTCGAGCTCGCCTTCCGCATCCACTCGGACCTCGGGTCCCATCTCGGCGGCGTGCACATCGAGCTCACGGGTGAGGACGTCACGGAGTGCACCGGCGGGGCGCGCGGCCTCACGGACCAGGACCTGGCGCGCGCCTACCGTTCCAGCGTCGATCCGCGGCTGAATCACGAGCAGGCGCTCGAGCTGGCGATGCTGATCGCCGAGCACAGCCGGAGCCGCCGCGCCGACAAGCGCGCCTGAGGCGGCGCCGCCACCCATGCGCTACGAACATATCGTCGTGCCGCAGGCCGGGCAGCGGATCGGCGTGAATCCCGACTTTTCGCTCGCGGTCCCCGAATCACCCATCATTCCTTTTATCGAGGGAGACGGGATCGGCGTCGACGTGACGCCGGCCATGCGGCGCGTCGTCGACGGCGCGGTGGCGAAGGCCTACGGCGGGCGGCGGCGCGTCGCCTGGATGGAGATCTACTCGGGCGAGAAAGCCAACGCGCTCTACGGCCAGTGGCTGCCGGAGGAAACGCTGCAGGCGCTGCGCGAGTTCGTGGTGTCGATCAAGGGGCCGCTCGGCACGCCGGTGGGCGGAGGCTTGCGCTCGCTCAACGTCGCGATGCGCCAGACGCTCGATCTCTACGCCTGCATCCGTCCGATCCGCTACTTCCCGGGTGTGTCGAGTCCGATGCAGGACGCGAGCCTCACCGACATGGTCGTGTTCCGCGAGAACACCGAGGACATCTACGCCGGCATCGAATGGCCGGCGGGCTCCGCCGAGGTGCACAAGCTCATCGCCTTCCTGCAGCGCGAGCTGCACGTGACCGGCATCCGCTTCCCCTCGAGCTCCGGCATCGGCATCAAGCCGGTTTCCAAGGAAGGCAGCCAGCGGTTGATCCGCAAGGCGATCCGTTACGCGATCGACAACGACCGTGTGTCGGTGACGCTGGTGCACAAGGGCAACATCATGAAGTTCACGGAGGGCGCGTTCCGCAACTGGGGCTACCAGCTGGCGCGCGAGGAATTCGGCGCGCAGCCGATCGGCGAGGGTCCGTGGCTCAAGTTCCCGAATCCCATCACCGGCAAGGACATCGTGGTGAAGGACGTGATCGCGGATAACTTCCTGCAGCAGGTGCTGCTGCGGCCGGAGGAATACGACGTCATCGCGACGCTGAATCTGAACGGGGACTACGTCTCCGATGCGCTCGCCGCGCAGGTCGGCGGCATCGGCATCGCCCCCGGCGGTAACGTCGGCGACGGGCTCGCGGTGTTCGAGGCGACCCACGGTACGGCGCCGGGCTTCGCCGGCAAGGATCGCGTCAATCCCGGCTCCCTCATCCTCTCGGCGGAGATGATGCTGCGCTACCTCGGCTGGCGCGAGGCGGCGGATCTCATCATCAAGGGCGTCACCAACACCATCGCCGGCAAGGAGCTGACCTACGACCTGGCGCGGCTGCGCGAGGCGATCAAGGCGCCCAAGCGCGAGCTCGCGGCGCGCAAGAATGTCGAGGAGGACCTGCAGCGCCTGATTCCCGGGGCGAGGCTCATGACCACCTCCGGGTTCGCGGGCGCTGTCATCCGCCACATGGATGACCCCGCCTGACCGCGCCGTGAGGCGCAGCGCCGCCTACGATCCCGGCTGTACGCGCTGCCCGCGCCTGGCGCGCTTCCTCGAGGAGACCCGGGAGCGGCATGCGGGCTACTGGGCGCGGCCGGTGCCGTCCTTCGGCGCGGCGGCGCCGACGCTGCTGATCGTCGGGCTCGCGCCCGGAATGCACGGCGCCAATCGCACCGGGCGGCCGTTCACCGGCGATTTCGCGGGGATCCTGCTGTACCAGACGTTGTACGAGTTCGGGCTCGCGAGTGCGCCGGAATCGCAGTCGGCCGCGGACGGCCTCGAGCTGCGCAACGCCCGCATCGTGAACGCGGTGAAGTGCGTGCCGCCGGCCAACAAGCCGCTGCCGGAGGAGATCCGCTGCTGCAACGCCTTCCTCAAGGAGGAGCTCGCGGCGCTCGCCGCGGTGCGCGTGTATCTGGCGCTCGGGCGCATCGCGCACGAGGCGGTGCTGATGACGCGGGGCCTCAAGCGTGGCGCCTATCCCTTCGCGCACGGTCGCGAGCACGTCCTCGATGAGACGAGCTGGCTGATCGACTCCTATCATTGCAGCCGCTACAACACCCAGACCCGCCGGCTGACGACCGAGATGTTCCGCGCCGTGGTGGCGCAGGCGTGCAAACGGGCGGGCCTGCGGTAAGGTGCGCACCGCGCCCATGGCATTCGACCCGAAGGAATACATCGCCTCCCTCCCGCGCCGTCCGGGGGTGTACCGCATGTTCGGCGAAGCGCACGAGCTGCTCTATGTCGGCAAGGCACGCAGCCTCAAGGACCGCGTCGGCACCTATTTCGCCGCCGGTAACGTCGATCCCAAGGTGCAGGCGCTGGTGGCGCAGATCAGCGCCATCGAGGTCACGGTCACCAACTCCGAGACCGAGGCGCTGCTGCTCGAGTACAACCTCATCAAGGCGCACCGGCCGCGTTTCAACGTGGTGCTGCGCGATGACAAGAGCTTCCCGTACATCCATCTCGAGAGCGGCCACGCCTTTGCGCGGCTCGCCTTCTACCGTGGCTCGCGCAGCGCCCCGGGGCGCTACTTCGGCCCCTTCCCGAGCGCCGGGGCGGTGCGCGACACGCTCAACCAGCTGCAGAAGCTGTTCCGCATCCGCAACTGCCGCGACGGCTTCTTCGCCAACCGCAGCCGCCCGTGCCTGCAGCACCAGATCGGGCGCTGCTCGGCGCCATGCGTCGGGCTCATCTCGGGCGAGGCCTATGCGCAGGACATCGCCGCCGCGGTCAAGGTGCTCGAGGGCAGGAGCGATGAGGTCAACGCGGAGCTCGAGCAGCGCATGGAGGCCGCCGGCGCGCGGCTCGAGTTCGAGCGCGCCGCGCAGCTGCGCGATCAGCTCGCGGCGCTCAAACGCATCCAGCTGCAGCAGATCGTCACCGCGGATGCCGAGCGCGATGCGGACGTGCTGGCGATCGTGGGAGACGCCGGAGGGTATTGCGTCAGCGTCATGCTCGTGCGCGGCGGGCGCAATCTCGGTACCACCAGCTATTTCCCGCGCGCCCCCCTCGCCGAGGCGGGCGAGGCACTCGCCTCCTTCGCGATGCAGTACTACGCCGACACCGAGCCGCCGGCGGAGGTGCTGCTCGGACTCGCGCTGCCGGATGCGCAGGCGCTCGCCGAGGCGCTCTCGAGCAAGGCGAGCCACGCGGTCGAGGTGCGCCACCCCGCGCGCGGACTCGCCGCGAAGTGGGTGGAGCTGACGCGCGAGAACGCCACCCAGGCGCTGCGCATGCGCCACGCGCAGCGCGCCGGGGCCGACGAGATGCTCGCCGAGCTGACGCGCGCGCTGGACCTCCCCGAGCCGCCGCAACGCATCGAGTGCTTCGATATCAGCCACACGGGCGGGGAGGGCACGGTCGCCTCGTGCGTGGTGTTCGGCCCCGAGGGGCCGCTCAAGAAGGAATATCGCCGCTTCAACATCACGGGCGTCGCGCCGGGCGACGATTACGCGGCGCTGCGCCAGGCACTCGAACGGCGCTACAAGCACGTGCGCTCGGGCGAGGTGCCGGCGCCCGATCTGCTGCTGATCGATGGCGGCGCCGGGCAGATCGGTGAGGTCCATGGCGTGCTCGCCGGGCTCGGGTTCGCGGATCTGACGCTGGTCGGGGTCGCCAAGGGCCCGGACCGCCGCCCCGGGCAGGAGCGGCTGTTCGTCTACGGGACGGCGGGTGCCGTCATTCTCGAGGCGCATTCGCCGGCGCTGCGCTTCATCCAGCGCATCCGCGACGAGGCGCACCGCTTCGCCATCACCGGCCACCGCAGGAAGCGCGCGCGCCGCTACAACGAGTCGGTGCTCGAAGCCGTGCCGGGCCTGGGGCCCGCCAAGCGCCGGGCGCTGCTCAAGCACTTCGGGGGGCTGCAGGGCGTGATGCGCGCCGGCATCGCCGATCTCACGCAGGTCGCCGGAATCGGCGCGACGCTCGCCCGAAGTCTTTATGATCACCTGCACCCGGGCTCGTGAGGGAAGCGGCGAGTGGTCTGGAACGTCCCGAACACGCTGACGTGGCTGCGCATCGCCGCCATCCCGCTCATCGTGCTCCTCTTCTACATGCCCTATCCGTGGTCGGACCCCGCGGCGGCGTGGCTGTTTGCGGCGGCGGGCGTGACCGACTCGCTCGATGGATACTTCGCGCGGCGGCTGCAGCAGACCTCGCGCCTCGGGGCATTTCTCGACCCGGTCGCCGACAAGCTCATCGTGGCGACGGCGCTGGTGCTGCTGGTGAGCAAGGATCCCCACTGGCTGATCGTGCTCACGGCCGCGGTCATCATCGGCCGCGAGATCACGATCTCGGCTCTGCGCGAGTGGATGGCTGAGATCGGTGCGCGGCGCAAGGTCGCGGTTTCGCTGCTCGGCAAGTACAAGACGATCCTGCAGATCGTCGGACTCGCCCTGATGCTCTACCGCCAGCCCCTCTTCGGGCTGCCGACCTACGCCCTCGGCGTCGTGCTCACGGAAGTTGCCGCCGCGGCCACGCTGGTGTCGATGGGGATGTACCTGCGCGCGGCATGGCCGGAGCTAAGACGTTAAGATACGTTCGTAAGTTTATGTTTTTAAATGATATAAGTGCCTTCAAAAATAGCGACGTGCTTCCGCAGTCAAGGCATCGTTCGCCTTGACTTCCGGAGGGGTGCACATAGAATCCGCCGTTCTGATCCGGATGCGGGCTTAGCTCAGTTGGTAGAGCGGTACCTTGCCAAGGTACAGGTCGACGGTTCGAACCCGTTAGCCCGCTCCAATCTCCTCACCCTCAGATAGAGCGGTTACAGGCCGAAGAGCTTGACCGCCTGCCTGAGCGTGACCCACACGCCGATCGCGATCGGAATCCCGACCGCCAGCCAGGCGAGCGCCACCATCGCGCCCGAGGAAGGCGCGGCAGGCGCGCCGGCGTCCGCCGGGGCGGTCGCCTCGGTGCCGGCGGCGGCGTCGAGCTTCGCCTCCTGTTGCGGGGTCATGAAGTACTTGTCGGCGACCGGCCGCACCAGCAGATTGCAGAGCAGTCCGAGGACCAGGACGGCCGCGAGGATGTACATGGTGATGGTGTAGACCTGCGCATGCGCGACGCCGTGGGCGAGCTGATACTCGCGGATGTAGTTCACGATCACCGGACCGAAGATGCCGGCGGCAGACCAGGCCGTGAGCAGGCGGCCGTGGATGGCGCCGACCATGCGCGTACCGAACAGGTCCGCCAGGTAGGCCGGCACCGTGGCGAAGCCACCGCCGTACATCGACAGGATGATGCAGAAGAAGCCGACGAACAGCGCCAGGCTGCCGATCGCGGCGGTCCAGGGAATCGTGGCGTAGAGCGCGATGCCGAGCAGGAAGAACACCATGTAGGTGGGCTTGCGGCCGATGTAATCCGAGAGCGACGCCCAGCAGAATCGTCCGGCGATGTTGAATAAGGACAAGAGTCCCGTGAATCCCGCCGCGAGCGTCGCGATGGCCGCATGCTGCTCGGGGCTCAACTGCTCGAAAGCCTTGCCGACGCCGATGAGGTGTCCGCCGAACACCTCCTGCAGGAGCGGCGATGCCATGCCGATGATGCCGATGCCGGCGGTGACGTTGAGTGTCAGGACGCCCCACACCAGCCAGAACTGCGGCGTCACCGTGGCGGTGTTGAGATCGACATTGCGCGCGGTGATGAGCGCGCTATGTGCCTTGGGCTGCCAGCCGGCGGGCTTCCAGCCCGCAGCCGGCAGGCGGTAGCCGAAGGAGCCGGCGACCATGTAGACGAAGTAGAGCGCGGCCAGAACCACGAACGTCTGCCACACGCCGACCGAATCGGCCGTGGCGAAGTGCTTCATCAGGAAGTCCGCGAGCGGCGCGCCGATCATGGCGCCGCCGCCGAAGCCCATGATGGCCATGCCGGTCGCCATGCCGCGGCGATCGGGGAACCACTTGATGAGCGTCGAGACCGGTGAGATGTATCCGAGTCCGAGCCCGAGTCCCCCGATGACGCCCGAGCCGAGCCACAAGAGCCACAACTGGTGAATGGTCACCCCGAACGCCGAGATCAACAGTCCACCGCACCAGAGGATCGCCGCGGCGAAGCCCGCCTTGCGCGGCCCGACGCGCTCGAGCCACCCGCCCCACAACGCCGAGGCGGTCCCGAGGAACACGAAGAACAGCGTGAACATCCACCCGAGGGAGGACACCTTCCAGTCGCAGGTCGTCGTGAACGCCTCGGCGAGAAAGCCCATGTCCTTCGGGCAATCCACCGACTTGGTGATGCCGATGGCCTTGTGCAGAGGCAGCCAGAACACCGAGAAGCCGTAGGCCATGCCGATGCACAGGTGGATGGCCAGGGCGCATGGCGGAACCAGCCAGCGGCTGAACCCGGGCCCGGCGATATAACGGCGCTTGTCGAAGAGCCCACCCGCGGTTGCGGCGTTCGCTGCTGACATTCCTCGCTCCTTAATCTTGTTCGTGGCTGGCGGGAACCTCCCTCGCGCGGCGGTGCTGGCGCCGACCGAGGGGTCAATCGACCCATTCTTCGCTTTTTGTTAGGCTAGAGCCAGCGCAGCATGTAGCGCAAGCCTCGCCGGCGATGGGCCGAGCGGGGCGTTTTAGTATCGGCAGCCGCATCCGGTACGCAGGCTCCAGACGAGGCTAGGTGGCAGAGTGGTCATGCAGCGGCCTGCAAAGCCGTCTACGCCGGTTCGATTCCGACCCTAGCCTCCAGATAGCTGTTCGCCCGTGTCCCGCCTCGTCCTTCGGCGAACCGTAAGTAGCTGAAATAAAGACTAAAACTGTCCATTACTGTTCAGGCGTGTCCTTGGGTAGCATCGATTGGACGGGGGTCAAATGCGGGGGTACGCTCCGCAAAATTTTTCCGTACCCCAAGTCATGGCGTTCCTCACCGAGACCAGAATTCGCGCAGCGAAGCCGCTCGAAAAGCCGTACAAACTCTTCGACGAGCGCGGACTCTTCATGCTGGTGACTCCACCAGGCGGCCGACTGTGGCGCTTGAAGTACCGCATGCACGGCCGCGAGAAATTGATTTCGCTGGGCGCGTATCCGGACGTAACCCTCAAGCGCGCGCGAGAAAGGCGCGATGAGGCGAGGAAGCTGGTAGCCGACGGGATCGACCCGAGCGCCAGGCGCAAAGCACAACGCGGCGCACGAGCGGAGACCTTCGAAGCGGTCGCCACGGAATGGCTCGAGCTTCAGCGCAACGCTCTCTCGGCCGAGACGATCTCCATTCTCGGGACACGACTAAAGAGCTTCCTTTACCCCTACCTTGGCAATAGGCCCGTAGGCGTCATCTCAGCGCAGGAGCTTCTCGGTGCACTGCGACGCATCGAAGCCCGCGGCCGCCACGAGACGGCCCATCGTGTGCGAGCTCTCGCGGGGAGGGTATTCCGCTACGCGGTCGCCACCGGTCGCGCTCCCCACGACGTAGCCGCAGACCTTAAGGACGCGCTCGCGCCAGTGAAGTCCCGCAACTTCGCTTCCATGACAGACCCCACGAGGGTCGGGGAGCTGCTGCTCGCCATCGACAGCTACGATGGCCAGCCGGTCACGGCGCTCGCGCTCAGGCTTGCGCCGCTCGTATTCGTTCGGCCAGGAGAGCTGCGCGCAGCGGAATGGCCGGAATTCGATCTCGCCAACGCCGAGTGGCGCATCCCCGCAGCCCGCATGAAGATGGGGGAAGCGCACATCGTACCTCTCGCGCGCCAGGCGGTCGCCATTCTCCGGGAACTCGAGCCTCTGGCGCGACGGAGTCGTTACGTCTTTCCGTCGCTTCTCACCGGTGATCGGCCCATGTCGAACAACACAATCAACACGGCGTTGCGCAGGCTCGGCTACACCAGCAACGAACAGACCGGGCACGGATTTCGGAGCATGGCGAGCACGCTGCTCAATGAGCAGGGGTTTCCGCCGGACATCATCGAGCTGCAGCTCGCCCACTCGGAACGAAACAAGGTGCGGGCCGCCTATAACAAGGCGCAACGTCTGCCGGAGCGGCGCAAGATGATGCAGACTTGGGCCGACTATCTCGACGCTCTGCGGGAGCGTGCGCGCACGGCTCGCGACTTGCGTCCTGTATGGGCTTAAATGCCGGCAAGAGGCGAGGGGAGCGCCCCAAACTGACCACTACTCCAATGTCCGCAATTCCCTCGAGTTGGTGAATTCGATGGACATCAGGCTACTCACCTTGCCGGCCAAGAGCCGACACTCGCCGTCAGACACGCCGATTCCGGAAAGCGGCCAGTCGCGTAACCCGGGTACACCCAAATCCACGCGTCGATTTCCAGACGCCGGTCCGCGCTTCAAGTGAGCGCTACATTGCCGGTCGAGCCGGCACCGCGGAGCCACCCTCGGCCACCACAGTCCCCTTCAATCCGTCAGGAACCCGGTCCACGGCGAACCCGGCAAGTGGGATGAGGTCGTGCTGGTCGGGACCCGGAGCCTCATATACAGCGATGAGAGTGCGCGAGCCCTCTCGCCAGCCGACGCCGTTGTGGCCTACGGCGCCTAGATATAGGTGACCATCGAGCATCAAGGGAAACGGGGCGAAATCCACGTACGAGAAGGAGTAATCCCAGACGTCATTCGCCGCGTGGTAGCCGAATGTCGGAAAGACGCTGGTGTAAAGGCCGTAAAGCAGCGGCGCGCCCGGGTACTGGGCTTGATTCTGACGCGCCAGAATGTGCCATGCATCTGACACGGCTGCAGGTCCCTGCGTGCTCATCGCTCCGCCATGCAGATACTGGAAATCCGGTATTTGCTGGTCTCGATCGATCGGCTTCATCAGGGGCGTGGGCCGCTGCCTATAAGCGAAGTAATCTGCGGCCACGTTGAGTGCGATCGCGCCCGCGGCAAGGCATACTGCCTGCTCGCCGCAGAATTGCTTGCGGAGCTCGAACTTGTAATTCAGTTCGACCGTCACCTGGCAGGCGCGGCCCCACCCGTCGGCCGTCCACGGCGTAACGCGCGTCACCGTGTCATCGGTAGTGGAGCTCGCGGTTCCAGCTTCGATGTAAGCCGGTTTGCCTAACACCGTGCCCAAGTTTCCGTGCATGTTCCAGCACGGACCTGTGTAACCTTCGGGCTCAGGCAATGCACGAGCAAACCCGTCGGCCCCGACCTCGGCGAACATCGCTGATTGGCAATGAGCGGTTCCCGCTGTGGTGCTGCCCATATACACGTTCGTGCCGGGCAAGTGCTCGAGCGCGAGAATCGAGTTCGGTCCGCTCGCGAACAACAGTCCCTGAGCTTCGAGCCTGTGGCGCAGGAGCTCATTCACCGCGATCTCGTGCGGTCCCCACGTGCCGGGGTCGTCCGTCTTGACAGCCGCAACCCACGGACTCAGCGACCGATCGGACACCGCAGCGGCGGACTGCCACACCTGCGCAGCGACTTGCTGGCAGAGTGACGGAGGCTTAGGGGTTGCCGCTCCAGCTAGGGGTGCTGCGGCCAGGAGTGCCCCGGCCGATAGGGTGACACCCTGCGCAATAAGGCGGCACGACATTCGGAAAGGAGTCTTCGAACAAGCTGGCGACCGCATCTTCTCGCCTCCCGCGCGGATCACTTACGCTACAGGCGCGTGATGGCATGGCAAGTGATCCATTCGGGCAAATTATGGCGCCTCAGCTCGGCGGAGTGTCCGCGGACCTGAATCTGAGTACACCCGTAACGGTTCTCAGAAGAGTCGACAGCCCGCCGGCGCAAGTCGGCCACAACCGGCCGGTCATCCGACGCCCTCAATTTTGCCGGCAGCGGCCATTTAGAGAACCATGTGCAGGCGTTACGGTGCCCTTTGTAAGATGCGCCGATGCGGTTCAGAGGGGGTGACATGACAGGAATCCGAGGGTGCCTAATTGGCGCAGTACTTGTGTTGGCCAGCCAACAAATACTGGCGCTCGACGGCTCTTACACGTATCAGCTCGTAACCAACAAAGACCCGGATGTGTGCGGGCACATGTTGGGAGTATTCAATACTAACTTCAGTCGCTTGTGGGATTCGGAACCTCTCACGTCCTACGACTCCGACCCGTACTACGGGCCGGAGAGCCGGTACGCGTTTCAGCGGCTTCCTGGCGTTGCGCATGACGCTAGAGCAACGTGGGTAATGCGCTATTCGAAGTGGCCAACTTCCCCTGAGTTTGCAGCCATCGATTGGACCGAGGGGAGAGCGACTCTTGGAGGTTGCCCGCCTCGCGCCAGCTGCCCTGCAGGTGAAAAGCCGATGCCCATACTCGTTGCCCATTTTGATTTCGACAACGATGGGACTGTTGACACCGTTGTGAAAGAGCAATTTTACAGCGGCCCGGGTTATGGCGAGCTCGGATCGGGCGAGGAGGAATATCTTTACGTGTGGCGGAGCCAGAATATAGACCTTCGCGGACTTCCAACGCTATGGACGCTTGAGCATCCAACCGATCCGCGAGATACGCCTGTCCTCGCAGCCGATAAGCTTCAGCGCCCTTTCGTATACAAAGGTCGCACGTACGTGGCGACCTACAGCGGGGACGAAGCCACGCACCGTAAGGGCGAGACGATGACCGTTCTCACGTACACGTTCACTGGCCGCGTTGCAAACGTAACTGAACGACCGCTATGGGACACCACCACCGTTTGCACCTACGCAATGCATCATCATCGGCGCAGTGTAGACCGGAAGGTGTCCGCAGCCCGCTAGCATCAAAAAAGCGTGAAGCGCCGGCTCTGTCGATGACCGCTTTTGCTGCTCTGACTGGCTACTTTGGAGCCGCCTCAATGTCTCAGATGGGTCGCCAGCGTGAAACGCCCGGGGTCTAGGCTATGTCCGCTCAACCCTCGGGAGCGAGCTTTCCTGGGGGCCTTAGCGTACGTTCTACTCCGAGTCTTGAGGTCACCCCGATATGCAATGCCGCAGAGCGGCATCGAATTGATTGCGAGTGAAGAGAACGGAACGGAGCCTCACAGCCGCGGGTCGAATGAAAACGGCGCGGATGCGCCGATCTTCAACCGCCCGAAATCTGCGTGCCGCGGATTCAGCATGTAGTTGAATTCCCCGTCGACCACGATGCTGGGGACGCGCAACACCGGCGAGCGAGCTTGCATCACCCACTGACTGCCGAAGTCGCGGGTCGAAGGCGGAGCCGGGAGCTCCCGCCAGTTCTCGGGGAGATGCTTTGCGATCTCGATGAGCCGCTCGTCGATTTCGACGGGAATTGTCACCCACTGCACAGCCGCGAGCAGCCGCGTGTCTTCCGTGTGCACGAGCACCTCGAGCGAGGCGAGTGAACGGCTCTCGGCCGTGTAGACGACCGCGACTCCCGGGTTGTTCCAGCGTCCTGGGTACTCAGCGGCGCCCTGGCCGTCAAAGGCAGCGGCTACGCGCGCCTTCTTGCAGATGCGCCAGGCCGTGATCAGGCGAAGATTCCGTGCTCGATGCGGCCCAAGACCCGCTCGATCTCCCTGGATCCCGGCTCCGTCGCTGCGAGCTGCAGGGGCGTTTGGCCCCCGAGCTCTCGCAGCGGGCGCTGTAGCCACTGGCGCGCGTTGTCCTCGCTCTCCAAAGTCGAGACCGCGAGCGAGATGAGCCTCATCAGACGTGCCATGCGCTCCGATTCGTCGGGCTTGAGACGCGCACCGCTCTTCAGTCGGCGATCCAAAGTCTTCTCGCTGACCTTGACGATCGAGCCGACCTTCGTGGCCCGAATTCCCAGAAACGCACCGATGCGCTTCACGACGGACGAAGGCAGACCATCGAGGACGACGGCGGCCATCTCAAGGTCATTCTCGAGTGGATAGGACTTGAATACTGCAGACATTTGTCTAAACGATATAGACAACTGTCCAGAACGTCAAGCCAGGGTGGAAAGGGGTGAGCCGAGCGCGTCATCGCGTTCTTTCCAACGTGCGATCGCGTACCCGGTCGTCCTCCCGTGTCCGATCGGGTTTCTTGGCTCTCGCGCGCCGAAGCATCTCGTCCGCGAGTCGCTCGCGGTCCGTCAGCACGGGCGGGAGATGCATCGCGAAGTACCGCGCGTAACAGCCGAGGACTTCTTCACCCTGGGCGTCCAATTTGTCGGCAACGGCATTCCAGCCGTCGATGAGCGCCTTTCGGGTCTCGAGCAGCCGCGCCCGTGCCGGGTCAGAGATAGTTCTGGTGGCAATGAGCTCTCTTTTTACGACGTCGATCTGGTCCCGCAGCGCGTAGGAACGTCCCCCTCGCCGGGTCCGGTAGAACACGTCCTTGGCGCCTCGCTTCGTTTGGCCTCGCACGGACCTCGGAGTCGCGTTCGCGGCGATTCCCTGTTCTCGCATCACTTGGGCGAAGTCCTGCCGCCACTCCCGGAGCATCGCTTTGTCGATGTGGAGTCGCCGTCCGTCGATGCCCTCGGCCTTGACGACCAGGTGCACGTGCGGATGTTGCTGATGGGTATGGAGCGCCAGGGCGTACCGATGCTTTGCCCCGAATTTCTCGCGAGCGAAGGCCTTGGCGGCTGCCAGTACCGCCTTCGGTGGCGTGGGCGCCGGCATCGAGAGCGTGATGTTGTGCACCAACTTGATTCCGGACGCGCCAGCTCTCCCAGCCCGCGGCTGCCGGTACTGACCAGCCGACAGCTCGAGGTGCCAACTGCGGAGTAACTCCTTCTGGCCCTCCCTGGACACGCGCTGTCCCTCGTCAGTCTCGAGGTCGAGCTCCCCCTGGTGGCTGATGTAGGCCAAGTGCGCGGCGACGGCGCCGATCTTCCTCCCACCGCCCGTGACCTTGACCATGACTTCGGGCGCGCCCCTTGTGGTGCGGCGAATCTGCTCGAGCTGGGCGGCCGTGAAGGGGCCCGACGCTGCCCGAGGACCCGGCCGTCCGCGACTAAAGAGATCGAGGAACGGAGGGCCGTCTGACGGTAAACGGAACGGCCGCCTAGACACGCCGGGTCTCCCAGCTCACGAGCGCCTCTCGGGTGAACTCGTGGGTTCGCAGCTCCAGCGTCGCCACAGCGGCCCGCGTGCGGCTGATGACTTGCCGGACGCCCTCGAGTGCCGGGCCGCTCAGCGCCGGATTGCGAGCCGTCTGAGCGAGGACAGTGCCAAGGCCCGCCAGGACGGCGATGCTCTGTTTGAGCGCCGCGAGCTCGTTGGCGGCCAGCGGTGGATTCACGGCCAGGTGGGCGCGCACCAGGGCGGCAAGGTAGGCCGATGGTTTCATCCCTCGCTCGGATGCTCGCCGGGCGATCGCTTGCCAGTCCCCGGGACGCAGCCGGATGGTGATCCGGTCGGTCGCCGGCGTCCGGGGTCCCGTTGCGTAGGGATCGAAACAGCCGGAGTCCGAGATGGACCTGATGACCGAAAGAGCGAGAGCGGACTCCGACACACCACGTGAGCGGGCGAGGGTGGCGAACCATTCCTTCTCGTGCGCGGAGAGACGAACGGTGACCGAAGGCAGTGACGATCGAGTAGCGCGGCAGGTCATGTGATCTGCCCGATCTGCTGCAAACGCGGACAACCCGCTATCCTGCCATCGCACCAATTCCTCCCCCGTGCACGCAGCTGCCGCTGCGCGAATGAAGTGTTGAATCCGTCGCGCGAGCGATCACCCGTCCTTGCCGGCGAGCCGGACCTGCAGGCTGTCAACGTTGCAGCAAGATGGGACCGTGGTCCGGGCAGACACGAACCACGACGCATGGAATCAATTCCGAGCCCGCATGGTCCGGCTTCGACGTGGGGTGGGTAGCGGCAAGGGGAGGGCGACTTGGCCTGTCAGCCGCGATCGTGTTGAGGCTAGCGATGGGCTGACGGTCGTGGTCGACCTGGCGATGAGCTCGGCAATCGCGGCAGGAGAGATGAACCGCCGGCAGCCGATGACCACGCTGGCGAGCTCTCCGGTCCGGAGAAGCCGGTAAATGGCATTCCGGGAGATACCGCCGAGGAGCTTTCGGGCTTCCTGGATCGAGTAGAGCGCGCGGTCTTGCATGGGGCCGGTCCGGATGGTGAAGGGCGAGGCGGACCTCATGTTATTTGCCCATCAGGTCATTAAGGGAGTGCTGATACCGTCGAAATGGCCACGATCCATGTGTTGCAACCGAAAGGAAAGAGGGGTTTGCGACGTCCTTCGCCGATTACTCGACGTTCGTTCCGGCTAATTGTGGCGATTCGCGGGCAATACTCCGACCAAGTTTCGCTCGTTTTTAAGTGAATCAAGGAGTTCGCAAAAAGTACCCCACTCCCTAGCCGTGCTTCCCTCACCTGCTGAGACTTTCCTCTCGAGCTGTCTCTCCGAGTCCCTTGGCGTCCCCGAGCGTCCACAGCGACCCCAGGTCGCGTGAGTCGCGCCGATTTATGACGGTAGCGGCCGCCATGCTAAGGTGCAGCCGGCATGTGCGACGACGACGAGCAGGAGGTATTGCGGCTCATGCGCGAGGCTGTGGAAAAGCGGCGAGGATACGCTGACTTCTTCGACTACCCGGACAGAGATGTAAAGGAGCAAGGCATCGCGCGTGATCTCTGCGAAGCGCTCGCGGCTGCTGGCACCCCGCTCGCGCACCCCGAGGATGTCTTTGCTCGCGGTGCCGGGAACGACCCACCAGATTGCGAGGCGCGCGGGGTTTGTGGGAACCGCATTGCCATTGAAGTCACCGAGTTGGTAGACCGGCAGGCACTCGAATCGGTTGTAAGAGGCGGGAGCGCCTACGCGTGGGCACAATGGACCGCGGACAGGCTGCGCGACCGCATACAGCATCAGATCGACAACAAGGGCGAGAAGCTGCGGGCGGCGAAAGGCGGCCCGTATGACTGCGTTGTAGTGCTCCTCCATACCGCCGAGCCGGAGCTGAACGTCCAACGAGTTAATGCATTACTGGGGGCCA
>JAGWMP010000249.1 GCA_028871705.1 Gammaproteobacteria bacterium
CGTGTTCCATGGCGGGCACTGGGGATCGCACGTCGGCTACTACGGCGGCATCAACTACGGTGCCGGCTACACCGGGGAGGGCTACCACGGCGGGCGCTGGGCGGGTAACCGCTTCCAGTACAACACCGCGGTCACCAACGTGAACGTGGTGAACGTCCACAACACCTACAACGAGACGGTCGTCAACAACGTCACCGTCAACAACGGCCGCGCCAGCTACGTGGGCGGCGGGGGCTACGCGCGCCCGGAGCGGACCCGGCCCGAGAACGTCGCGGCACGCGAGCCACGTTACCAGCAGACGCCGGCGCAGCAGCAGCACCACGTCGAGGCACGTAACGAGCCCACCCTCAACGCGGCGCGCAACGAGGGCCGTCCGCCGATCGCCGCCACGCCGCACCCGGGCGCGTTGCGCGAGCCGGGTGCAACCGCGGCCCGGCCGGAAGGTCCCGCCTGGCACCCGCAGCATCCGCAGCCGCAGCGAGAGCAGCCGCAGAGGCAGGATAAGAAGGAAGACAAGAAGGGCGAGCCGCGCGGATGAGAGCCCCCGTGCTCACGGGCGCGGGTGCGGCGGGTGCGCTGGTGCTCGCTCTCGCGCTCGCCGCGAGTACGCTCGGTGCTGGCGCGGCGCGGGCGCAAAACGGCGCCGCGCCCACCGCCGAGGTGCGCCTCAAGCTCGAGCCGGGCGAGCCCGCTCTCGGGCGCAGCGACGCCCCGCTCACCATGGTCGAGTTCACCGATTACCAGTGTCCCTATTGCCGGCGCTTCCAGGCCGAAGCGTGGCCGCGCCTCAAGCGCGACTACATCGACACCGGCAAGCTCCGTTATATCGCGCGCGACCTGCCGCTCGGATTCCATGCCTCGGCCGGGCCGGCGGCGGAAGCGGCGCACTGCGCCGGTGAGCAGGGCAAGTTCTGGGACATGCACGCGGCGCTGCTGGCCGGCGCGATGGACTTCCCGCAGGGCGGCATCGAGCGGCGCGCGCGCGCGCTCAAGCTCGACATGGCGCGCTTCGGCGAGTGCGTCGCGCGCGGCAAGTACGCCGAGCTGATCGCCGCGCATGCGCGCGAGGCCGACGCCGCCGGCATCGACGGCACGCCGGGCTTCATCGTCGGGCGCGCCGCCGCCGGCGTGCTCGATGGCGTGCGCGTCGAGGGAGCGCTGCCTTACGGGGAATTCGCGGGGCTGCTCAACGAGCTGCTCGCGGGGAACTGAGCGCGCTACAGGAGGCGCTGCTGGCCGCCGCCGTCCGCCGCCGGCGTCAGTGGCGGATGCAGGCGCACGGCGCGCGGGGCGGTCGCGACGAAGCTCACCTCCATCGCCCGGAAACGCTCGAGGATCCGCAAGTTGATGCTCTGCTGCGCGTCCGCGTAGGCCTGGTACTCGGGGTGCGTGACGAAGAACACCGCCTCGAACTCGAGCGCCGTGTCGGTGCAGCGCAGCAGGTGGCAGCGGTCGAAGCGCACCCCGGGGGTCGCCTCGATGATCTCGCGCACCGCGCGCGGCACCGCCGCGAGCCTCTCCACCGGCGTCTCGTAGTGAACCTGCAGCACGAACAGCGAGCGCCGCTCGAGCAGGCGGCCGAAGTTGCGCACCCGCGCCTTGAGGAGGTCCGCGTTGGAAATGACGATCTGCTCGCCGTTGATGCTGCGCAGCCGTGTGCTCTTGACGCCGATGTGCTCGACGCTCCCCTGGCAGTCGTCCACGGTGAGGAAGTCGCCGAGGCCGAAGGGCTTGTCGAGCGCGATCGAGAGCGAGGCGAGCAGATCCGCGAGCACCGCCTGCACGGCGAGCGCGAGCGCGATGCCGCCGATGCCGAGCCCGGCGAGCAGCGGGCGGATCTCGACGCCGAGGTTGTCGAGCGCGAGCAGGATCGCGACGCCCCAGATCACGAGCCCGACCGGAAAGAGGATCACCTCCATAGAGCTCTTGAGGAGCGTGTCGGGACCGCTCGAGCGCTGGCGGCGCAGGTCCACCGCGTAGCGCACCGCGGCGGTGGCCCAGCGCGCGATCTGCAGCCACAACAGCACCACCAGGATCACGGTGAGCGCGCGCTCGAGGCGCGGCGGGAAGGTGAGATCGCGCGAGGCGAGCCACAGCGCCGCGCCCCAGAGGAACAGACGCTGCGTGCGCCGCGCCAGCAGCGCCGCGAGCTCGATCGCGAAGTGAATCTGCAGCGGGCCGCGTGCCGAGAGGCGCCGCTGCTGCGCGGCGATCAGCCCCTTGACGAGCGGCAGCACCGTGAAGGTGACGAGGAAGATCGCGAGCGCGAGGAGCCAGTCGGCGAGCGAATTGCCGAGGTACTCGACCTGCCCCAACGCATGCCAGCCCGACATCGCCTGCCCCCGGGCGCGGCGGCTTACACCGGGCCGTCGCCGCTGCGGCCCGCGCTCCCGTCCGCGCCGGCCGCCTCGTCCACTTCGCCGGCGTTATCTGCGGCGCCGGCAGCCTGCATGCCGAGCTCCTTGAGCTTGCGGGTCAGGGTGTTGCGCCCCCAGCCGAGGAGCCTGGCCGCCTCCTGGCGGTGGCCGTGGGTGCGCTTCAAGGCCGCGCGGATCAGCACGCGCTCGAACTGCGGCAGCGCCGTATCGAGCAGCGGTTGCGTGGCGCTCAGCGCGGCGCGCTCGGCCCAGCCCGCAAGCGCCGCCGCCCAGTCCGCATCCTTCGGACCCTGGGAGGCGGCGCTCACGAGCTCCGCCGGGAGATCCTCGATCCGCACCTCGCGCCCCGGCGCGAGCACCGAAAGGCGGCGGCAGAGGTTCACGAGCTCACGCACGTTCCCGGGCCAGTCGTAGGCGGCGAGCAGCGCGCGCGCATCCGCCGCGAGCGCCTTGGGCTCGACGCCGAGCTCGTGCGCGGCGCCCGCCATGTAATGGGCGAGCAGATCCGGGATGTCGCCGGCGCGCGCGCGCAGCGGCGGCAGCTCGATGCGGATGACGTTCAGTCGATGGTAGAGGTCCTCGCGGAAGAGACTGCGCGCCACGCGTTCGTTGAGGTCCTGGTGGGTGGCGGCGATCACCCGCACGTCGACCCGCACCGCGGTCTGCCCGCCCACGCGGTAGAACTCGCCCTCGGCGAGCACCCGCAGCAGCCGTGTCTGCAGCGGCATCGACATGTCGCCGATCTCATCGAGAAAGAGCGTCCCGCCGTCGGCCTGCTCGAAGCGCCCGCGCCTTGAGCTATCGGCGCCGGTGAAGGCGCCGCGCTCGTGGCCGAAGAGCTCCGACTCGAGGAGGTCGGCGGGGATGGCCGAGGTGTTGAGCGCGATGAAGGGTTTGCCCGCGCGCGGGCTGTGGTCGTGGAGCGCGCGTGCGACGAGCTCCTTGCCGGTGCCGGACTCCCCGGTCACGAGCACCGTCATCGAGGAGCGCGCCAGGCGGCCGATCGCGCGGAATACCTGCTGCATCGCCGGCGCACGCCCTAAGAGCTCGGGGATGCGCGGGGTGCCGCCGGCCTCGCCGCCGCCTTGCATGCCGGCGTTCGCCGCGCGCCGCGCGAGGGCCACCGCCTGATCGATGTCGAAGGGCTTGGGTAAGTACTCGAACGCCCCACCCTCGTAGGCCGACACGGCGGATCCCAAGTCCGAGTGCGCCGTCATGACGATCACCGGCAGCGCCGGGCGCGTGTCGCGGATGCGCCGCAGCAGCTCGAGGCCCGAGGCGCCCGGCATGCGGATGTCGGTGATCAGCACGTCGGGCGCTTCGCGCCGCAGGGCTTCGAGCGCCGGCTCCGCCGCATCGAACACGCGCGCGCTCATGCCGCCGTGCTTGAGGGCGCGCTCGAGCACCCAGCGGATCGAGGCGTCGTCGTCGACCAGCCACACACGCAGCGCTTCGCTGTTCATGATTCCTCTCCGAGCGGCAGCAGCAGCGTGAACACCGTGCGCCGCGGCTCGCTCTCGAACTCGATGATGCCGCCGTTGCGGGTGACCAGCTCCTGCGCGACCGCCAACCCTAAGCCCGTGCCGTTGGCACGCCCGGTGACGAGCGGATAGAAGATGGAGGAGCGCAGATGCTCGGGCACGCCGGGACCTGAGTCCTCGACCTGCACCGCGGCCACCAGGCGGTGGCGCACCGAGCCGATACTTACATTGCTGCGCGCCCGGGTGCGCAGCACCACGTGGCCGGTATCGCCCTGCGCCGCGAGCGCCTGCAGCGCATTGCGCCCGACGTTGAGCAGCGCCTGGATCAGCTGGTGGCGGTCGAGCATGGCGTTCGGCAGGCTCGGATCGTAGTCGCGCTCGACCAGGACGCCGCTACGCGCCTCGGCGCGCAGCAGGTGATAGACGTGCTCGCAGATCTCGTGCACGTTCATGAGCGTCTTCGACGGC
>JAGWMP010000250.1 GCA_028871705.1 Gammaproteobacteria bacterium
CGCGGCGCTCCTGACGGCGGAGGATGCGATTGCCCGCGCAGCCGAGACCGGTGCCGGCGCCGGCGTTGGCCTGCGCGGGGGCGAATTCACGGCGGTCGCCAGCGGGGCCGGGTGGCGCATCCGCCTGCACGCGCTGCGCTGGACGCAAGACCTCGCCGTCTCGGGCGACATCGAGACGGCGGGGCGCGAGGGTCCCGTACACGCGCAGCTCAGACTCACGGGCCCGGCGGCCGCCGGCTCCCTCACGCTCGACTGGCACGAAGGCGTGGCCGATGCGCGCGCCGCCGTTCGCGGCACCCTGAACGGCCGCGTCGTAGCGGCCGACGCGCCCGCTCCCTAGCCGTTCTCCCGGACGTTGCCCGCGCGGCGCAGCGGGTCGACGATCAACCAGCCGGCCGCCGCGACCAGGGCGAAGCCGCAGCCGATGAGGAAGGGTAAGCCCCACGAGCCATGACCGGAGAAATACGCGGTCACGGGCGCGGCGATCAGTCCGCCGAAGTTTCCGCCCGTGTTGAGCACTCCGCCCGCCGCCATGGTGTCGGCGGGCGCGCAATGCATGATCGCCGCCCAGTAGGGCCCCTCGTTCACCTGCTCGCAGGCGAAGGCGAGCGCGATCGCCGCCACGGCCAGGTAACCGTTGGGCGTCGCGGCCGCACCGAGCAGCAGCACCGCGCACGCCGGCAGGCAGACGAGCGGCACCAGGCGCAGCCCGCGGCGCACCCCGAGGCGGCCTCCGAGCGCGGTCGCGAGGCAGCCGCCGGTGGCGGCGCCGAGTGCGCCGACCACCGCCGGAGCGGCGGCCAGCCAGCCGCTTTCGAGCGCCTGGAAGTGCCGCTCCTGCACCAGATAGAGGAAGCACCAGTCGCCGATGAAATAGAACACGTAGTTGGCGCAGATATAGGAGAACGTCAGCACCAGCACGTCGCGGTTGCGCAGCAGCGCCGCGACGCGCCCCCAGGAGAACTCGTGATGCACGGCGGCGTGTACGCCGATCTCCCCGAGCTCCGCGGCGCTCACCGCCGGGTGCTCGGCCGGGGTATTGCGCCCGTACCAGACCCACAGCAGCGCGAGCACGAACATCGGTACGTTGGTCCACAAGAGCGCCCGCTGCCAGTTGGACGCCTCCATCAGATGCGCGACCAGGGGCGCGGTGACGGCGAGCCCCACGCCGAGACAGGCGGAGGACAGTCCCTGTACCAGCGGCCACTGCCGCGGCGGAAACCATGCCTCGAAGATGCCGTTGGTCACCGGGAAGACCGGCGCCTGCAGCGCCCCGAGGAGCGCACGCCCGAGCAGCAGCGTGACGAGCAGCGGCGCTCCGATGAGCACGAGCGGCGCGAGCGGCACGATGAGGGCGGCGGCGCAGGCACCGAAGCCGAGGGCGGCGAACACCAGGCGCGGGCGGAAGCTCTGGCCGAGGAGTCCCCCCGGAAACTGCATGAGCGTGTAGCCGGCGATGAACGCGGTCTGCAGCCAGCCGATCTGCTGCTGCGTGAGTCCGAGCTCGGGCATCATGCGCAGCGCCGCGACCGACAGGCCCTTTTGCTGCACGTAGGCGAACACGCCGAACGCGAACATGAAGGCGAAGATCCGCCAGCGCACGGGCACGAGCGGGCGCGTCGCCGGCGGCGCCGGCAGCGGGAACGCCGCGGCCGGAGGTTCGCTCACGCTGGATCGGCCGCCTCGCCGATTCGCTCGCGCACGTAGCGGCGGATATCGAGATTGAAGTCTTCCATGGGCGCGTAGTAGCCGTGCGCGTGGACGCGCGCGCTCAGGCCCTGCTGCACGGCCTCGCAGATTGCCCAGTCCTGGCGGTTGACGAGGTCCCAGAACTCCGTGGCATCGCGCGGATCGAAGTCGCCCCTGGCGAGCTCATACGGCTCGAACAGGAAGTGGCACACAATGTCGGTGTGCGCCGGGGCGCGCGGCTCGAGGATGAACACCGCGGCGTGATCGCAGGCGAGACTCAGGAAGAGGTTCGGGTAGGCGAGCTCGCCCTTGTGGCGTACCCGCTCGTCCGCATCGAGCGTCGGGAAGGGCCGCCGGCGTGTCGTCCCGGAGGCGGTGAAGGTGTAGGCGCCCGGCCGGTGCGGCACGCCGCGCGCCCAGTCGAGATCGGCGCCGCCGCGTTCGCGGAAGGCCGGCACCACCGCGCACAGCTCCGGGTGCACGCCGCCGCAGTGGTAGCACTCGTTGTAGTTCTCGCAGAGCACCTTCCAGTTGGCCGCGACCGAGTAGCGCAGCGTCGCGCCGATGCGCAGCTGCGCGAGCGGATAGCGCTGCGTGCGTTCGGGGATGCCGCCGAGCTGCGCGGCGAGTGGCGGCGCCTGCGCCGGGGAGAGGTGCACGAACACGAAGCCGCCCCAGCACTCCACCGCCACGGGGTACAGGCTGAACTGCGAGCGGTCGAAGCCCGGCTCGCTGCTCAGGTGCGGCGCGCTCACGAGCTGGCCGTCGAAGTCGTAGGTCCACTGGTGATAGGGGCAGGTGATGCGCCCGCCCGCGACGCCTCCGGGCAGCGGCGCCGCGGGCGGCGGAGCCTGCGGGTCGCGGCACAGGCGCGTCCCGCGATGCCGGCAGACGTTGTAGAAGGCGCGCAGCGCTCCGCCGCGGTTGCGGGCCACGATGAGGCTCTCGCCGAGCACATCGAGGACGCGCCAGGCGCCGGGCGCCGCCAGCTCCTCCTCGCGTGCGACGCACACCCACTCGCGGCAGAAGATGCGCTCCTTCTCCAGCGCGAAGATGCGCTCGCTGGTGTACCAGCTCGAGGGGAGCGTGGGCTCGAGTCCGGCGATCCGCGGCGGCAGCGGGGCGAGGCTCACGCCGGCCTCGCCAGCGGTGCATCGCGCCGCACCGTGAGACTCGCGGGATCGGCATCGAGCTCGCGCGCGTAGCGGTGGCCGCTGTGGACGGCGTGCACCAGGGCGCCGGGTGCGAGCGCATCGCCAATGCGCGTGACCGAGCGGATCCCGGCGTCGGCGAGCTCCGCGGGCCGCGCCGTGAGCGCCGCATACAGGGCATCGTCGGCGAAGCGCGCGCCGACGATGACGAGCGAGCCGCACTCGATCCGCGACTCGGCGTCGGTGAACTGGCTCGCGAGCGTCGCCACGCCATCCGCGAAGGCGGTGACGCGTGCGAGCGTATGCACCGCGATGTTGGCGGCGGCGAGGGCCCGATGAACCTGCGGCTGCTCGTTGCTCATGATGGTCCAGGCGGAGGCGTGTCCGGCCGGTGTGACGTAACGCACCGAGTGTCCGCCGCGGGCCAGGTGTTCGGCAAGCACGCCGCCCATGACGTAGTTGTCGAAGTCATAGACCACCACCGGGTCCCGCGGCCTGGTGCCGGCGGCGATGTCGTCGGGCGTGAGGACACCGGGACCCGCGAGGCTGCCGGCCGGTACCTCGAGCGGCGACCACAGGAGCTTCGCCCAGCGGGCGCCGGTGGCGATGACGACGTGGGTGTTGCCAAGGCCCAGGATGTCATCCGCCGACAGGCGGTTGCCGCGGTAGATGCTGACATTGCCGGCCTTGGCCAGCTGCCCGCGCCGCCAGTCGAGCACTCGCCCCCAGGCGCTGAGTCCCGGCAGCCGCGTCTCGAAGCGCAGCCGTCCGCCGATATCCGCGGCCGCCTCCGCCACCGTCACCTCGTAGCCGCGCCGGCCGAGCGCGAGTGCGCACTCGAGACCGGCGGGTCCGGCGCCCACGACGAGGATCGAGGCGGAACTGGCGGCCGGGGCGATGTACTCGGGGTGCCACCCGCGGCGCCACTCCTCGCCGATGGTGGGATTCTGGGTGCAACGCACCGGCACCGAGTCGTGCCAGCTCGAGATGCAGATGTTGCAGCCGATGCACTCGCGGATGTCCTGCTCGCGGCCCGCGTCGATCTTCGCGGGCAGGAAGGGATCGGCGATCGAGGGACGCGCGGCGCCGATCAGATCGAGCACGCCGCGGCGGATCTGGCCCACCATGGTGTCGGGGGAGGTGAAGCGGCCGACGCCGACCACGGGCTTGGCCGTCAGGCGCTTGACGAAATCGATGACGCCCTCGTGGCTGCCTTCGGCGGCGAAGCGCGATGGCGGGCAGTCGGTGGGCGAGGAGTCGAGCTTCACGTCCCAGAGGTCCGGGAGATCGGCGAGCAGTGCGACCAGCTCGTGCGCTTCGGAGGCGGCGTTGGCGCTCGGCCGGGCGCGCAGCTCCTCGAGACTGACCCGCAGCGCGACCGCGCACCGTCCGCCCACGGCTGCGTGAGTCACTTCGAGCAGCTCGCGCACGATGCGGGCGCGGTTGGCGAGGCTGCCGCCGTAGGCATCGGTGCGCGCATTCCATTC
>JAGWMP010000015.1 GCA_028871705.1 Gammaproteobacteria bacterium
CGTCTCCGCATGGACATCCAGACCCACAAATCGTACGTTCTTCATCGCCGGCTCCCATTTGTATGCGGCTCTGCGCCGCGGGTCTTACCCGATCCAAAGCGTAATCCGCGCCTTGCAAATCGGGAGCCGGTCGTTCCATTGTGACTAGTTCGTATTGAGCAAAGGCTGTTTCGATCATACGGTTTGTATTGAACGACAAATTTCGATCGGGGTTGCTATGAATGGGCTTAGCTGCGGCTGGTCAATCGGGGCATCGGATAGACAAGCGAGGAGAGCAATGAACCTGATTAGAGTAGTCGTCCTGGTGGTATTGGCTCTGAGCGCCTGCGACAACAGCGGTCCGACCGCACGGTCGGACCCTCAAACCGCCGCCTCGCTGCAGCAGATGAAAAGCGCGATTGCGGCTGCGACCGGATATTCATCCGACTCATTGGAAATACTGGTCGGCGCGGCTCACATGCGCATCTCTATTAGTGACAGCAAGCTCGCGGAGGAAGACCAGGCAGGGCGTGAGAGTGCGGCAACCGCAATTCTTAGCGCCGCCGAGCAAAGCATGGCCGCCGATGCGCGCTTCGGTTCCATACAGCAAGTCAGCGTCGCCATCATCCATCCGGCAGCCGAGGGGGCGAACGCCGCCTCCCACACCGAGGATGTGGTCGATTTCCGCAGAGCACCCAGTCAACGGTTCTCAAAACACATCAGCTGAAGGCGTAACCGCCGGACGGAGGCAGTATGTGGTTCCTTCGTGGTCTTGCCCTCGCACTGTGCCTCGGGTTGTCGGTTGAGGGTCTTGCTGCCGATGACTTGATGAGCAGGGCGCAGGCGCTGTTCAAACCCATCCCCATGTCGCCCGCGCTGACCGGAATTGCATCAGCGGCGCCGAAGGTCGAACTCGGCAAGATGCTCTATTTCGATCCGCGTATCTCCGCGAGCCACGCCATCAGCTGTAACAGCTGCCACAACATCGGATTGGCTGGGGCGGATGCCGAAGAGACTTCGATCGGGCACCAGTGGCAGCGCGGCGGCCGCAATGCGCCAACGGTCTTCAATGCAGTCTTCAACACCGCCCAGTTCTGGGACGGGCGCGCCAAGGATCTCGAGGCTCAGGCCGGCGGACCCATGGTCAATCCGATCGAGATGGCATCGCCCCAAGCGCACGTCAGCGAGCAGCTTGCGGCGATTCCCGGCTACGTCGATGCGTTCAAGGCCGCATTCCCCGGGGAAGCCAATCCGGTCACGCTCGCGAATGCACAGAAGGCGATCGCGGTATTCGAAGCGACGCTCATCACTCCGAACGCCCCGTTCGACCGCTACCTGAGAGGCGATGCATCGGCACTTGACACGCAGCAGACGGGCGGATTGCGCTTATTCATCGAGCGGGGCTGCGCAGGATGTCACAAAGGCATCAACATCGGCGGAGACATGTACGCACCCTTCGGAGTTGTCGAGAATCCAGGCGCCGAGCTCCTCCCGCCGAACGACAAGGGGCGGCTCACCGTCACGAAGAGCGCAACGGATGCGTATGTGTTCAAAGTGCCGACATTACGGAACATCGCGCTGACTGCCCCGTACTTCCACACAGGCCGGTCCTGGGACCTGCGTCAGGCGGTCGCGGTAATGGGCTCGAGTCAGCTCGGAACGCAGCTGCTGCCCGGTGAGATCGAGGCGATCGTCGCATTCCTCGAAAGTCTCACAGGCGAACAGCCGAAAATCGTCTACCCGATTCTGCCGGCGAGTGTGACCACCACTCCGCGACCGCAACCTTAGGGAGTCGCGCCCGCAAGGCTCGAGACTCGTGAGCATGGTAACGAAGGAGCTGATATGAATCCCTCAAGGTCTTCCGGTCTCATGGCTTGGTCAGTTGTCGTTGCCGTAGCCGGGCTCGCGGCCTGTTCGACGCTGCAAGTCGGCAGCGACTTCGACCGCACTGCCGACGTCACGGGTTACAAGACGTTTGCCTGGATGCCGCGCGAGCACTATGGCACGAAGAATCCGCTCATCGTGCAGCGGACAAAAGACTCGATCCAGTCAGTGCTCACGAGCAAAGGTCTTACGTACGTTGACGATGGCACGAAAGCCGACTTCCTGGTCGACTTTACGATTGGAGCGCACGACCGAACCGATATCCGTTCGTATCCCGCCCCCTATGCGGATTTTGGGTGGTGGGGTCGTCCCGGGTGGTGGGGATATTCATACTGGGGCGATCAGGTCGACGTGCGCCAGTACCGCGAGGGGATCCTGTCGATAGACATGTTCGATGTCCGCAGCCACCGACCTGTGTGGCACGGGTGGGCGAAGAAAGAGCTGTCAGAAGGTGACAGTGAACATTCGGAAGCCTCGATTCGGACTGCCGTGGCCGCCGTCCTCGAGACATTTCCTCGAAAGTAGGAGCTGCCGGCACAAGGCCTCGAGCGCCATCGCCGAGTACCTCCAATGGCAAAGATCCTGCTGTTTGCGCTCGCGCTGACGCTGATCCCTCGGCTCGCCCCTCTGACGCTCCGGAGCTGTCAAGTTGCGGCCCGAGACACGCTGAGTGCGTAACTAATTGATTCATATTGTTTAGATTGCGAACAGCGAGCAAGGTGTGCTCAGCTGCGACCCGCTGGTTAGGGGTAAGTGGCTCCCCGGGTTGGAATCGAACCAACGACCAGACGATTAACAGTCGTCTGCTCTACCGCTGAGCTACCGGGGAAGCGGGCGGACCATCGAAGGGCGCGGATTCTCCGGTAAGGGGCTTCGCAGAGTCAAGGAAGGGCCCCGCAGGCTGCCGACTCAGGCCGTCTCGGCCACGACGCGCGCGACGAGGATTCGCGCGATGCGATCGAGGGCTTTCTCGAGCGTCTTCATGCTGCAAGCGAAGGAGAGGCGCATGTGTCCGGGTGCGCCGAAGCCTGAGCCCGGCACCACGGCGACACCGGCATCGTTCAAGAGCAGCTCCGCGAACTCGTTGTCATCGCGGCAGCCGAGCGCCGCCATGGCGCGCGACACTTCGGCGAAGGCATAGAACGTCCCCGCGCCCGGCAGGCAGCTGACGCCCGGCATGGAGTTGAGCGCCCGCACCACGAAGTCGCGGCGCTCCTTGAAGGCCTCGTTCATGCGGGCGACGCAGCTCTGATCGCCGTTCAGGGCAGCCACGGCCGCCTTCTGCGAGATGCTCGAGGGGTTGGAGGTCGACTGCCCCTGGATGGTGCTCATCGCCGCGATGATTTCCTTCGGTCCCCCGCAGTACCCGATACGCCAGCCGGTCATCGCGTAGGCCTTCGAGACGCCGTTGATGGTCACGGTGCGCGAGTACAGCTCGGGCACCGCGCTCACGAGACTCGTGAAGGGCTCGGGTTCCCAGTAGATCTTCTCGTACATGTCATCGGTGCCGATGACGATGCGCGGGTGTTCGAGCAGCACCTCGCCCAACGCCTTGAGCTCGGCGCGGCTGTACGCGGCACCCGTGGGATTGCAGGGGCTGTTGAGGAGCACGAGCCGCGTCTTGGCGGTGATCGCGGCGGCGAGCTGTCGCGGGGTGATCTTGTAGCCCTGCGCGAAGCCGGCGAGCGGCATCACCGGGTGGCCGTCCGCGAGCAGCACCATGTCGGGGTAGGACACCCAGTAGGGCGCCGGGATCACCGCCTCGTCGCCCGGGTCGAGCACCGCCATGCAGAGGTTGTAGATGGTCTGCTTGGCGCCCGAGGAGACCATGACCTGCGAGCGCTCGTAGGTGAGTCCGTTGTCGCGCTGGAACTTGGCGATGATGGCGTCTTTGAGCTCGTCGATCCCCTCGACGTGCGTGTAGCGGGTGAAGCCCTTCTGGATCGCCTCGATCCCCGCCTGCGCGATGTGCGCCGGGGTGTCGAAATCGGGCTCGCCGGCGCCGAGGCCAATGACGTCCTTGCCCTCGGCTCTCAGGCGCGCGGCGCGCGCCGTGACCGCGAGGGTGGGCGAGGGTTTGACACGCTGGACGCGGCGGGACACGGGCAAGGTCGCGATCCTCCGGCAGGCCTTTGAAAGTCGCTTCGAGCCGCTATATTAGGAGATTGCGTCCGCGGCGGCCATTGACGCCGCGGGCGCGCGCGCCACACACAGCAGCTTCGCAGCACCCGTACTGTATATGGAGTCGACAGAGCACCGGCCGTTCGAGCTCGAGGCGGATTTCTCGCCCGCGGGAGATCAGCCGCAGGCGATCGAAAAGCTGGTCGAGGGTTTGAACGAGGGCCTCGCGCACCAAACGCTGCTCGGGGTCACCGGCAGTGGGAAGACATTTTCGGTGGCGGCCGTCATCCAGCGCTTGCAGCGCCCTGCCATGGTGCTCGCCCACAACAAGACTCTCGCCGCGCAGCTCTACGGCGAGTTCCGCGAATTCTTCCCGCACAACGCGGTCGAGTACTTCGTTTCCTACTACGACTACTACCAGCCGGAGGCCTACGTTCCCTCCTCCGATACCTACATCGAGAAGGACGCTTCGGTGAACGAGCACATCGAGCAGATGCGGCTCTCGGCCACCAAGGCCCTGCTCGAGCGTCCCGACTCGATCATCGTCGCGACCGTCTCCTCGATCTACGGACTCGGAGACCCGCAGGCCTACCTCGCCATGGTGCTGCATCTGAAGCGCGGCGACCGCTGGGATCAGCGGGCGTTGCTCCGGCGCCTCGCGGACATGCAGTACACGCGCAACGAGCTTGATCTCACCCAGGGCACCTACCGCGTACGCGGCGACGTCATCGACATCTTTCCCGCCGAGTCCGAGCGCGAGGCGGTGCGGGTCGAGCTTTTCGACGACACCATCGACGCGATCTCGCTCTTCGATCCGCTCACCGGCGCCGTGGGGCGCAAGGTGCCGCGTTTCACCGTCTACCCCGGTACCCACTACGTGACGCCGCGCGAGCGCCTCATCGGGGCGGTCGACCAGATTCGCGAGGATCTGCGCGTACGGCTCAAGGAGCTGCGCGATGCGGGGCGCCTCGTCGAGGCGCAGCGCCTCGAGCAGCGCACCCGCTTCGACATGGAGATGATCAAGGAAGTCGGCTATTGCGCCGGCATCGAGAACTACTCGCGCTACCTCTCGGGCCGCGAGCCTGGTGAGCCGCCGCCGTGCCTGTTCGACTACCTGCCGAAGAATGCGCTGCTGATCGTGGACGAGAGCCACCAGACGATTCCGCAGCTCGGCGCGATGTACAAGGGCGATCGCTCGCGCAAGGAAGTCCTGGTCGAGTACGGGTTCCGGCTGCCGTCCGCGCTCGATAACCGGCCGCTCAAGTTCGAGGAATGGGAGAGCCTCGCGCCGCAGATGATCTTCGTCTCGGCGACGCCCGGCGGCTACGAATCCAAGCATACCTCCCAGGTCGTCGAGCAGCTCGTGCGCCCCACCGGTCTCGTCGACCCCGAGGTCGAGGTACGCCCCGTGGCGACTCAGGTGGACGACGTGCTCTCCGAGATCCGCCTCACCGCCGCACGTGGCGAGCGCGTACTCATCACGACGCTCACCAAGCGCATGGCGGAGGACCTCACCGACTACCTCTCCGAGCACGACGTGCGCGTGCGCTATCTGCACGCCGACATCGAGACCGTGGAACGGGTGGAGATCATCCGGGATCTGCGCCTCGGCAAGTTCGACGTGCTGGTCGGGATCAACCTGCTGCGCGAAGGACTCGACATGCCGGAGGTGTCCCTCGTCGCGATCCTGGATGCCGACAAGGAGGGATTCCTGCGCTCGGACAACTCCCTCATCCAGACGATCGGCCGCGCGGCGCGCAACATCAACGCCCGCGCCATCCTCTACGCCGACCGCATGACCGGCTCCATGCAGCGCGCGATCGATGAGACCAATCGCCGCCGTAAGAAGCAGCTCGACTACAACCTGGCCCACGGCATCACGCCGCGCGGCATCGAGAAGCGGGTGACCGACATCATGGAGGGGGCGCGCTCGGAGGCGCCGGTGCCTGGCTCGCGCCGGCGCGGCGAGAAGCCGCGCAGCGCCGCTGACTTGAGACCCGAGGCGCTGGTGAAGGAGATCAAGAAGCTCGAGGCGGAGATGTTCAGGAAGGCCCGCAACCTCGAGTTCGAGGAGGCGGCGGGGCTGCGCGATGAGATCGAACGCCTCAAGCAGCTCGAGCTCGGGCTCCCGGCGGGCTCGTAAGTACTTGGAATTACACGCTTTAGCTTGCTAAGGCCGGGACTCTCTTGTAATGTTCGCGCCCCTCGTTGGACCCTTGTGGAATTTCAGGCGCGTAGCTCAGTGGTAGAGCATCACCTTGACATGGTGGTGGTCGGTGGTTCGATCCCACTCGCGCCTACCAGTCTCTAAAGCCGGGCCGGGACAAAGAGGCGCACGCCATCCTTTGTCCCGGCCGTCGGCCCGCTCCATCCGCGGACCAGACGTACTGGCAACTGCGTACTGATCGTGCCGCGCCGCGGTGGCAGTCTATGTGAAGCTGCTGCCAAGGTACGGACTGCGCTCAAGATGAGCATCGCGGATACGGGAAACCCACGCGTGCTGCGCGTGCTGCTCGTCACCGCAGGGAGCCTCGCTGCCGCGATCGGATGCCTCGTCCTGGTGGGGGGGTGGGCGCTCGGAGTCCCAGCGCTCAAAAGCGTGCTCCCGGGCCTTGCCACCATGAAGCCGAACACGGCGGTTGGCCTCGGGGGGCTCGGCGCGGGCCTGGCACTGTGCGCGCAAGGGGGCCGCTGGTGCGTGGTTGGCAAGCTGGCCGCGTCTGTCGCGCTCGCCGTTGCGCTGCTGACCCTCGCCGAATACGCGTTCGCGTGGAATGCGGGCATCGATCAGCTCATCTTCAGGGACCTCGGTAATCCCGTCACTCCCGGAAGGCCTGCGTTGCCAACCGCCGTGAGCCTGACGCTCATCGCAGTGGCTCTCCTGTGCGCGCAGCGCCCGAGACTACAGCTCCTCAAGTCCGCGACCGGCGTCGCAGGCACCTTGATCGCCTGGGCCGGGGTCAATGGCTATGTCTTCGGCGCGGAGCTGCAAACGGTGCCGCTTTTCAGCTCCGTCGCCGTGCATACGGCGATCGTGAGCCTGCTCCTCGGCCTCGGGGTTCTCGCCGTGGAGCCGACCTTCTGGCCGATTCGCACCGCCCTCGAGCGGAGCGCCGGTGGCATCGTGTGCCGCTGGCTCCTGCCCGCCGCCATCGTGGCGCCGCCGGCGCTCGGCTGGCTGCTCGGGCGCGGAGCGATGTTCGCCGTCTATCCGGATCGCTTCCGCTGGGCGATCTATTCGGCGGTCGCTTCGCTCGGCTCGGTGTGGCTCGTGGTGATGCTGGCGCGCCGCATTTCCGCCATGGAGGCGGAGCGTACGGCGGCAACCGAGCTTGCGCGCCGCGATGCCCTGACCGGCCTCGCCAATCGCCGCGCCTTCGACACCTTCCTCCTCGAGAGCTTCCATCTAACGCGCCGCCACCGTCATGCGCTCTCGCTGATCCTGCTCGATATCGATCGCTTCAAGTCCTATAACGATGAATACGGGCATCCGGCCGGCGACGAGGCGCTCAGGGTGCTGGGAGGACTGGTGATGTCAGTCTGCCGCGAGACGGACCTGGCGGCCCGCATCGGTGGCGAGGAATTCGCCATCGTCCTGCCGGAAACCGATCTTGCGGGTGCCGAGGTGTTCGGCGAGCGGCTGCGTGTGGCGGTCGAGCGCTCGAAGGCCTTCAGGCGGGCGGTGACGGTGAGCCTCGGGATCGCCGCGTTCACTGGGAAGACCGCCAGTGCCGCCATGCTGCTGCGCGATTGCGATGCGGCCCTTTACGAGGCCAAGGGGGCCGGCAGGAACCGGGTGTCGGTCACCGTTGCCGCCTGAGCCCCGCCTGCGGCGACCTCGCTACGGCCGGCTGACTCGAGGGTGCGGCGCATCTGCGCCGCCAGCTCATCCAGCAGCCGATAGCGGCGTGCGTATTGCGAGCGCTTGCGCACCGGGAGCTGGGTGCGCTCGCGCCGCCGCGCCCGGACCGGCAGCCGGTACCAGCCTTCGGCGGCGCGCGTTCCGCCGGCCTCGCGCCACAAGCGCTCATAATCGAAGTGCATTGCATGCCGGCGCCCGAGGTAGAGCAGGTGCTTGCTGCGGTGAACATGGATGTCCGGGCCGACGGCCAGCAGGTCGCTGACACCGAGGCACCTCACCAGCTCCTGCGCCACGAACAGCAGCAGCGGTGCGGGTCGCAGTCCATGCAGCCGCCGCGTCACGCGCCGGTGGGCGGTGAGGGCGTTGCCGCGACCCTGGATGGCGCCGATGTAGGCACGCCATCCCGCGGCGGTCGCCTCGAATGACAGCGCCAGGGTCGCCAGCCTCGCGGTGTTCCCTGTCTCGCGCAGCGAGATCAGCAGCTCGCCTTCCTTGCGCATGCCGGGGTCTGTACCCAGGTGCAACTCGAGCCCGGCTTCACCCGGGGATGGCATGTGCGCCAGGGTGCTGCCGGCGGGACTCAGTACCGCCTCACGCGTCACGCGTGAGCTGCCGAACAGCAGCCGATGGGTATCGTGGATGACGCGCATGCGCTGCTCACGGTTCCAGCGCATCGAGACGTAGGGGCGCAGCGGCTTGAGCGCTATATAGCCATGCACCTGCACTGCGTACCGCAGCTCGCCACGCGCGCACTGTGCAAACCAACACAGGGAGCGGCGCGGAGTGAGCACGGCCAGCAGCGGCCAGCGCAGGCGCTGCTTGAGCGACTTCAACCCGCGCGTCGCGAGTCCGGCGCGGCGGGTGAGGATGATTGCGGTGCGGGCGGCCGTCAGGGCGTCACTGATAAGAGACAAGCGCTCTCCGGAACAGGTCAGCAGGTGGCTGTTCCTGAGACCGGCCGGCGGAGAGAAAACAACCGCGCGGTCAGGGTCGGTGTGCTGCGCTCAGCGCGACCACTCCACACCGAGCCAGGGGGTCGGCGTGAGCCACGGCGTGCGCTCGATCGAGAGCACCTGCAGGCCGCCGGCGAGGGTCGTGAGCTGCAGATGCCGGCAGCAGGCCGCGCTACTGTTGCTGGCATCGTCGAGCTCGACGAACACGCGTAACTGCCCGCCGGCATAGGGCCGTTGCCACGCCGCGCGCAGGTCCGTGCCGAAGAAACTCTCGAGCCGCTGACCGTTGCGTGTGCCGAGGGCGACGTTGACCTGCGCGGGATTCTGCCAGCTGGAGGGCGCCACCAGCAGCGGCGTGTACGGCCATCCGGAGTGCCAGGAAAGCAGGGCGCTCAACTGCCAGCGGCCGGCGTCGCGGCGGGTGAGCAGCTGCAGCGCATCCGGCTGATCCCAGCTGCGCGGATACCAGGCACCCGAGATCTCGTCCTCGGCGCGCGAACGGGCATAAGAGAGAGTCGTATGCCAGCGCTCCGAATCATGATTGAGCTGCAACTCAGCGCCGCGCATGCGCGAGCTCTGCGTGAGCAGCAGCTGCCGGTCGATTTCGATGTCCGGCATCAGCTCGAATGGGGAGAGAAAGTTCTCGAAGGTGGCGAACGGAGTGGTCTCGCGCTTGAGGTAGGCCGCCAGCTGCAGCCGCCAGCCGGCCGTCAATATCTGCTCGAGATCGGCGGTGAGCTGTCGCAGATGGCGCGGTGCGAAGGGCTGCGGTGTCGGTCCGACGCCGCGCAGCAGTCCGTACAGATCGGCCTGCGTGTTCTGCCCGGCGCCCAGGCGTGCCGTGGTGCCCTCGGCGAGCCGGGCAGTCAGATCGCCCCGGTAGCTCCAGGCTCCATCGCCGGCGAAGGCGCTGAAGTTGCGCGTGTCGCGGCGCGCAGCCAGTTCCGCGGTGATGCGCTCGATCGGCTGCCAGTGAACGCTGCCGTAGAGCGAGCCGGCCACGGCGCGGTAGCTGACGCTCGAGACCTCGCTGAACTGGGTGGCCGGCTGCAGGAACGGCACGAAAGGCGGCAGATAGCTGGCCGAGCCGTTCAGCGCGTCTTCAATCCGCGCGTCGGTGCGCTCGGCGCCGAGCAGTGCCGACCAGCTGCGGGCCGGTGCGAAGTTGAATTCCTGGCGCACGGTGACCGCCTCGTGCTGCACCTCACGGTACAGGCTGCCACTCTCGATCCCTGGCCGATCGAGTGTGCCCGACTCGTGATCGAGCGAGTTGGCGGTGGTGAGCAGCGTCTCGCTGCGGATCGCCGGCCCGAGCTGCTGGATGAGCCGCAACCAGACGTACAGGTCGTTTCCCGAGAAGCGTGCCTGCTCCGCCGGCGTCGGCGACTCTGTCGAAAGGACGTCGCGCTGATCGTAGAGGCCGACGGCGCCGAAAACGAGTTGGGTGCCCGGCGCGGGCGTCCAGGACGCGTGCAGCAGCAGGTCGTTGTAATGGGGCGTGTAGTTCTCCGGCTGCAGCCACGCCGCGGGCGAGGTGGCGTTATTGGTGCGCGCGACGACGAACGCGCTCGCGCTGTCGTCGGCGAATGGGCCGCCGGCGAGCAATGCGGCATCCCGGCTCGTCAGCCGCACGCCCAGCTGCGTCGTGTCGAAGTGCCGCGGCTGAATGTCCACGGCGGCACCGAGATAATTGCCGAATTGAATGGGCGCGACTCCGTCCCAGACGGTGACCTGCTCCACCGCGCTCGGATCGACGACACTGACCAGGCTCTGCAGCAGATCGAGGTGGTAGGGGTCGGCGAGTTCCACGCCGTCGAAGCGAATGAGATTCTCATCGTCGCGGCTGCCGCGCACGTGGCTCTTGGCGCCGTAGCCCGCCACGGCGCTACCGGGCACGAGTTGTGCGGCGCGGACGGCGTCCTCCGACACCTCCGGTGTCGAGCCGAGCTCGGCCCGGGAGAAATTGGCGCCGGCGGCCGTGTCGGAGCGCAGCAGATCGCTCTCGATGGTGATCTGCGCGAGTGGCGCGGGTACGGGTGGCAGCGATACCTGCACGGTCGCGCCGGCGCTGTCCGGCGTCAGCGCGACATTGATCCGCTGGGTCTGAAACCCCGGCGCACTGATCTGCACCAGATACTGCCCGGGTGCGAGCCCGGTCACGCTCGCTTGACCCGCGGCGTCGGTGCGCGCCACGTGCGCCGCGGGTGCGACACGGATCGCGGCGCCGCCCACCGGCAGCGGCGCTTCCGGATCCGCCGAGACGACGCGAAACGTCAGCGCCAGCGCGGGCGCCTCGGCGCGCACGATAACGTAGCCGCCGCCGGGCAACGGGCGAGCCTCGAGTTGCGTGGCGCGCAGCAGTTCCCGCAACAGCGCCTCGCCGGTCAGGCCGGCCGGCGGGGCGGGGACGCGCAGGTCCGGCGGTACCGTGTGCGAGCTGTAGACGAGACGCAGGCCTGCGCGACTCAGAGCCTGCAGCGCCGCATCGAGCGACACCCCGTCATCGGCGCCTGCCGCCGGCACATACAGTGCCAGCGACAGGACCGCGAGCCACAGGGGAAGCGAGCGAGCCGATGATCTATGTGCTGCCGGGGAAAGCGGCGATCCCTGAGGAGCGCGCGTGCTCAGAATCGCCAATACGGATGCTCAGTCTCAGTTCGCCGGGACTTCTCAGATCATACTTCAGCCCGGTAGTTGCAACCACGGCCTCGAGCGCCTGATCCGGCGTCAGTCCGCTGATACTGCCGCTGAGCGTGGTCTGCTGGATCTGCTCGCGGGTGAGCGGGCCATCGAGCACCAGCGAGCGGCCGGTCTCGCGCAGATACCAGTCGAGAAACGCTCCCAAGGAGCGTCCGGCGATCGCGAAGTCCGGAACATAGGCAGTCACCCATTGCCACGAGGCGTCGTAGGGTGTGACCACGCCATGCTCCACGCGGCCGCCCGCTGCGACCCGCAGCGATTCCCCCGAGTGCACCACCAACGAACCGCCCGTGCCGGAGAGCTCGATCCGGCCCTCGCGCACGGCGAGCACCAGATCGCCCGCGGGATCCAACTGCAGCTGGAACTGGGTTCCGACGTGGCTCACCACACCGAGCGGGGTACGCACGCGCAAGGCGCTGGCCGCACCGGGCTCGGGGCCACTGTCGACATAAAGCCGGCCCTGCTGCAGCTCGAGACTCCCGGAGTCGCCGATCCGCAACCTGGTCTGCGGACCGATGCGCACCGAGCTGGCGCCGCTCTTCAGGAGCGCCGCCGCTGCCGCGCCAGTCTGCAGCGTCGTGCCCGGCGGCAGCGCATCGCCCGCCTGCAGCAACGCCGCCGAGCGCTGCGGCGCGAGCTGCAGCGGTCCCCTGGAGCCGATGAACACGGTCGGTATTGGCGGCACCGTAGCCGCATTGCGCCACAGGGTCAGCGCCCCGACCACGAAGGCGAGCATGGCCGCCGTGCCCGCGGCCTGCAGCAAGTACCGCCGCCGGCGATGGCGCGTGACGGTGCGTTGCCACTCCCGCTCGACGACGGCCCGCGCCGCCGCCATCTGCGCTTCATCGGGGGCGCTGCGCGGACCCGCCAGGGCAATCAGCGTGCCGAGCGCGTCCGCGTCGGCCGACGGCTTGCGATCCCCACTCATGATTTCGCTCCGCCGAAGTTACCCGCCGCCGCAACACCGAGGGCGGCGAAGTCATCCGACAACAGGGCGCTCGCCTCGCGGAAAGCGACGCGCGCGCGCGCGAGCAGCGACTGCACGGCGATGCCGGTTACGCCGAGGCGGCCGGCGATCGACTCGACCGAGAGGTCATCCAGGTACTTCATCTCGAGAACCTGCGCGTAGCGTTCCGGCAGATAGTCGAGCGCCGCGTGCACCAGCGTGCGCAGATCCTCGCGCTGCAGGTGCCGCTCGGGCTCCTCGTCCGCGAGCGCGTGGATCGACTCGAGCGCCGCCCGCACCGCCGGGTCGTCCTCGCGGGTCAACAGCACCGCGGTGGCCAGACCGCGCCGGGCACTGCGCGCCAGATGATCGGCGATCTCGTGGCGGGCGATTTGGCATAACCAGGTAAACAATGAGGCCTCGGCACGGTAGCTCGCCAGGCGCTGCACACCCCGCGTCAAGGCCACCTGTGCGATGTCCTGGGCGGCGTCCTGCTCGGTACCTACCCGTCGCAGCACGAAGCGGTAGAGCCGCGGGAAGTAATCGTCGAAGAACGCCCGAAAACTGCGCACATCACCCTGCAGCAGTCTGGTCACCAGCTCGCGATCCTCGACGCGCATCAACTCTCGTCCGTGGCCTTTCGGTCGCTCACCGGGCAGTTTGACCGCGCCCCCGCCGGCGATCAATCGCGCCGGCGCGCGCCGCGGCTATTTTCGCCGGCCAGCGATTGGTTTTCCCCGGCGCGGGCGTCAAAGCCCGGGAAGCATTGCTTCGCTTCATCCCCTTGCGCTGCCTTACCGAGGTGAATCTTGCCCACGTCCCATTCGTTGCGGTCTGCCCGGCGCGCGCTGGCGTTGCTGCTGATGCTGTCGCTCGTTCCGCTCGGCGATGCCGCGGGCCCCGACCCGCTCGACTTGCCGGGGCTCAGGGGCAAGGTCGTGTACGTCGACTTCTGGGCTTCCTGGTGCGCCCCGTGCCGGCAGTCGTTCCCGTGGATGGACGGATTGGCGCGCGATCTCGGTCCGCGCGGGCTGGTGGTCATCGCCGTCAACGTCGACCACCAGCGCGCCGACGCCGATCGCTTCCTCAGCGAATTCACGCCGAGCTTTCGCGTCTCCTTCGATCCGGGGGGCAACCTGGCCCAGCGTTTCCACGTCAGCGCCTTGCCCATGAGCTTTCTCATCGACCGGGAGGGCCATCAGGTCATGGAGCACGCCGGCTTTCGCGCGCGTGAGGAGCCCGACCTGCAGCAGCGGATCACCGCGGCATTGGCGCAACGCTGACAACTACCCACGCGGACGAAAGAGCGATGCACACACGAAATCTGCCTGTTCTGAGGCTGCTGGCGGCTGCCCTCACCCTGGCTCTCGCAGGCTGCGGTGCGCTTGGCGTGAAGCCGTGGCAGCGCGACTTGATGGCACGCGAGGACATGCGGCTCGATGCCAACGCCATCGATGCGAGCCTCGATGAGCACATGTACTTCAGCAAAGAAGCCTCCGCCGGAGGCCGGACTTTCGCGGGCGGGGGCTGCGGATGCAATTGAAGCGTCCGGCCAGGGATCTGAGGCGCTGGCTGGTCGCCGCAAGCTGTGGTCTGCTCAGCGCGAGCGTCGCCCGCGCACAGGACGGAGGCGACGCCTCGCCGCCGGCGGATGACGGGCCGGCGACGGTGGTCGATACCGCGCTCGCCTACTACCACGAGAGCGATGGGCGCGTGCGCGCCATCGAGCCGATCGTGAGCGTGCACCGGGACTACGGCGATGAGCGGGCGGCCAATGTCAAACTGACTTTCGACAGCCTCTCCGGCGCCACGCCCAACGGCGCCGTGCCGAGCCGCAAGGCGCAGACCTTCGCGACACCCTCGGGCAAGAGTCTGAACGCCACACCCCAGACCTACACGACCGCCTCGGGCAACGTAGTGGTGGTGAGCGCGCCGATCTACATCGTAGGTCCGGGTCAGCTGCCTATGGACCCGAACTATCATGATCAGCGCCTGGCGGTGAACGGCAGCTACGATCTGCCCTGGGACCGGCTGACACGTTCGACCTTTGGCGCCGACCTGTCGTACGAGCACGACTTTCTTTCGGCTTCGCTGAATGCCTCCCTGGCCCGCGACCTGAACGACAAGAACACCACCATTTCGGCGGGAGTGAATGGCGAGTTCGACCTGGTGCAGCCGATCGGAGGCTCACCGGTGCCGCTCAGCGACTACACCTTGTTCGAGAAGGTCGGCAATCACAGCAAGCACGACCTCAATCTGGTGTTGGGCGCGACACAGGTGATGAACCGTCATTGGCTCACGGATCTCAGCCTCTCGGCCGATCGGTTCAGTGGCTACCTCAACGATCCCTACAAGATCGTCTCGCTCGTCGACCCCGGGGGCAACGTGACCGGCTACCTCTACGAGAATCGCCCCGGCACGCGCACGCGCGGCAGTGTATTCCTCGAAAATCGCGTGGCAACGGACCGCACCAGCGTCAGCCTGTCGCTACGCTACATGACCGACAGCTGGGCAATCCACTCGCAGACCGCGCAGCTGAAGCTGCGCTGGTGGAACCCCGACCACGATCGCTACCTCGAGCCGACTGCCCGGTGGTATCGGCAGACGGCCGCGAGCTTCTTCAGCCCCTGGATCTCGAGCACTACAACCACCCCTCTCAGTTACGCTTCGGCCGATCAGCGACTCGGTGCCTTCCATGCGATTAGAGGGGGTCTGAAGTACTCGGCCAAATGGGCCGATGACACTGGCCCGGACGGCTCGGAGCTGAGCGTGCGGGCCGAATGGTATCGGCAGACCTCCGACAACACCTTCGTGCTCCCCGGCGCGCTGCAGGGACTCAACGTGTTTCCGGGGCTGAGCGCGGTACTGATGAGCTTCGAATGGCGCTTCAACTGGTAGCGGTGTGAGTGCCGCGCCTGCGGCCGCCGCGGCGGCACCCCGTGTCGCGATCGAGCAACGCTCGCCCCATCTCATGGCTGCGCGCTTTGCCTCGATGGGCAGCCCCTGCGAGGTGCTCGTGGCAACCCCCGACCCCCAGCTGGCGTTGCGTCTCGGCCAGGAAGCGGCCGCCGAAGCATGGCGCATCGAGTGCAAGTACAGCCGCTATCGCCCAGACAGCGTGATCGGCCGCATCAATGCCACGGCCGGGCAACCCATCGAGCTCGACGCCGAGACCACCGCGTTGCTCAACTATGCGGCGCAGTGCTTTGAGCTCTCTGACGGGCGTTTCGACATCACCAGCGGAGTGCTGCGCCGCGCCTGGACGTTCGACGGGTCCGATCGGCTGCCCGAGGCGGGGCTGGTCAACTCACTGCTCGCCAGGGTCGGCTTCCGGCGGCTGCGCTGGGAAGCACCATGGCTGCAGCTACGCCGCGGCATGGAGCTCGATTTGGGCGGGATCGGCAAGGAGTACGCCGTCGACCGTGCACACGCCCTGCTGGGAGCGATCAGCGACGTGCCGTACCTCGTCAACTTTGGCGGCGACCTGCGCTGCAATCGCGCCCCGCCGGACGATCCGTGGTGCGTGGGCGTGGAGCGCCCCGATCGCGAGGGCGAGGCGCGGCTGCTCCTCGACCTCGAGCGCGGCGCGCTCACCACGAGCGGCGATGCGCGGCGTTTCCTGCTGCGCGACGGGGTGCGCTATGGGCACATCCTGGATCCGCGCACTGGCTGGCCGGTAGTCGGCGCGCCGCGCTCGGTCACGGTGTGCGGCAGCAGCTGTTCGGAGGCGGGGCTGCTCTCGACGCTGGCGATGCTGTACGGCGCGGGGGCGCGCGCCTTCCTCGCCGAGCACGGCGCGCCGCACTGGATAGTCGACTGACTGTCCCGCGCCGGCCGGCCGCCAGCCGGCCGGCCAGCCGAGCCGCCGTGTCACGGCGGGTCTTGCCGCCCGAGGCCGCCAGCAGGTTAAACTGCGCGCCCTTTGTCCGCCGCCGTCGACCCGCATGCCCGTCGTCACCTTGCCCGATGGCAGTCAGCGCCGCTTCGAACACCCGGTCCGGGTGGACGAGGTCGCGGCCGGCATCGGCGCGGGACTCGCGAAAGCGGCGCTCGCGGCGCGCGTCAACGGCAAGCTGGTCGACACTTCTTATGTGATCGACCAGGACGCGAACCTCGCGATCGTCACCGACCGGGATGCCGACGGACTCGAGATCATCCGCCACTCGACGGCGCACCTCCTCGCCCAGGCGGTAAAGGAGCTCTTCCCGGAGGCGCAGGTGACCATCGGCCCGGTGATCGAGGACGGCTTCTATTACGACTTCGCATACCGGCGCGCCTTCACGCCCGAGGATCTCGCCGCCATCGAGAAGCGCATGGCGGAGCTCGCGCAGGCGGACGAGAAGGTGACCCGCCGCGTCATGGCGCGCGATGCCGCGGTCGAGTTCTTCCGCGACCAGGGCGAGATCTACAAGGCCGAGATCATCGCCAGCATCCCGGAGAAAGAGGAGATCAGCCTCTACGGGCAGGGCAACTGGGTGGATCTGTGCCGCGGTCCCCACGTGCCCTCCACGGGCAAGCTCAAGGCCTTCAAGCTCACCAAGGTGGCCGGTGCCTATTGGCGCGGTGATTCGCGCAACGAGATGCTGCAGCGGATCTACGGCACGGCCTGGCCCGACAAGAAACAGCTCGATGCGTACCTCACCCGCCTCGAGGAAGCCGAGAAGCGCGACCACAGGAAGATCGGCAAGGATCTCGATCTCTTCCATTTGCAGGAGGAGGCGCCGGGAGCGGTGTTCTGGCATCCCAAGGGCTGGACGGTGTTCCAGTCCCTCATCCAGTACATGCGCGAGCGGCAGCGGGCGGCGGGTTATGAAGAGGTGAACGCGCCGGAGCTCATGGACGCCTCGCTCTGGAAGCAATCCGGGCACCTCGAGAAGTTCGGCGAGAACATGTACCTCACCCGGACCCCGGACGAGCGGGTCTACGCCATCAAGCCCATGAACTGCCCGGGGCACGTGCAGATCTTCAAGCACGGCCTGCGCAGTTACCGCGAGCTCCCGGTGCGCTTCGCCGAGTTCGGCAAGGTGCACCGCTATGAGCCCTCGGGAGCCCTCCATGGCCTCATGCGCGTGCGCGCCTTCACCCAGGACGACGGGCACTGCTTCGTGACCGAGGAGCAGATCACCGGGGAATGCGTCGCCATCACGCAGCTGATCCTCGCTATCTACCGCGACTTCGGCTTCGAGGAGGTCACGATCAAGTACGCCGACCGGCCCGCGAAGCGGGTCGGCGACGATGCCATCTGGGACCGGGCGGAAGCGGCGTTGCGGGCCGCCTCCGCCGCCGCCGGGATCGAATACACGCTGAACAAAGGCGAGGGCGCCTTCTACGGACCGAAGCTCGAGTTCGTCCTGCGCGATGCCATCGGGCGCGACTGGCAGTGCGGGACGCTGCAGGTCGACCTCAATATGCCCGAGCGCCTGGGGGCCTATTACATCGACGAGACTTCAGCCAAGCGCACCCCGGTGATGCTGCACCGCGCGATGTTCGGCTCGCTCGAGCGCTTCTTCGCGATCCTGCTCGAGCACCACGCGGGCAAGCTCCCCGCGTGGCTGTCGCCCGTGCAGGCGGTGGTCTTGAGCATTACCGACCGCCAGGACGCGTATGTCGGAAAGGTGATGGAATCCCTGAAAAATCAGGGCTTTCGGGTCGAATCCGACTTGCGCAACGAGAAGGTCGGCTTTAAGATTCGCGAGCACACGCTGAAGCGTGTTCCGTATCTATTGGTGGCGGGCGACAAGGAAGTGGCCGCTAATTTACTTGCAGTGCGCAGTCGAAGCGGCAAGGACCTGGGCACGATGCCTGTGGAGACGTTCGCCGAACGGCTCCGCGTCGAGCTCGAAAGCCGCGGGCGCAGGAGTGTGGAGGGATGACGAATCGCTAGTGCAATAAAGCGGGTCCGGCGCAATGAGGAGATCAATGCGCCGCAACTGCGTGTGATCGCGGCCGATGGGTCGCAGGCCGGGGTGATGTCGCGTTACGACGCCCTGCAGATGGCCACAGCCGCCGAGCTCGATCTGGTCGAGGTGTCGCCGACCGCCGAACCGCCGGTCGTGCGCATCATGGATTACGGGAAGTTCCTGTTCGAGCAGAACAAGAAAGCCCACTCGGCCAAGCGCAAGCAGAAGCAGATTCAGGTCAAGGAAGTGAAGTTTCGTCCCGGTACGGGCGAGTCGGATTACCAGATCAAGCTGCGTAATCTCACCCGCTTCCTGACCGAGGGCGACAAGGCCAAGGTGACCTTGAGGTTCCGTGGCCGTGAGATGGTGCACCAGGATCTCGGACGCAAGCTCCTCGATCGGGTCTCTGGTGACCTCGCGCCGCACGCGGTGGTCGAGCAGAACCCGCTCATGGAAGGCAAGCAGATGATCATGGTGTTTGCACCAAAGAAGAAGTAACTCCCCACAAGGACTCATGGGTCCCGCGGGGCGTTCGCCCGTAGCGGGTGCAAGACTGCACCCTGCGATCGGTAGCTATACAACGTAAGGAGTGAAGTCGATGCCCAAGTTGAAAACCAACCGGGCCGCGGCCAAGCGCTTTCGCAAGACGGCGAAGGGCTTCAAGCGGTACGCGGCGAACCGCCGCCACAATCTCGGCCACAAGGCGCGCAAGGTCAAACGCCAGGCGCGCTCCGGCGGCTCGAGCCTAGTCGACAAGACCGATGTCGGCCGTATCGAGCAGCTGCTCCCGTACGCGAAGTAAGCGCGGCATCGACGCGCACCCTCTTTCAGAAGTGAGTTAAGTCATGGCACGAGTCAAGCGTGGCGTGACGGCCGGGCGCCGTCACAAGAAAGTTCTGGGCAAGGCGAAGGGCTACTACAACGCCCGCCGCAAGGTGTATCGGGCCGCCAAGCAGGCGGTCATCAAGGCGGGGCAGTACGCCTACCGCGACCGCCGGCAGAACAAGCGCGAGTTCCGCGCGCTATGGATCGCGCGCATCAACGCCGCGGCCCGCCTCTACGGTCTCTCCTACAGCCGCATCATCAACGGCCTCAACAAGGCCGGCGTCGTGATCGACCGCAAGGTGCTGGCCGACATCGCGGTGCACGACACCGCGGCGTTTGGCGCCATCGCCCAGCAGGCCAAGACCGCCCTCGGCATCAGCTGACCGTCGGGAGGCGCCTGTGGCTGACCTGACGGCCCTCACCGCCGAGGCGCGCGCCGCGGTCGCGGCTGCCACCGATGTGGCCGCGCTCGAGGACGTGCGCGTGCGCTGGCTCGGGAAGAAGGGCACCTTCACCGAGCAGCTGAAGGCCCTCGGGAGCCTGCCGGCACCCGAGCGGCCGGCGGCCGGCGCGCGCATCAACGAGGCGAAGGCGCAGGTCACGCGCGCCATCGACGAGCGCCGCGCGGCGCTCGAGCGCGCCGACATCGAGGCGAAGCTCATCGAGGGCCGGATCGACGTCACGCTCCCGGGACGGGGCGAGGAGGCCGGGGGGCTGCATCCGGTGACGCGCGCCCGCCTGCGCATCGAGACGCTGTTCCGCCGCGCCGGGTTCGACGTCGCCTCGGGACCGGAGATCGAGGACGACTTCCACAACTTCGCCGCACTCAACATCCCGGAGAATCATCCGGCACGGGCGCTGCACGACACGTTCTACTTCCCGGACGGGCGGTTGCTGCGCACCCACACCTCCCCGGTGCAGATCCGCGCGCTCCTCGATCGCGGCGCGCCGCTCGCCATCATCGCGCCGGGCCGGGTGTACCGCTGCGATTCGGACATGACGCATTCGCCCATGTTCCACCAGCTCGAAGGGCTCATGGTGGATGAGAACGTGAGCTTCGCCAACATGAAGGCGGTGCTGCACGGGTTCCTGCAGGCGTTCTTCGAGCGTGACCTGGCGCTGCGCCTAAGGCCCTCGTACTTCCCCTTCACCGAGCCCTCGGCCGAAGTCGACATGTCGTGCGTGTTCTGCGGCGGCGCGGGCTGCCGCACCTGCAAGCACACCGGCTGGCTCGAGATCTCCGGCTGCGGCATGGTGCATCCGAACGTGCTGAAAGCGAGCGGCGTCGACCCTGAGCGCTATACCGGCTTCGCCTTCGGTGCCGGCATCGATCGCCTCGCGATGCTGCGTTACGGGGTGAATGACCTCAGGCTCTTCTTCGAGAACGACCTGCGTTTCTTGCGGCAGTTCCGGGCGTTCAGCTCATGAAGATCCCGTACGGCTGGCTGAAGGAGTGGGTGAAGGTCCCGTGGCCGGCCCAAGAGCTCGGCACGCGGCTCACCATGGCGGGCTTCGAGCTCGAGGCGCTGGAATCCGCCGCGCCGCCCTTTTCCGGCGTCGTGGTCGCCGAGATCCTCTCCGCCGAGCGCCATCCGCAGGCCGACAAGCTCAAGGTGTGCCAGGTCACTACGGGCTCCGGGCCGCCGCTGCAGATCGTCCGCGGCGCGCCGAATGCGCGGGCGGGATTGAAGAGCGCGCTGGCGCTCGTCGGTGCCGAGCTTCCCGGGGACCTCAGGATCGGCGCGGCGAAGCTGCGCGGCGTCGAGTCGCACGGCATGCTGGCCTCGGCGAAGGAACTCGGCCTCGGCGATGCCGCGGGCGGCATCCTCGAGCTCCCGGCCGATGCACCGCTCGGCAAACCCCTGCGCGAGTACCTCGCGCTCGATGAGGCGGTGCTGGACGTCAACATCTCGCCGAATCGCGGCGATGCCATGTCGATCTTAGGCGTCGCGCGCGAAATCGCCGCGATCGCCGGCACGAAGGTCACGGGACCCAGGATCGAGAATCCCAGGGGAGCCAGGACGGCCCGCGGCGAGCGCTTCCCGGTCAAGCTCGACGCCCCCGCCGGCTGCCCGCGCTTCGCGAGCTCAATCGTACGCGGCGTGAACAACCGCGCGGCGACGCCGGTATGGATGGCGGAGCGCCTGCGCCGTGCCGGGGTGCGCTCCATCAGTCCCGTAGTCGATGTCACCAACTACGTGATGCTCGAGCTCGGGCAGCCGATGCATGCCTACGACCTCGCGAAGCTGAGGAAAGAGATCCGCGTGCGGCGCGCGCGCGCCAACGAGGAGATCACGCTCCTCGATGGCAAGAAGGTGTCGACGGATGCCAGCACGCTCCTCATCACCGATGCGGAAGGCCCGGTCAGTCTCGCCGGCATCATGGGGGGCTTGAGGACCGCGGTTTCGGCCGAGACCACGGATGTCTTCTTCGAGAGCGCGTTCTTCCCGCCCGGCGAAGTGCAGGGGCGCGGCCGCCGCTTAGGGATCCTCACCGATGCCAGTCAGCGTTTCGAGCGCGGCGTCGATCCGAGTCACCAGGAGCGCGCCGTCGCGCGGGCCGTGGCGCTCCTCACGTCCCTCGCGGGCGGCACGGCGGCCGCCGTCGCGCTGACCGAGAACGTGAAGCACGTGCCGAAGCGCGGCCCGGTGAAGCTGCGCGCCACGCAGCTCAAGCGCCTCCTCGGCGTCACGGTTCCCGCGGCGCAGGTGACCCGGGCGCTGACGGGCCTTGGCATGAAGGTGTCGGTGAAAGCGTCCGGCTGGACGGCCGTGCCGCCGCCCCATCGCTTCGACATCGCGATCGAAGCAGACCTCATCGAAGAGGTGGCGCGGCTCGCCGTGTGGAACAAGATTCCCGAGACCGAGCCTTCTGGCCCACAGCGATTCAAGCGGCTTCCCGAGGAGCAGCCCGCCGAGCGCGCCGTGCTCGAGGCCCTCGCCGCGCGCGGTTACGAGGAGGCGATCACCTACGCCTTTGTCGATCCGGTGCTGCAGGAGAAACTCTTCCCCGCAAGACCGGCGCTGCGGCTCGCGAACCCCATCGCGAGCGATTTGTCGGTCATGCGCGTGTCGCTCTGGCCGGGCCTGATCCGCGCGGCGCTCGAGAACCGCCGCCGCCAGCAGGATCGCGTCCGCCTCTTCGAGCACGCCACCCGCTTCGAGACCGCTGGCAGCGCGACCCATGAGATCGACACGCTCGCGGGCATTGCCTGGGGACCGCGGCTCCCGGAGCAGTGGGGTGTCGCGAAGGACAGCCGCGGTGCCGTCGACTTCTACGATGTGAAAGCGGACGTCGCGGCGCTCCTCGCCGAGACCGGCGCGGCGGATAGCTTCACGTTCGAGGCGGGCGAGCTCGCAGCGCTTCACCCCGGACGCGCCGCGCGCGTGCTGCGCCGCGCAACGCCGGTCGGTTGGATCGGGGAGTTACACCCGGCGTTGGTCAGGTCGCTCGACTTTACATATGCACCGGTGCTGTTCGAGCTCGACATGGCGGCACTTGCCGTCAGGAGGGCGGCGTTCGAGGAGGTCTCGCGCTTCCCCCAGGTCCGTCGCGACCTCGCAATCGTCGTCGATGAGTCGGTGACTTTAAGTACCCTGGCCGAGCGTGTAACCTTGGTGACATCAAGCTTGCTGCGTGGTCTCCGCGTTTTCGACGTGTATCGTGGTCCCGGCCTCGAACCCGGTCGAAAAAGCATCGCTTTAGGCTTGATTTTTCAAGATATTTCTCGCACTCTTACCGATGAGGACGTGGACCGTCTCATGGCCTCCGTAGTAAGGGATTTGCGCGAGAGCTTGAACGCAAGAATCAGAGAATAAAGAAATGGCCCTGACCAAAGCGGAGATGGCGGAAGCGTTATTCAATCAGCTCGGGCTCAATAAGCGCGAAGCGCGCGAGCTCGTGGATCTGTTCTTCGAGGAGGTTCGTGCGGCGTTGTCGGGCGGGGAGCAGGTGAAGCTCTCCGGATTCGGGAACTTCGATCTGCGCGACAAGAACCAGCGCCCCGGGCGCAATCCGAAGACCGGCGAGGAGATTCCAATCAGTGCACGACGCGTCGTGACATTCCGTCCAGGGCAGAAATTGAAGGCGCGGGTCGAAGCCTATGTTGGAGCCAAAGAATAACGCACAGCTGCCGGCGATACCCGGCAAGCGCTACTTCACCATCGGTGAAGTGAGTGAGCTGTGTGGCGTCAAGCCGCATGTGCTGCGCTATTGGGAGCAGGAGTTTCCGCAGCTCAAGCCCGTGAAGCGCCGCGGCAACCGCCGCTACTACCAGCGCCAGGACGTGATCGTCATTCGCCAGATCAGAAGCCTCCTCTACGACCAGGGCTTCACCATCGGCGGCGCCCGCAACAAGCTCACCGGCGAAGAGGCGCGCTCGGATCTCACCCAGAGCCAGCAGATCGTCAAGCAGGTGCGGGTCGAGCTCGAAGATCTGATGAAGATCCTGCGGCGTTAGAGCCGCGGTCTTGCGCACCCGAGTCAGGCTCTTTCCCGCAGTCGCGGCCCTGGTACTCGTCGGCGGGGCCGGTAGCGCAGCACCCGTGCGCGCCGCGGAGTTGAGCAACGGCATTCAGCAGTCCGTGCGCGCGGCGACCTTCGAGGTGGTGCAGTTGAAGCCGCCCGATGGCGATGTGACCTACGACCGGCCGCTGCCGCTCGAGCTCATTCCCTTTCAGCAGCGCACCGACAAGTACCGCTCGATCGGCACC
>JAGWMP010000016.1 GCA_028871705.1 Gammaproteobacteria bacterium
CGGCCATGCTGCGTCCCCCGGCACCCGCACCGCGCGCCCCGGCACCCGCACCGCGCGCCCCGGCCCCCGCACGCGCGCCGGCGCCGCCCGCGCGTAGCCGGTCGCTCACATTCGACCGCCTGTTCTTCGGCGCCACGGTGGCGCTCATCGCCGCGGGTCTGTACCTGCCGACCGAGCGGTATCTCACGCCGACGCGCGGTGTGGGCTATGCGCTCGGCATCGTCGGCGGAAGCCTCATGCTGCTGCTGCTCGTCTACTCGCTGCGCAAGCGCTGGGAGTGGCTCGGCTTCCTCGGCTCGACCCCTGCCTGGTTCCGTTTCCACATGGTGCTCGGCGTACTCGGGCCGCTGTGCATCCTCTACCACGCCAATTTCGGCACCGGGGCCACCAACAGCAACGTGGCGCTGTTCGCCATGCTCGCCGTGGCCGGCAGCGGCGTCATCGGCCGCTATTTCTATGCGCATGTTCACTACGGGCTCTATGGCCGCAAGCTCGAGTTGAACGATCTGCGGGCGGGGGCGGATCAGCTGCGCGCCCTCGCCGGCAGCGTCAGCTTCCTGCCCGAGCTGGTGAGTCGCCTCGAGAGCGCCGAACGGCGCCTGCTCGGCGCCGGCCCGCAACTGTCGGTGCTCGGCTTCACCCGCCCCCTGGTGGTGGCCCTCGCCACGGTGCGCGAGCGCTGGCGGCTGCACCGCTACCTGCGGCGCGCCCTGAAGGCGAGCGCCCGCTCCTCGCCCGTCGTGGCGGCGGAAGCGGCGCGCCTCGGCAAGGTCGCGCGCGGCTATATCGACCGCCGGCTCGAGGCAACCAAGCGGGTCGCCGAGTTCGCCGGCTACGAGCGGCTGTTCTCCTTGTGGCATGCGCTGCACATCCCGCTCATTTTCATGCTGGCGATCGCGGCCGTGATCCACGTGATCGCCGTCAACGTGTACTGACCAGGCACCGCACGCCGACATGCAGGGGGGACGATGGCGAACGCTGACGCTCTGTGGACTGCTGCTCGCGTTGCTGCCGATGCGGCACGCTGAGGCCGTGAATCCGGAGACGCTGCTGATGCCGGGCAAGCTCACGCAGGCGCACGCCAAGTACGAGGAGCAGTGCACGCAGTGCCACGACCGCGCCAGCTCCAACCCCGGTGCCCGCCAGACGCAGCTGTGCCTCGACTGTCACAAGGAGATCCGTGAGGACATCCAGCGCCAGCGGGGCTACCACGGACATTTGCAGGGAATCGCCGGCACGCAGTGTGCCGCCTGTCATGCCGAGCACCTCGGGCGCAGCGCCGATATCGTCAAGCTGGTCCCCGAGCAGTTCGACCATGCCCAGACCGACTATCCGCTCCACGGCGCGCACACGGCCGTCCCCTGCTCCGGCTGTCACGTCGCCGGCAAGCACTATCGCGACGCCCCGCGCGATTGCCTCAGCTGCCATCGGAAAGAGGAGCCGCACGGCGGCCGGCTCGGCAAGGACTGCGGCTCCTGCCACAACGACAGCGCGTGGCGCGAGGTGCGTTACGACCACGACAGGACCGCTTTCCCGTTGCGCGACAAGCACGTCGAGATCGCCTGCGCCGCGTGTCACTTTGGTAACCGCTACAAGCAGACGCCGAAGGAATGCGTCTCCTGCCACGAGCCCGACGATGCGCACGGCGGCAAGCGTGGCGCCGAATGCGGCAAATGCCACACGACGAAGTCGTGGAAGACGCAGAAATTCGACCACGAGAAGGAGACCGGTTTCGCCCTCCTCGGGGCGCACGCCAACGTCGCCTGCAACGAGTGCCATCGCAGCGGCAACATGAAGGACAAGATCCCGAAGGACTGCTTCGGTTGCCATCAGGGGGAGGACCCGCATGCCGGGCGGATGGGCAAGCAGTGCGGCCAGTGCCACGGCAACGAGAAGTGGAAGCCGGCATCCGGCTTCGATCACGCACGCGACGGCCACTGGGCTCTCGAGGGCCGCCACCAGAAGATCGCCTGCGAGGCCTGCCACACCGCCCCCGTCGCCTCGCAGAAGCTCAAGACCGAATGCCTGGCGTGCCACCGGCCGAACGACGTGCACGCCGGCAAGCTCGGCAGGAAGTGCGAGCAGTGTCACACGCCGGCGGGCTGGCGCAGCAGCGTGAGCTTCGATCACGATCTGACGAGCTATCCGCTCGTCGGCCTGCACGTGGCGGTGCCGTGCGAGCAGTGCCATCTGACGCGTCAGTACCGTGACGTCGGCAAGCAGTGCAACGACTGCCACGCCGCGGATGACGTGCACAAGGGCCGGCGCGGCAGCGACTGCGCGCGCTGCCACTCGCCTAACGGCTGGAAGCTGTGGGAATTCGACCACGAGAAGGAGACCGGCTTCGGCCTGCGTGGCGCCCACAGCAAGCTCGCCTGTGAGTCCTGCCACCGCAAGCCGCCCGGAGAGCTGAAGCTCCCGCAGGACTGCCTCTCCTGCCACGAGAAGGACGACATCCATCTCGGCGAATACGGCCGTCAGTGCGACCGCTGCCATTCCACGTTCACGTGGAAAGGGGCGCGGGTGCAGTAGGAGGGGCGCATGCATCGCATATCCGCCGTGTCCTGCCAGTTGCATCCGCGCCGCCGGGGCGCCGTGGCCGGCATGCTCGCGACGCTGGCCCTGGCGCTGCTGGCGCTGCCCGGCCCTGCGGGCGCCGAGACGCGCAGCAACTTCGATCACCTGACGACCGGCTTCGAGCTTCTCGGCCAGCACCGCGACCTGCCGTGCGAAACCTGCCACGCGAATGCGATTTTCAAGGGCACGCCGACGGCCTGCGGCCAGTGCCACGGGATCGGCACGGCCGTCCGCGCGACCGCCAAGCCTCACAACCACATCCTCTCGACCGACCAGTGCCAGAGCTGCCACACGCCCTGGGGCTTCAACCCCGCGGTCGACTTCGACCACACTCAGGCGCTCGGCAGCTGTTCGACCTGCCACAACGGAGCGATTGCACAGGGTAAGCCGCCGACCCACATCCTCACCGATCTCGAGTGCGATGCCTGCCACAACACGCTCAACTGGGGCGGCGCAGTCTTCTCGCACGCCGGGGTCATGAGCGGCTGCGCGGCCTGTCACGACAACGTGCACGCCCCGGGAATGGTGCCGACGCACTTCCCGGTCAACGATCAGGGCGGCGCACCGACCTCCTGCGAGAGTTGCCACTCGCCCACCAACTACGTGGCCTGGGGGCCCGGCACCGTCATCAACCATGCGGCCGTGACCGCGATGCAGTGCCAGACCTGCCACCAGACGGCCGCGTTCCTCGGCATGATTCCGAGCACCAACACGACCGCGGCAGACTCGCGTCCCAACGCAACTCTCGATCCGAAGCACCCCACCACGGGCGACTGTGGCCAGTGCCACACCACCGTTTCCTTCGCCGCGAGCGCCACGCGCCCGGCCAATCACATTCCGACGACGGCCCCGTGCGCGCAGTGTCATACGACCGGAAACGATGCCCAATACTCGGTCACCGGTACCCACCAGGGGGTCACCGGGTGCCTGAGCTGCCACGGACCGGCGGTTGGGCCGTTTGCCAACGTAACGATCGTCACGACGTCCGCCAGCCACATACCCATCGGCAGTCTCGACTGCAACGGCTCCGGCTGCCACACGACGGCCAACGTCAACCCGGGCGGGTTCGTGATCGGTCCGGCCAGCACGGCGAGCCCGACGCTCAGCGTCGCCGGTCATGCCACCGTGGCACCCGCGGTGACGGCGTGCAGCACTTGCCATGAGACTGCCCCGTTCACCGGCATGATCGCGAGCACCGCGAGCACCTGGGGCGACTCGCGGCCGACCGCCTTCGATTCGCTGCACCCGACAACCGGCGACTGCACGCAGTGCCACACGACGGCGCCGACTTTCGTGACCAACGTCACCGCGGGCAAGCCGACGAATCACATCCCGACTTCGGCGCCCTGCGCCCAGTGTCATACCACCGCCGGGAACTACGCCCTCTACTCCTCGTCCGGAGTCCACACGGGCGTGACCGGCTGCCAGAGCTGTCACGGCCCCACCGTGGCCCCGAACTTCACCCTTACGAGCCCGGTATTCTCGGTGCTCACGACGCCGAGCACTCACATTGCTTTCGGCACCGCCGACTGCAACGGCTCCGGCTGCCATGCGGCGGGCAATGTCACGCCGGGAGGTGGCGGCTTCAAGATCGGTGCGGCGAACATCTCCAGCCCGACGCTGACCGTGGCCGGCCACGCCACGATCGCTGCCGCCGGCGTGCTCACCTGCAGCAACTGTCATGAGACCGCCCCCTACCTCGGCATGGTGGCGAGCACGGCCACCAGTGCGGGCGACTCGCGCCCCACGGCATTCGACGCAAAGCACCCCGCGACGGGCGACTGCGGCACCTGTCACGTGACGACGCCCACCTTCGCGAGCAACCTGCTGCCGACCGCGCCGAAGCCCGCGAATCACATCCCGACGAGCGCCCCCTGCGCCCAATGCCACACGACGGTGGGCAACTTCGCCGTCTACGACGTCACCGGGGTACACCAGGGCTTGACTGGCTGCATTGCCTGCCACGGCCCGAGCACCGGACCGTTTGCAGGACCCCCGCCGGCCAATACGATCACGATCGTCGGTTGGCCCGGCAGCAGCCACTTCGCCATAGGGACCCTCGATTGCAACGGCTCCGGCTGCCATACGACCACCAACGTTCAGCCGGGCGGCTTCAAGATCGGCAGCGCGAGCATCGCGAACCCCACGCTCACGACCGTCGGACATACGACGGTCGCGCCGGCGGTGGCGGCCTGCCAGACCTGTCACGAGACCGCGCCCTATCTGGGCATGGTGGCCAGCACCTCGACCGCCGCCGGCGACTCACGGCCCCCGGCGGCGTTCGATGCCAATCACCCGGCGACCGGCGATTGCGGCGGCTGTCACACGACGACACCGACTTTTGCCTCGGACCAGACGGGCAGCGCCAAGCCCTCGAACCACATCCCGACCACCGCGCCCTGCGCGCAGTGCCACACGACCGCGGGAAACAATGCGATCTACTCCGTCACCGGAGTGCACCAGGGCGTGACCGGCTGCCTCATCTGCCATGGATCGACCGTGGCGACCACCTTCATAAACGTCACGATCGTCACGACGCCCGCGAGCCACATGCCGATCGGAACGCTCGATTGCAACGGCTCCGGCTGCCACACGACTACCAGCGTTCAGCCGGGCGGCTTCAAGATCGGCGCGGCGAGCATCTCGAGTCCGACACTCACCGTCACCGGGCACGCCACCGTCGCCGCGGCGGTCAGCGGCTGCCAGACCTGCCACGAGACGGCGCCGTATATCGGAATGCTGGCGAGCACCGCAACCGCCGCCGGCGATTCGCGTCCTACGGCCTTCGACAAGAATCACCCGACGACCGGCGACTGCAACGGCTGCCATACCACGACCCCGACCTTCACCAGCAACGTCACCTCGGGGTCCAAGCCGACCAATCACATCCCGACCTCGGCCGCCTGCGCGCAGTGCCACACCACGGCTGGCAACTATGCCGCTTACGTCATGGGGGCCACGGGCCACACGGGCATCGCCAACAACTGCGCCCAGTGCCACGCCTACGGCCTGAGCTTCTACAACATGGCGCCGCCGACGCTGGTCGAGCCACCTTCGGGGTCGACCGGCCATATTCCGGCGGTGCCGCCCAACGGCACCACGGTACTCGCGTGCGAGCTGTGCCATTCACCGTCGGCGTTCACGACCTTCTCGGGCACGGTCATGAAGCATGCCGAGGTCGTGTCCATGAAATGCGAGGCCTGCCATGAGTTCGGCATGGCCTGGAAGACCAACGCGGGCGTACAGCTGTGGACGCGGCCCGACAAGAACCACCATGCCGGCCAGGACTGCAACGGCTCGGGCTGCCATACCGCGCGCGACAAGCTCATGATCCGGCCGAGGGCGGCGCTGGCGAGCACCACCAAGCCGCCGAACCACATCGCCACGACGAGCAACTGTCTGAGCTGTCACGCCACGAATGCATGGCTGCCCGTGAAGACCGTGGATCACTCGCAGGTGCTGGGCGGCTGCCTGAGCTGCCACAACGGCACCACCGCCACGGGCAAGCCCTCGAGCCACCTGGCCACCACCGCCGGCTGCGATGCCTGTCATACGACCAACGCCTGGACACCCGCGCGCTTCGATCATGCCTCGGTGAAGGCCCACAGTTGCACGACCTGTCACAACGGCGTGCGCGCGATGGGCCTGGCGCGCGCACACATTGCCACCACCCAGCAGTGCGATACCTGCCACGGCACGCTCGCCTGGACGCCGGCGCTCGTCGACCATTCGACCTTCGCCGGCAGCTGCGCCCGCTGCCACAACGGCGTCGCCGCGGTCGGCGTCTCGCCCGGGCACCTGCAGACGCGGCTCGACTGCGCCACGTGCCACAGCTATCCGCAATGGAGCACGGTCGTCTTCCGCCACGCATCGGTTCGCTACCCGGGAGGCCACGCCGCCGCCCTCGCCTGCGCGGCCTGCCACACCGGAGGCAGCGAGCAGGTGGTTTACGCGGCACCGGCCTACGTGGGCACCTGTGCCGGCTGTCACGCCGCGGTCTTCAAGCCGGCGGCGCATCCGAAGACCCTGAAGGGCCAGCTCTACAGCGTCGCCGAGCTCGCCAACTGCAGCGGTGCCTGCCACGTGTATAGCGACGCGAGCCTGTCGACGATCGCGAGGAGTCTGCCGGCGCATCATCGAGTCGTGGATGCGACGTTCAAGCGTTGAGGGTCTGACGTCGCGGCTGCTGCTCGCCGCGCTCGCGCTGCTGGGCGCCGCGAGCGCCGGGGCCCAGATCAGCGGCGCCGCGCCCAACCGGCTGGTGAGCGTCATCGACGTCTCGCCGCACGACAGCCAGGTCGATGTGACCATGGCCTTCAACTGCTCCATGCGCTACCTGAGCAATCTGCCGGTCAGCGAGGGCCGGGTGGTGCGTATTCAGCTGCGCCCGCTTCCGGACTGCGGACTGAGCCCGATCGCGCTGATCCCGACGGAGACTCCGTCGGTGCTGGGGGGCGCGGGGCTCGTCAGCTCCGCGCAACTCGACTCGACCGCCCCCGGCACGGTGACGCTGACGATCGAGTTCACGCAACACGAGCAGTTCGTGATTGCACAGGGAGCCGACCCGCACGCCCTGCGGCTGCGCGTGCTCAACCAGTCGCGCCCCAAGGGGAATGTCCTCATCGGACAGCCCGATGTCGTCGCGGCCTTTGCGCTCAACCTCGACTCCGAGCCCAAGCCTTTCACTCAGGCCGACATTGACCGCGCGCAGGAGCGACTCAAGACGCCGGCATATGTCTCGGAGATCGTCACGGACGACGAGAAATGGTACCGGCTGCGGGTGGGTCCGATCGAGCGCCGCTCGGACGCAGATCGACTGCTCGCTCTCGCCCTCAAAGACTATCCGCGCGCGTGGCTCGCCTCCGGCGACGACACGGTCACCACCGCCATGGAGGCGAGCGGCACACCGCTGCAGCCGTTGCCGCCGGTCGAGCGTATCGGCAGCGATCCCCTGCTGCCGCCCTCGGAGCTCAAGTCGCTGCTCACCGAGGCGCGTGCGGCGATGGACAAGCATGACTACCCGCGCGCTATTGCGCTGCTCACCAAGCTGCAGCGGCAGCCCGAATTTCCCGAGCGGGCCAATGCGCAGGAGCTGCTCGGGCTCGCGTACGAGCGCGCCGGGCATCTGGCGCACGCCAAGGCGGAGTATGAGGAATACCTGCGCCGCTACCCGCAGGGCGAGTCGGCCGAGCGGGTCGCCTTTCGTCTGAAGACCCTGCGGGACGCCGAGGCCCGTGAGCGCACGGGGCGCGAGGCGCCTGTCGAGCAGCGAGGCTGGGAAGTGAGCGGCGACTGGTCGCAGCAGGCCCGCTACGACGGCTCCAGTCTCAGCAACGGCGCGCCGCCGCCCGGCACTCAAACCGTGCCCCTCGCCTCCACCGCCACCACCGACAATGCCGTGTTCAACGATCTGGATCTGCTCGCACGGCACCGTGGCGACAACGTCGACTGGATCGGGCGTCTCAGCGCCGGATACGACCGGAGCTTCCAGTCAAGCGCCGCGGCGCTCGGCAATCCCACGCGCGTCAGCCTCGCCTCGATCGAGATGCTCGATCGCCCGCTGGGGCTTCTCGCGCGGGTCGGAAGGCAGGTGAGCGTCGAGGACGGTATTCTCGGCACCTTCGATGGGGTGGACGTGTCCTGGCAATTCAAGCCCGCCTGGTCGCTCGATGCCGCCGCGGGCTACCCCGTCGAACAGCTGATCCTCGCCCCGCAGACTCAGGAGCGATTCGAGACCCTGGCGCTGCACCTGGCCCCGCCGGGGGCGCACTGGGACGGCAGCGTGTTCGCGACCACGGCGCAGTTTCAGGGCCTGAAGGACCGCCAGGCAGCCGGATTCGAGACCCGCTACGTCGGATCGGTCGCCTCACTGGTGGCGGTCGTCGACTACGACACCTTCTATCGCTCGCTCAACACCGCAAGCCTCATCGGCACGCTGGCACTGCCCGCCCACTGGAACGTGAGCTTCGACGCCGAGCGGCGCAACTCGCCGGTTCTCACGACCCGCAACGCCCTGATCGGCCAGACGGCCACCGACATCCAACAGCTCGAGCAGCTGTTCACGGCGCAGCAGATCTATCAGCTGGCCCGCGATCGCACGCCGGTCACCTCGGATTACAGCCTCACCATGACCCGGCCGCTCGGAGAGCGCTTCCAGATCACCGGTATCGTTACCGCCGAGGAGACCGGCGCCACGCCGGCGTCCGGGGGCGTGGGTGCGGTGGCCGCTACCGGCATGCAGCTCGACTACCAGACGCAACTCGCCGCCACGGACCTGTGGCACGCCGCCGATTTCAGCGTGCTCACCCTCGAAACCGGCGAGACCGAGATCGGGCGCATCGACTCGATCGCCGCGACCAGCCGCTTCCCGATCGGCGGCGCATGGCGGCTCGGACCGCGCTTTTCCATCTACCAGCTGACCTCGCTGACCGACGGCAGCAAGGAGACGACCTACATCCCCTCCGCGCTGCTCGACTGGACCCGCGGACGCTGGCTGTTTCAGCTTGACACGGGCGCCGAGCTCGGGCACCGCGAGGCTTTCGTGCCGCTGGCGAACGGGACGTTCGTGCAGACGCAGCAGACCTCGCGCTACTATATAAGCCTCGAGTATCGCGTCACGTTCCAATAGCCATGAGGCGCTCTGTGCGCAACCGCGCTGCGCTTGCCGCTCTTGCCGCGCTGCTGCTCGCACCGGCACCGCGCGCGGTTTGCGGCGCGGACCTCGAGCCGCACGAATATCTGGATGAGGACACGGCGGCAACCGTCACGGTCGTGGCGCGGCCGCTGGTGTTCGCCTATGCGCGCACCGAGCTGGCGGCGAATGCGCGCGACTACGTGACGCTGGCCGCCGCCGCGGTCAATCGCAATGGCAAGATCAGCTTCGTCGGCATCGCCTACTTCTGGTCGACCGTCGACCCGCGGATGCGCACCGATCCGCTGCCGGGGCCCGAGCCCCTGATCCTGCAGGCCGACGACCGTCGCATCGAATTGCACCTGCTGGGTCAATCGGCGCACGACGCCGGCATCGGCATACCGGTCCACGCGCCGCCCGGAAGCGCTGCGACTGCGTACGTCTATGCCATGGATCTCGCGACGCTGCGCTTCATTGCCGAGGCGCATCGCCTCATGGTCTTTGCCGAGAGCAACCGCACGCTTCTCAGCTATCCGCTATGGGACGACCGCCGCACCGCGCTGCGGGCGTTCGTGCAGCACATGGGTGGCGGAACCGCCGGCTGATCCGGCGGCTTTCAGACGGAGCGCGGCGCGCGGCTCCAGAGCAGCGGAAACAGCACGTGCTCCATCGGTGCGCCGGCGGGAAGCTGCCCCTCGAGCCCTGGAAATTCGGGCGACGTCTGCCAGCGCCGCGGCGCGTGGCGGAGGTCATCGCCGAGCAGCCGCACCGAAAACACCCGCCGCCGCTGGCCGGGGCCTACGCCCGCGGTGGCGTGCAGCGTCAGCATGTGAAAGCACACCGCATCGCCGGGCTCGAGCGCCCAGCCGAGAATGCGGTGCGCACCGCGGTCCGCCTCGATATCGGGGAGATCGGCGAGGCTGCCTTCCGGGAACCATTTGGCTTCGGCATCGAGGAAGGAGCGCGGCATCAGCCACGGTCCGCGGTGCGAGCCGGCGACGAATTCCAGGGTCGCCTCGCGCGCGATCGGGTCCACCGGAATCCAGAAGCTGCAGTTCTGCCGTCCCTCGATGTTGTAGTACGGCTGATCCTGGTGCCACGGCGTGCGCTGCCGGGTGCCGGGCTCCTTGGTGAGCATGTGATCGTGGTAGAGCCGCGCGACCGTGCTGCCCATGAGGAGCCCGCCGGCCTCCCCGAGCGCCGAGTCGAAGATCACGCGGCGATAACACGCGTTCTCCTGCCAGCAGCAGAAGTCCTCGAGAAAGAAGCCGGGATCATCGCGCGCGCTCGCGAGCTTGGCGCGCGGACTCGGCCGGGCGAGGTTGGCGTCGATCCCTGCGCGCAGTAGCGCCACTTCGTGCGGCTCGAGGAGCCCCCGCAGCACCACGGCGCCGTCGGCCTGGAATGCCGCAATGTCGGCGATTGTGATGCGCGGCCGGCGCGCGCTCGCGGCCGCTGCGGTCATTTACCGCTCCGCAGGAACTGCCGGCAGGCGTTGACGAAGCGGCCGCGCTCGGCCTCGGACTCGATCTCGGTTCCGAGCATCACGATGAGCGATTCGGGGCCCGCGGCGCTCGCCGCCGCGCGCTTCACCAGGTGTCGGGCCAGCGGTCCGATGTAGTGGGCGAGCTCCGTCTCGAAGCGCTTGAGCTGCGCGGGCTCGATGAGTGCCGGGACCGTGCCGGTGGTGGCCGGCCCGGACGCCGCCGCGACACTCCCGGTGGCCGCGCCCGGTGCCGCGAAACTCCCGCTGGCCGCCGCCGGCGCCACCGGTTCGGCGCCAAGAAAGGCGCGCACGTGATCGATGAGCCGGGTGTAATGCGGCGCGAGCGGCGGCGGGAAGGCATCCAGCCAGTGCTGGCTGCTCAGGAAATACTCGAGGCTCTTCGAGGGCAGCACGTCCGCGATGCGAAACGGCAGTACCGCGACCCGATGATGCACGGCGCGCTCGACCTCGCGGCGCACCTGCGGCGAGTCGTTGGTGCTCGCCGAGAACACCAGCACCATGACGCGCGCCGCCGTGATCGCCTCGACGATCTCGGCGGCCCAGTCGGCCGCCGGCGTGACATCGCGCGGCGCGATCCAGCAATCGATGCCCGCGCCTTCGAGCCTCGAGACGATCCCGAAGGCCGGCTCGCGATCGCTCTGCGAGTAGCTCACGAAGACGCCGCGCGGCCTCATGCGCCGTTCTCCAGGATCCTCAGCGCCTTGTCGAGGCTCTTGCGCATGCGGTTGAAAGCGCGCCCGAGCAGGGCGATCTCCGCGCCCCCCGTGGCGGGAAACTCGGCGGCGCTCATGTCGCCGACGCTCAGCTGTTCGGCGATGCGCGCCATGCGGCGCACCGGCCGCACGACCAGGGCGTACATCACGAGATTCACCACCACCAGCAACGCCGCGAACACCGTGCTGAGGGCGATGAGGAAGGTACGGAAGGCACCGCTCGCGGCCGTCTCGGCGGCGGCGATCGGCACGGAGACCACCTGCGCGCCGATGACATCGCCCGCCTGCCAGCCGAAGCCGTTGTTGCGGCCGTACTTCTCGATCACGGTCGCCGGCGCGGCCTCCGGGGTGCTGTGGCACACCAGGCATTCGGGCTGGGCGCTGATGGGGCGCGCGAGAAACAGCGACCGTCCCATCGGGGTGTCGCGCTCGCCGACGATCTCGTGCACCGCATTGTCGTTGCGGAAGCGCTCGATGATGTCCGCCTCCCAGTCGGTGGCGCGGTCGCGCGGGTTGGTGGGGTTGAGCGTGGCCTCGTGATAGGAGTAGTCGCGCCGCGTGTCGTGCACGCGCAGGAAATTCTCGGTGGCGGCGTAGGCCGGCACGCTCTGCGGCAGGAAGACGCTCTGCATCTGGGCGTGCAGGAGCGGCGCGATCTCCCGGGCGGTGTAGTCGCGCACCGCCAGCGCGCTGTCCATCATGAGTCCCGCCTCGGTACGGATCTCGCGCTCGGCGTTGGCCTCGAGCACCGTGCGGCACACGAAGCCGGTGACGGTCGCGCCCACCGCGAACACGACGATCAAGGCCAGATTGACCCGAACCAGCAGGCTCATGCGCTTCTTATCCCCGATGTGCGCGACCGGGCGGTCGCGCCGCCCTTGTGACCGTCCAAAGTAGTGGATCGGCACCACCGGATGCAACCGGTGCCGCACACGCACCCGTTGTGGCGCGGGGCGGCTGCCCGCACAATCGCTCACCGATGGATCCCGCCGGCGCCAAAGCGAATCGCAACTCCCCGTTCATGGTCGGCGTATCGGGCCACCGCGATCTCGACCCGGACGACATAACGCGGCTGCGCGAGGCGGTCACCGACTTCGTCGAGCAGCTCAAGGCCCATCTGCCCGACACGGAGCTGCGCCTCATCGTCGGTATGGCCGAGGGCGCCGACCTGCTCGTGGCCGAGACCGCGCTCGGCCTCGGCGTGCCGGTCGAGGCGGTGCTGCCGATGCCGCTCGAGCAGTACGCGGCGGATTTCGACCCGAAGACGCTTGCGTGCCTCAAGGATCTGCTGCGCCGGCCGCAGGTGCGCTGCGTCGAGCTGTCGGCCGCGGTCGCCGCCACGGGCAGCAGCGGCCCGCACTCGCGCGAGCAGCGCGACGCCATGTACGCCAACCTCACCGATACGCTCATCCGGCGCAGCAGCCTGCTGCTCGCGCTGTGGGACGGGCGCAGCTCGCACCTGCCGGGCGGCACCGCCGACACCGTGCTGCGCTATCTCGGCGTACGCACCGATGGGAACCGCGAGGGCGAGGCGCTGCAATTCATCGAAGTGGCGGAGGAGCCCGACACCGCGCAGCGGCTCGTGTACTGGACACCGGCGGTGCGCAGCGGCGCCGCGGGAGATGTCCCGGAGCGCGCGCCCTGCTACCTCGCAGGCGCCGGCGATCACGTGCTGCACGTTCAGCGCACCATGCCCGAGCGCCTCAAGCGCCAGCTGGCCGAGCTCAACAGCTACAACCTCGAATACCGCGAGCTGCGCGGCGCCGGCCGGCTGGGCGCGCCCGAGTCGCTCATGGGCTCGTTGCCGGAGCCGCCGGCGCTGCCGCCGAACGCCATGCTCGAGGACATCGACGCGCAGTACGGCAAGGCGGACGCGCTCGCGGTGTACTACCAGCGCCGCTCCGACCGGCTGTTCGATCTGTTCGCTTTCATGGCGTTCGCCATGGGCGTCGCCTACCTGATCTACGAGAAGCTCACCGAGTCACGGGCGCTGCTCATCGCCTATCTCATGACGCTGCTCACGAGCCTCGGCGTCTATTACGTGCTGCAGGGCAAGCGCTGGTTCGGCAAGCACCTCACCTACCGCGCGCTCGCCGAGACGCTGCGGGCACGCTTTTACCTGCGTCTCGCCGGGGCCGATCAGCGCACCGATGCCGCCGAAGTGCTGGCGCTGTCGGGCATCGAGAAGTTCCGCGGGTTCAGCTGGATCGGCTTCGTGCTGAAGGGCATCGAAGCGGCCGACGACCGCGTCGCCCCCGAGGCCGGCTTCGAGCGCGACAGCGTGGAACAGGTGTGGATCGAAGGACAGTTCCGCTATTTCACGCGCAAGGTCGCGCACCTCGAGCGCGCCAGCCGCCGCGTGAAGCACATGCGCCATTTCCTGTTCGTTGCGATCCTGGTGGTGATCTCCCTCCTCTTCGCCTTCGGCGATCAGCTGCACCGCATCGACATGGGGCTCGGCGTGCCGCTGAAGAACATCCTCACCTTCTCCATGGGCTTCATGGCCGTGCTGCTGGGCGTGTGGGAGCTGCACCAGGACAAAATGGCGACGCGCGAGCTCTTGTGGCAGTACCGCAATCAGCTCAGCCACTTCGCGCGCGCCAAGCTGCAGCTCGCCCGCATGTCGACACCGGCCCGCCGCAACGACGTCCTGGTCGAGCTCGGCAAGGATTCGCTCATGGAGAGCTACCTCTGGGCCATCCATCGCTACCATCGCGAGCACGAGCCTCCGGCCGCCTGAGCGCACCCGGGCGCCGGGCGGGTTAAGATCCGCCCACCACACACGAGGAGCCCCGCATGATCTTTCTCCTGGCGCTCATCCCCGCGACGGCCCTCACCGTCGCCGGCTATGTGGCGCTCTTCCTCTCGCATCGGTCCGACGGCGGCCTGAAGACCTTCGGCCGCTACCTCGGCATCTGGGCTTTCGTGCTCGCCACGCTCGTGGCGCTCGGGGGCATGTTCGCGGCCGGCCACATGCGCGCGCACGCGGGCATGTGGGGCCCCCATGCCGGGATGTACTGCCCGTGGACGGGCGATGGACCTCAGGGCCCGCGTCCAGACGTGCGCGAGATGCTGCGCGAACCGCCGCCTCCGCCTGCTCCTCCGGGCGCGCAGCGGGAGAGCGTCCCGGCGGGGGCGGATACGTCTCATAAGTGACATTAGGTATTACTCATACCGATATGAATTATATGAGTTTATTTTGAGCGCACTGCGGGCTAACCCCGGCCCGGCGAGCGCTGAATGAGCGAGCCGCAGCCGCCGTCCCGGCGCCGCGAGCGCACGCGCGGCACCCGCTCCACCGGTCCGGCCCTCAGCCCGATCCCGCGGCTCGAGAATCCCTGGGCGCCGCTCGAGATCCTCAGCGTCGAGCAGGTCGAGCGCATCCTCGTGGCAGCCTACCGCGTGCTCGAGGAAGCCGGACTCGAAATCAGGAGCGCGGCGGCCCGCGCGGTATTCGCGCGCGCCGGTGCCCTCGTCGATGAGAGCACGCAGATGGTGCGCCTCGGGCGCGAGCTCATCGAGGCGCAGCTCAAGACCGCTCCGGCGCGCTTCGTGCTGCACGCCCGCAACCCCGGGCGCCATCTCGAGGTCGGCGGCAACGTCGTCAATTTCGGCCCCGTGACCGGCGCTCCCAACATCCGCGACAACGAGGGCGGCCGCCGTTACGGAGATCTCGAGGCATTCCGCAACATCCTCAAGCTCACGCACACCCTCGGCGTGCTGCACTGGCAGGGCGGCATCGTGGTCGAGCCGGTCGACGTGCCGGTGGCCACGCGTCACCTCGCGACCTACCAGGCGCATATCGAGTGTGCCGACACCGTGTGGGCTGCGCGCGGCATCGGCGGCGTGCAGGCCGAGGACGCGCTCGCCCTGTCGGCCATCGAGCACGGTTGCTCGATCGAGGACCTGGCCGCGCGCCCGACGCTCATGACGGTGACCAACGTCAATTCGCCGCGCCGGGTCGATGAGGAGATCCTCGACAACATCATGATCATGGCCCGCCACGGCCAGTGCGTGGTCATCACCCCCTTCACGCTCATGGGGGCGATGGCGCCCGTGACGCTCGCCGGCGCCCTCGTGCAGCAGACCGCCGAGGCGCTCGGCGTGGTGGCGCTCTGCCAGCTGATCCGTCCGGGCGCGCCCTGCGTGCTCGGCGGCTTCACCTCCAACGTCGACATGCGCACCGGCTCGCCGGCCTTCGGTACGCCCGAGTACGTGCACGCCGTGCTCGCCGCCGCGCAGATCGGGCGGCGACTCAAGCTCCCGGTGCGCACCAGCGCCGTGAACGCCTCCCCGGCGGTCGATGCGCAGTCGACCTACGAGACCGCCTTCTCGCTGCAGGCCGCGGTGCTCAGCCACAGCCATCTCGTCAATCACGCCGCCGGCTGGCTCGAGGGGGGACTGTCGGCGTCGCTCGAGAAGATCGTGGTGGATGCGGAGCTGCTGCGTAACTGGGCGCAGATCCTCAAGTCGGTGAGCTTCAGCGACGACGATCTCGCGGTCGAGACCATCAAAGGGGTCGCCGCCGGCGGCCACTTCTTCGGCACCGCGCACACGCTCGCACGCTACGAGTCGGCCTTCTACCGGCCGCTCCTGTCCGATTGGTCGAACTTCGAGAACTGGCGCGACGCCGGCAGCCGCAACGCCACCGAGCGCGCCACGGGCATCTGGAAGAAGCTGCTCGCCGAGTACACGCCGCCGCCGCTCGATCCGGCGGTGCGCGAGGCCGTCGCGGCCTACGTCGAGCGCCGCACGCGCGAGCTCGCCGCGACGTGATCGCCAACGCGCGCATGTACGCCGTGACCCCCGCGGTCGAAGCGGCGTGGCGCACGCTGCTCGGGCACGTCGCAGCCGATGCCGGCGTCACGCTCGATTACCTGCCCTATCCGGCGCCGCGGCCGCTCGAGGATCTCTGGCGGCGCCCCGACATGGGCGCGGTTTTCATGTGCGGTTTCCCGGTGGCGCTCGGACTCGCACCGGTGATCCCGCTCGCGGCACCGATCCCGCGCCTCCCCTGGGCGCAGCGGCGCGCCGTCTACCGCACGGACCTCATCGTGCGCTCCGATGCGCCCTACCAGACGCTGGAAGACACGTTCGGCGGCCGCTCCGGCTGGACGGTCGCGCACTCTCACTCGGGATTCAACGCCTTCCGGCATCACCTGCTCGGCTATCGGTCGGCGGCGCGGCCGGCGCTGTACCGCGAGATGGCGGGGAATCTCGTGACCGCGCGCAAGGTGCTCGACAGCGTGCGCGAGGGTCTGATCGACGTGGGTCCGCTCGATGCCTACTGGCATGCGCTCATTGCGCGCCACGACCCCGAGATCACGCGCGGCGTGCGCATTCTCGCCGCCACCGCTACCGCACCGATGCCGGCCTTCGTGGCCGCCGCGGGCGCACCCGCGCAGACGGTGGCGCGGCTGCGCGCGGCCTTCACCGCCGCGGCAACGCGACCGTGGTTCGCGGCGCTCGCCGAGCCCCTACTGCTCGGGGGTTTCGCCGCGGTCGACCTCGATACGTTCGCACCGCTGCTCGAGTGGGACCGGGAGGCGCAGGCCGCGGGCTACCCGCTGCCCGCGTGAGGCGGCCGCGCGCTCAGGCGCGCCCGGCCGGCACGCGATCGGTCGGATGGCGTGGTGCGTCGTGCGGGCGCAGCAGGTAGCGCCACGCGATCTCGACGTAGCTCCGGTACACGAGGCCGCCGTTCTCGGCGATGAGGCGCGCACGCGTGCGCCGATAGCGCGCCGGATAGCGATACCAGGGAACCCACGGCGCCTCGTGATGCAGGGCGTGGAGATTGTTGAAGAGGAACAGCGGGCCGAGCAGCCAGGAGCCCTCGACCAGCGCGATGCGCGCGCGCACCGCCGGCCGCGCGCGATGCTCGGCGAAGGAGCGGATGAGCGTAATGCTGGTGCCGGGAATCGCCATGGTGAGCAGATAAATCCACACCGGGATTGCGCACACCAGTTTCACCCACACGAGCACCGGGATGCACCAGGCCAGGTGCTCGAGCCACATGGCACGTGCGCCCGGGCGGTTGGCGATGAGCGCACGCCACTCGGCGGCGAGGTAGCGGCCGATGGCCCAGAAGGCGCCGATGGTGACGCGGCCGGCGAGCGTCTGCGAGATCCACACGATGCCGCGACCGGGGGGCGTGAGGCGCGCCCAGTCGCGCTCGGTCCAGTACCAGGACTCCGGGTCATCCAGCGGGTCCGTAAGACGCTCATCGTCATGGTGTGCCAGATGACTGCGCTCGTAGGAATCGTAGGGCAGCCACAGCGACAGCGGCACCACGGCGAGCAGTCGATTGACCCGCCGCCAGCGCGTCGGGTGTCCGTGAACGATCTCGTGTTGCAGCGAGCCGTGCAGCGTGATGAGTACGGCGGTGACGGGCGCCACGACCCAGAGCGGCCAGCGGCCGTACATGAGCGTGGCCATGAGCCAGCCGCCGTAGGCCAGCGCGGCAACCATCATGGTGGGAAGCTCGATCGCGGCCACCCGCGGCTCGGTGGCGATCATGCGGGCGGTGCCCGCATCGGCAGGTGGGGTCAGTTCGCTCACGGAAGTCGCAGCAGCTCCATTCGCCGTCATGGCGAGCAGGGACATGGCCTCCTTGGCGGCGATATTACCGCGAAAGTCGCCCCGTGCAGTCGGGAAGAATACGGATGCCCCGGCGCTCGCGCCGGGGCGCGCGTCTCAGTCCAATGCGACGCTGCGCAGCAGCCGGCGCTCGAGCGCCGCCATGCCGTCGTAGAGCAGGATCGCCATGAGGCCGGTGACCAGGCCTCCCTGCAGGATGAAGGCGGTGTTGCTCGAGAGGAGCCCGGCGATGATCACCTCGCCGAGCCCCTTGGCGGCAACCGTCGAGCCGATGGTCGCGGTGCCGACGTTGATGACGAGCGAGAGCCGCACGCCCTCGAGGATGAGCGGCATCGCGAGCGGCAGCTCGACGGCGAGCAGCCGCTGGCGCGCGCTCATGCCCATGCCGCTCGCGGCCTCGAGCACCGCCCCCGGCACGGTCTTCAGGCCCACCAGCGTGTTCTCGAAGATCGGCAGCAACCCGTAGGCGAAGAGCGCGATGAGCGTCGGCTTCTCCCCGAAGCCGACCAGCGGCACGGCAACCGCCAGCACCGCCACCGGCGGGAAGGTCTGGCCGATGTTCACGAGCGTGCGCGACAGCGGCAGGAACTGCGCGCCGCTCGGGCGTGTCACGAGGACGCCGAGCCCGACCGCGACCAGCGTGCTGGCCGCCGCCGCGAGACACACCGTGCCGAGCTGCGCGAGCGCGAGCGACAGGAGATTCCCCTGATCGTAGATCGGCGGCGCGCCGTACTGCGCGAGCGGGGCGAACAGCGGCGCGAAGCTCTGTGGTTTCGCCAGGAATGCGATGAGCAGCGCGAGCGCGCCGAGTCGCAGCACCGTGGCGGCGCGCGGCATCCTCACGGCGCCCCGCGCGCCAGGATCGCCGCGACCGTGAGCCGGCCGCGTACGGTACCGTCCGCGTCCACCACGCGGGCCGCGTCCGCTCCGCTCCACACGAGCTCGGAGAGCACCTCGCGCAGTGTGGCCGTCGGTGCCACCGCCGGGCCCTCGGCGGCGCCGGGCAGCGCGGCCTCCCCCGCCGTGATCAGCGACAGGAGCCGCATCGCGCGCTCGGCGAGACCGGTCATGCGCGACACGAAAGGATCCGCCGGGTGCACCAGGAGCTCGGCCGGGCGGTCGTACTGCAGCAGCTTGCCGCCGCTCATCACCGCCACCCGGTCGCCGAGCCGGAACGCCTCGTCCATGTCGTGGGTGACCAGCACGACGGTCGTGCCGAAGCGGCCCTGGATGTCGAGCAGATCATCCTGCGCCTTGGCGCGGATGATCGGATCGAGCGCGCCGAAGGGCTCGTCCATGAGCAGCACCACGGGCTCGGCGGCGAGTGCGCGCGCGACGCCGACCCGCTGCTGCTGCCCGCCGGAGAGCTGGTGCGGCAGGGCCTGCGCGTACACGGCCGGGTCGAGCGAGAACACCGTGAGCAGCTCGCGCACCCGCGCCTCGATGCGTGCCTCCTGCCAGCCAAGGAGCCGCGGCACGGTGGCGATGTTCTCGGCGACCGTGCGGTGCGGGAAGAGCCCATGTCCCTGGATGACGTAACCGATGCGCCGCCGCAGCAGGTGCGCGGGCTCGCTGCGGGTGTCGCGTCCGTCGAGCAGCACGCGACCGCTGGAGGGCTCGATCAGGCGGTTGATCATGCGCAGCAGGGTCGACTTGCCGGAGCCCGAGGTACCGACGATCACCGTGATCGAGCCGCGCTCGACAGTGAAGGAGACCTCATCGACGACCGTGGTCTCGCCATAGCGCTTGGTGAGCTTCTCGACCGTGATCATGGTTGCCTCGTTTCTCTCACGTCGAGCACTTCCACCAGCGCATCGAGCACCAGCGCCGCCGCGAAGGCGAGCGTGACGATCGGGATCGCGCCGAGCAGCACCAGGTCGATCGCGGTCTGCCCGATCCCCTGGAACACGAAAGCACCCAGACCCCCGCCGCCGATCAGCGCCGCCACCGTCACCATGCCGATGTTCTGCACCAGCACCACACGGATGCCGGTGAGGATGACCGGCAGCGCCAGGGGCAGCTCGACCCCGGCGAGCACCTGCAGATCCGTCATGCCCATGCCATGCGCCGCCTCGACCGCGGCGCGCGACACGCGCTTGAGGCCCGCGGCCGTGTTGGCGACGATCGGCAACAGCGAATAGAGGAACAGCGCCACCACCGCGGGAGCGGCGCCGATGCCGCGAATCCCGAGGCGCTCGGCGAGCGGCACGGCCGCGGCAAGTGCGCCGAGCGGCGCCATCAGGATCCCGAAGAGCGCGATCGCCGGGATGGTCTGGATGACGTTGAGCGTGCCGAGGATCCCGGGCTTGAGGCGCGGCTTCCTGTGACAGAGCACGCCGAGCGGCAGAGCGATGACCACGGCCGCGGCGAGCGATCCGAAGGCGAGCTCGAGGTGGCGGCGGGCCTCGTGGGCGAAGCGCGTGGCGTTGACCGCGTACTCGCGCATGACCGACAGGTGATCGAACGTGCCGCGCGCCAGGGCGAGCCCGACGACGGCGAGCGAGAGCGCCAGGAACAGCACCCGCACCGCGGGCTTCGGGCGCATGCGGGTCGTGGCATCGGTGGCGAGGAGCCCGAGGCAGACGATCAGCACCCAGAAGGCGCCGCCGGGCGCGATGCGCACGATGCGGTCGCCGGGCGGCGTGAGGGCATCGCCCGCGGCGGCGGCCGCCGCGCCGACGGCCACGACGCCCAGCAGCGCCAGCAGCAGCCGCACGCGCGCGTTCGTGGCCCACAGCGCCCCCCCGCCGGCGAGCGCGAGCGCCGCGGCACAGCCGAACGCTCCCCAGGCGGGCAGCACCTGCGCGAGCGTGCACGGGTTGCCCGGGACGATGCGGTTCGACTTGAAGACCACGAACGGCAGGAACAGCAGCGCCGCGGCGCCCGCGGCCACCAGCACCACGCCTAGCGGATCCATGCGCGGCAGGGAGGACTTCAACGGATGAAGCCTGCGGCGTGCAGGTAGTCCTGCGCGACGGCCTCGGCCGCCTCGCCGTTCACCTGCACGCGGGCGTTGAGTCGCTGCAGCTTCTCGCGCGTCAGACTCTGCATCAGCGGCTGCACGATCGATGCCACCTGGGGATATTCCCGGAGCGCGGCCTCGCGCATGGTCGGCACCGGCGCGTAGACCGGCTGGTCGTGCCGGTCGTCCTCCAGGACCACCAGGTTGGCGGCCACGATACCGCCATCGGTGCCGTAAACCATGGCGGTGTTGATGCCGTTGGTACGGGCGGCCGCCGCGGTGATGGTGGCGGAGGTCTCCCCGCCCGCGAGTACGATCATCTGGTCGGAGCTCAAGGTGAAGCCGTACGTGCGCTCGAGCGAGCGCAGCGTTCCGGCGTTGGCGAACTCGGCCGAGCACGCGAGCATCACCGCCCCGCCTCCCGAAACCCAGCGCGCGAAATCGCTCAGCGTCACGAGGTGCTGTGCCGCGGCGACGTCCCGGCGCACGGCGAGCGCCCAGGCGTTGCTCGCGTCCGCCGGCGTCAGCCATACGATGTGGTTGGCGGCGTAGTCGAGCCGTGCGCCAAGCTCGTAGCCCTTCCTGAGATCCTTCCAGGCCGGGTTGCCCGGATCGTTGAAGAAGAGCCCGGCGTTGCCGGTGTACTCCACGTAGAGATCGATCTCGCCCGCGAGCAGCGCCTTGCGCACCACGGGGGTTGCACCGAGCGTCATGCGGTCGACGGTCGGGACACCGTGCGCCTCGAGCAGCAGGCGGATCATCTCGCCGATCATCGCCGACTCGCTCGAGAGCTTGGAGGAGACCACCACCGCCGCGAGCGACGGGGAGGCGCTGAGCGCGAGGAGCGCCGCCGCGCACAGCGACTTGAGGAACTGCGCCACGCACACACGTTATCATGGCGTTACCGATGCCGCCGCGCCCGCGACCTCCCCTCACCGCCGATCGTCCCATGCGGACCACGAGCGGCCGCTACTCGCTGTGGCGGCTGCTGCGCGAGGGTTTCAACGGCCAGCGCGGCTGGTCGCACGCCTGGGCCAAGGCGACCCCGCGCCCCCGCTACCGCGTGGTCATCGTCGGCGGCGGCGGGCACGGGCTCGCCACGGCGTTCTACCTCGCCACCCGCCACGGCATCACCGACGTCGCCGTGCTCGAGCGCGGCCCGATCGGCCTCGGCAACGTCGGCCGCAACACCACCATCGTCCGCTCGAACTACTTCCAGCCTCCCAACGTGCGCTTCTACGAGTTCTCGCTGAAGCTCTGGGAAAGCCTCGAGCGCACGCTCAATTTCAACGCCATGGTGAGCCAGCGCGGCACGCTCAACCTCTTCCACACCGAGGCGCAGCGCGACCTCTTCACCCGGCGCGCCAACCTCATGCGGCTCGAAGGGGTGGACGCGGAGGCCCTGAGCCGCGCGCAGGTCAAGGCGCTGGTGCCGCTGGTCGATCTCGACAACGGCCGGTACCCGGTCCTCGGCGGCTTCCTGCAGCCGCGCGGCGGGACGGTGCGGCACGACGCGGTCGCCTGGGGCTTCGCGCGCGCCGCGGCGGATGCGGGTGTCGACATCGTCGAGCACTGCGCGGTCACCGGCATCCGCCGCGACGGCGCGCGGGTCACCGGAGTCGAGACGGCCCGGGGCTTCATCGCGGCCGACACCGTGTGCCTCGCAGTCGCCGGGCATTCCTCCGAGCTCGCGCGCCTAGCCGGGATCGTGCTGCCGATCGAGACCCACGTGCTGCAGGCGTTCGTGACCGAGGGCCTGAAGCCCCTCATCGACGTGGTGCTGACCTACGGCGCGGGACACTTCTATATCAACCAGTCCGACAAGGGCGGGCTCGTGTTCGGCGGCGCCATCGACGGCTATAACACCTACGCGCAGCGCGGCACGCTGCCGATGGTGGAGGAAGTGACGGCCGCGGCGGTGACGCTGCTGCCGGCGCTCGCGCGCGTGCGGGTGCTGCGCCAGTGGGGCGGCGTCATGGACATGAGCATGGACGGCTCGCCGATCATCTCGAAGACGGCGCTCGCGGGCCTGGTGCTCAACGGCGGCTGGTGCTACGGCGGCTTCAAGGCGATTCCCGCCGGCGGCTTCACCACCGCGCACCTGATCGCGCACGGCACGCCCCACCCGGTGGCGGCCCATCTCGATCTCGGACGCTTCGCCGCCGGACGCACGATCGATGAGCGCGGGGTCGGCCCCTTCCCCTGGCTGCACTGAAGAGGCTCGCCGTGCTGAGAATCCCCTGCCCCTGGTGTGGTGTGCGCGATGAGGTCGAATTCCGCTACCGCGGCGATGCTACTCGCGCCCGGCCGGCCGCGGATGGCGGGGAGGCCGCGTTCACGGCCTACGTGTACGCGCGCGAGAACCCGCTCGGCTGGCATCTGGAGTGGTGGCTGCACGTCGGCGGCTGCCGCCGTCTTCTCAAGCTCGAGCGTCATACGCTCACCCACGAGATCCGCTGGAGCGGCGCGCCCGAGGCACACCCATCACGGCGGGAGACGGGCGTTTGATGGCGGGACCGGCCCGCATTGCGTCCGGACTCCTCACCGCGGCGGGGCGGCCGCTCGGCTTTTCTTTCGACGGCGTGCCGCTCAGCGGTCTCGAGGGCGACACGCTCGCCTCGGCGCTGCTCGCCAACGGGCGCCTCCTGGTCGGCCGCAGCTTCAAGTATCACCGCCCGCGCGGCATCGTGACGGCGGGCCCCGAGGAGCCGTGCGCCCTGGTCGATGTCATCAGCGCCGCGGGTCGCGAGCCGAACCGTCCCGCGACCACGTTGCCGCTCACCGCGGGACTCGTCGTCGAGGGCCAGAAC
>JAGWMP010000251.1 GCA_028871705.1 Gammaproteobacteria bacterium
CGGGGGCGCGGCGCACCACTTCGAGCGGATCGGCGATGATGCGGTTGCGCCCGAGGCTCTGGCGCGCGAGCTCGGGGAAGCAGTCCTCGCCCCCGGCGAGCGTCACGAGCTCGGACACCCAGCCGATGCCCGAGATGAGCGGCTCATCCCACTCCTCGAAGTACACCCGCGGCCGCCGTGTCAGCCGCGCCGCGCGCGCGCGCACCGCCTCGAGCCCCGCCGCGAGCTCGCCCACGAGCGCCGCGGTCTTCGCTTCGCAGCCGATCATGCCGCCGAGTGTGCGGATCATCGCGAGGATCCCCGGGACGCTGCGCTGGTTGAAGACGTGCACGTTCAGGCCCCGGCGGATGAGCTCCGCGGCGATGTCCGCCTGCAGGTCCGAGAAGCCGAGCACCAGGTCCGGGGCGAGCGCCACGATGCGCTCGGTGCGCGCGCTGGTGAAGGCCGAGACGCGCGGCTTCTCGCGCCGCGCCCGCGGCGGGCGCACGGTGAAGCCGGAAATGCCGACGATGCGCCGCTCCTCCCCGAGGAGGTAGAGCGTCTCGGTCGTCTCCTCCGTCAGGCAGACGAGGCGTTGCGGAAATCCGGAATTCGCGGTCACGAGTCAACCTCTCCCCGGCACTGTATCCTTCGGGCATGTGGCAACGCATCTGGGGCTTTCTCGACCGGGGCCTGTTCGGGCCGGCCGCGCAGCGCCCGGGCGCCGTCGGCGCGTTGCTGCGCCTGCTGCGTTATCCGTATGCGGTGCTGCGCGATCTGTCGCGGGGCGAGATCAACCTGCGCGCCATGAGCCTCGTCTACACGACCCTCCTCTCCCTCATCCCGCTGCTCGCCTTCTCCTTCGCGATCCTCAAGATGTTCGGCGGCCACCGCGACCTGGTGCCGATGGTCTACGAGCTGTTCCGCCCGGTGGGCGAGCCGGCGGCGACCGACCTCACCACCCGCGTGGTGCAGTTCGCCAACCGGGTGAGCAGCGGCGTGGTCGGCTCGGTGGGGCTCGCGCTCCTCGCCTGGACGCTCATCGGCACCATCAAGAAGGTCGAGGACAGCTTCAACTTCCTCTGGCACGTCGAGCAGCCCAGGAGCTTCGCGCGCCGCGTGACCGAGTACTCGGCGCTCCTGGTCGCAGGTCCCGTGGTGCTGGTCGGCTTCATCGGCCTCACCCACCAGGCGCTCTCGAGCATCCCGCTCCAGGAGGTCATGCGGCTGCACCTGCCGCTGTTGCAGCAGATGCGCGCGGCCGGCATCCGCCTCGCCCCCTACGCGATGGTGAGTGCCTTTTTCACCGCCCTCTACATGCTGGTGCCCAATACGCGCGTGCGCTGGCGCGCGGCACTCACCGGCGCGGTGATCGGCGGAGTCCTGTGGGCGGCGGTCGGCAAGATCTTCACGGCCTTCGTCGTGTACTCGACGCGCCTCACGATCGTCTACGCGGGCTTCGCCTTCATCGTGGCGGGGCTGCTGTGGACCTACTTCGGCTGGCTGATCCTGCTCGCGGGCGCCCAGCTCTCCTTCTACGTCCAGAACCCGACGTACCTGCGCCTCGGCCTGCAGCCGCTGCGCCTCACGGGTTTCGAGCTCGAGGAGCTGGCGCTGCGCATCATGTACTTCGTCGGCCGCACGCACGTCGCCGGCGGCGGTCACTGGAACGTGCACCGCCTCGCCACCGAGCTCGGGCTACCCGGGATCGCGGTGGCGCGCATGGTGGCGACGCTCGAGCGCGCGGGGCTCCTGGTGGTGAGCGACGACGACGAGCTGCTGCCCGGGCGCGACATCGGCCACATCCGCGTGCGCGAGATCCTCGAGCTCGCCCGCAGCGAGCGCAGCGGGCACGTGGTGCCGCGCGATCTGGTCATCGCACCGGTCGAGCGCGTGATGGAGAGCCTCGAGGAGGCACGCCGCAGGAGCTGCGGCGAGCAGACCCTGCGCGAGCTGGTCGAGGAGGCGCCGCGGCCGGCGCTCACCCTCACTCACCGGCAATCGTCAGCTCGCTGATGAGGATCGAAGGCGCGCGCACCGCGCCGCGCAGGTCCGTGTCGGCGCCGAGGGCGGCGATGTCGAGGTACATGCGCTTCAAGTTCCCGGCAATCGTCACCTCGTGCACCGGGTACTGGATCGCGCCGCGCTCCACCCAGAAGCCGCTCGCCCCGCGCGAGTAGTCGCCGGTCACGCCGTTCACCCCCTGCCCCATGAGCTCGGTCACGAGCAGCCCGGTGTCGAGCCGGGCGAGGAAGTCCGGTGCGCTCAAACCGCCGTCGCGCGCGGCCACGAGCAGGTTGTGGATGCCGCCGGCGTTGCCGGTGGTCTTGAGCCCGAGCCGCCGCGCCGAGTAGCTGCCGAGCACGTAGCCGTCGAGCACCCCGTCGCGAATGAGCTCGCGGTCGTGCGTGGCGGCGCCCTCCTGATCGAAGGGGCTGCTGGCGAGCGCCTTCGGCAGATGCGGCCGCTCGTGCATCTGCATGAACGCCGGAAACACCCGGGTACCGGCGGCATCGAGCAGGAACGAGGCCTTGCGGTACTGGGAGGTGCCGCGGATCGCGCCGATGAAATGCCCGACGAGGCCGCGCGCCATGTCGGGGGCGAAGGCGACCGGCGCCTTGCGCGTCGTGAGGCGCCGCGCCCCGAGACGCGCCAGCGCGCGTTCCCCGGCCAGCCGCCCGATGCGCGCGACGTCCTCGAGATCGGCCGCATCGCGCGCCACGCTGTACCAGTGATCGCGCTGCATCTCCTCCCCCTGCTCCGCGATCAGCGAGCAGCTCACCGAATGGCTGGTGGAGGAATAGCCGGCGAGGAAGCCGAGCGAGTTGCCGTACATGCCGCTGTAGCGCTGGCTGCCGACGGCGGCGCCTTCGGAATTGGCGACGCGTGCATCGACCGCCAGCCCGGCCGCCTCGCATTCGCGCGCCAGCTCGATGGCCTGCTCCGGGGCGAGGTCCCATGGGTGGTCGAGATCCAGATCCGGGATGTCGCGGGCGAGCGCCTCCGGCTCGATCAGCCCGGCGTAGGGGTCCTCGGCGGTGTAGCGCGCGATGGCGCACGCCTTGCCGACGGTATCGATGAGCGCGGCGCGCCCGAGGTCGGCGGTGCTGGCCGAGCCCTTGCGCTTGCCGAAGTAGACCGTCACGGCGAGACCGCGATCGCGCTGGTACTCGACCGTGTCGACCTCGCCGAGGCGCACGTTCACCGACAGGCCGCGGCTCACCGAGGCGTCGGCTTCGCACTGCGTGGCCCCCTGGCGCCGCGCCTCCTCCAGCGTGAGGCTGACCAGGTCCGCCAGCCGCCCGGCGCCGGCGAGCTCGGAACTCGATGGCATTGGTAGACCCTGACTCCTATGCGACCCAAAGGCAGCAGGAGAAGCCAAGGCCCCCGTTCAAACCGTGCGTGCCGATTTCCGGCACACGGCTTACCAGTGAGCGGTCGATCAGCAGCATTGTGCGGACCTCGTCCAAAAGGGTTGCCCCGGGTAGGCGATCGTCCCACGCAGGCGATAAAGGCCCAGCCGCTCGAAGTACTCGTGCGTCCAACCGGTCGCAGCCCCGGGCCGCAGGTGCCGGCCCTGACGCTTGCAGCGTAGGCTACGGAGCCGTCGCACGACGAAGCTATCGATGCGGGTAAAGCAGTCGGCAGCATTACCGGTACGGAAGTAGTTTCCCCAACCCCGCAACACGGGGTTCAGATCCGCGATAACCGCGCGCAGATCCGCATGGCACCGTGATCGAGGGGTCAACTCCCGCACCCGCGCTCGCACCCGCTTCATCGAGCGCAGGCTCGGCCAGCGATGCAGGAAGTACAACCGCTTACGCTGCTGCTCCCAGAGCCGACCGCTCAAGCGCTTGTGCAGGTGACAGCCGAGAAAGTCAAAGCCCTGCTTGCCGTCGTAGAGCTCGACTCGCCGCGTCTTATCCGGATGCAGCTCAAGTCCCAGTCGCTCCAGGATGTCCCCGATACGCGCCTGCGCCTGCTCGCATTGCTTGGCCGTGTGGCACATCACGACAAAGTCGTCCGCGTAACGCACCAGTGTTCCCAACGGAGCACTCTGGCGCATCCACAACCGATCGAGCACATGCAGGTAGATGTTCGATAGCAAGGGCGAGATCACCCCACCCTGCGGCGTGCCCGCCACCGTCCGGTGGACGGTGCCATCGTCCATCACTCCTGCCTCAAGCCACTGCCGTACAAGTTTCAGCATCCGTCGGTCCGAGACGCGTCGGGCCACGAGCTTCAGTAACTTCTCGTGCTCGATGCTGCCGAAGTAGT
>JAGWMP010000252.1 GCA_028871705.1 Gammaproteobacteria bacterium
GAAGCCGATCTCACCGTGACCAAGCTCGACGATGAGCGCTACTTCGTCGTGGTGACCGACACCATGGTGCGTCACGCGCAGAGCTGGATGCGCCGTCACATCGGCGCCGGCCAGCACGCCTGCGTGACCGACGTGACCTCGGCCTACGGGCAGTTGAACGTGCAGGGGCCGCGCTCGCGCGCGCTGCTGCAGCAGCTGACGAGCGCCGACCTCTCGAACGAGGCGTTTCCGTTTCGCAGCGCGCGCGAGATCGACATCGGCTTCGCGCGCGTCCTGTGCGTGCGCATCACCTACCTCGGCGAGTTGGGCTACGAGCTCTACATCCCCGCCGAGCAGGCGACTCATGTGTACGAGCGGCTGCTGGCCGGGGGGCAGCCGCTCGGCCTGCGGCATGCGGGACTCAAGGCGCTCGGGAGTCTGCGCCTGGAGAAGGGCTACCGCGACTACGGGCACGATATCGACAACACCGACGTGCCCTACGAGGTGGGCTTGGGGTTCGCGCTCGATCTCACGAAACCCGGCGGCTTCATCGGCAAGGAGGCGGTGCTGGAACAGAAGGCGGCGGGGCCGCTGCAGCGGCGCCTGGTGCAGGTGCTGGTGAAGGATCCCGAGCCCCTCATGTTCCACGCCGAGGTGGTGCGCCGCGACGGCGCCGCGGTCGGCTACGTGCGCGCCGCCTCCTACGGGCATACCCTCGGCGGTGCGGTCGGACTCGCCATGATCGAGCCGAAGGTGACGGTGGACGAAGCTTACCTTGGCAGCGGGCAGTGGCAGGTCGAGATCGCCGGCAGACTCTATCCGGCCGCGGTGTCGGCGCGGCCGCTGTACGATCCGGGCATGAAGCGCATCCATGCCTGAGGAGCGGCCGGGCGAGCCGCGCGCACCGGCGCCGCGCCGTGCCGCGGTGCTGGGTCTCCTCGTGACGCTGCTCCTCGTCGTGCTCGGCCTGGTGCTGGTCAAAGTACTGCGCGACTCGGGGAGGCTCGAGGACTGTGAGCTCTCGGGCCGCACCAACTGCGCTCCCATCGACGCCCGCAACGGAGACTCCTCATGATCCCTGGCTACAGCGATCACGCCGCCAACGAGCGCACGTTCCTCGCCTGGGTGCGTACCGGGATCGCCATGATCGCGTTCGGCTTCGTCATCGAGAAGTTCAACCTGTTCCTGCTGGCGATCGCCAACGAGGCGCTGAGCACGCACGCCGCGCAGCTCGTCAAGCTGCCGGGCAGGGCCGGACGCTACGACGGGCTGGCGCTGATCTTCGGCGGCATCGGCCTGGTGGTGCTCTCGACGGTGCGCTTCGTGCGCACCACGCGCTTGCTCGACGACGCCGCGGCTCACGAGGCCTCCAGCGTGCGCACCGAGCTCTTCCTGTGCGCTTTCCTGGTGCTGGTGGTCGCGAGCTACGGGATCTACCTGGCGTTCGGCTGAGCGGCGCGCTCGATGAGCGGCACGACCGCGGCAAGGTTGGCGGCGAGCGCCGCCGGCAGCGCGTGCCGGCGCACGATGTACTCGGGATCGTTCCAGGCGATCCAGGCTTTGCCCGTCTCGTCCTCGTAGATCAGCGCCTTCACCGGCAGATCGAGGCCGGCCAGGGCCTGCGCCTGCATGAGGGGAGTGCCGGCTTTCGGATTGCCGAAGATGAGCATCTGCTCCGGACGCAGCTCGAGTCCGGCACGCGCGGCATCGCCGCTGAAATCGAGGCGCGCGAAGATCAGCACGCCGCGTTCCTTGAGGAGCGCCTCGAGGCGCGCGGCAGTCTCAGGGACGGAATGGGCGGAGGCGATGCGCATGACGCCCGCAGCGCTCGCGGTGAAATTGCTCATGGAGACTCTCCGGGGACCGGGACGCGCATTGTATGCACTAACGGTGCGGCCTCGTGCGTCTCTCCCGGTATCATGCCGCTCATGAGATCGCTGGGAAGGATGCCGGCCGGCGCGCGGCTCGAGCGCTTGCGTGCCTCGCCGCGCTTCGCGCAGGAGCGGTTCCGCAACCTGTATCCGATTCTCCCCGGACTGCGCGATGCGAGCGCGCCCATGCCCTCGCTGCGCGAGTTCCTGTGCGGGGGCGAGCGGCGTCAGCCGCCCTCGCCGCTACCCTCGGTGAGTCCGCTCGAGACCTGGAGGAAGCCGCCCGGCAGCGGGCTGCGGGCCACCTGGCTCGGCCACTCGACGGTGCTGATCGAGATCGACGGCCGGCGTGTACTCACGGATCCGGTGTGGGGACCGCGCGCCTCGCCCTCGCGCTTCGTCGGTCCGAAGCGCTTCCAGCCCGTGCCCGTGGCGCTCGCGGCGCTGCCGCCGGTCGATGTGGTGCTCGTATCGCACGATCATTACGACCATCTCGACTATCCGACCATCCGGGCGCTGCGCTCGCAGGATGTGAGGTTCGTGACTTCGCTCGGAGTCGGTGCGCACCTGGAATCCTGGGGCGTGAATCCTGAGCGCATCTTCGAGCTCGACTGGTGGGAATCGTGGACGCTGCCCGGCGCCGAGGTCACGGTGACCGCGGCGCCCTCGCAGCACTTCTCCGGGCGCACCGTGAAGAGCCGCAACACGACGCTCTGGTCGTCACTCGTCATCGGCTCGCCCCGCCATCGCGTGTTCTTCAGCGGCGATACCGGGTTGACGGATGAGTACCGGTCGATCCGCGAGCGGCTCGGGCCCTTCGATCTCATCATGCTCGAGGTCGGCGCGTGGCACCCCGCGTGGGGCGACATGCACCTGGGTCCCGAGAATGCGCTCAAGGCGCACGCGCTCCTCGGCGGCGGCCCCTTCCTGCCGATCCACTGGGGCACGTTCGCGCTCGCCATGCACGCCTGGGATCAGCCCGCGGAAGCGCTGCTGGCGCATGCCGCGGGGGCGCAGCTCTTGATGCCGCGGCTCGGCGAGCCGGCCGAGCCGGCGACGGCTAAGGACGTCGAGCCATGGTGGCGCATGGGAGCAGCCGAGCGCCCGCGCACCCTGCGCGAGACGCTGCTGGCGTCCGCGGTGCCGGGCTCGATCCAGGTGCCGATGGACTAGCGGTGCTGTGCAGCGCCCACGGCGTCGAACAGCCGCTCGAGTCCGAAGGACACATCGACGATGTGCCCGTTGACGAAGAACCCGGGCGTGCCGCGCACGTGGCTGCGCCGGCCGCCCTCCTGATGCTCGCGCACGCGCTGCAGGTAGACGTGATCGTCCATCTCGGCGGTGAAGGCCGCGACGTCGAGCCCGAGACGCCCGGCGTAGCCGCGCAGATGCTGCGGCGTCAGGCGGTCCTGGTTGGCGAAGAGCAGATCATGCATCTCCCAGAACTTGCCCTGCTCGCCGGCGCTCTCGGCAGCCTCTGCCGCGGCGAGTGCCTGCGGGTGGGCCTCCTCGAGCGGAAAGTGACGGAACGCGACGCACACCCGGTTGGCGAAACGCTCGAGCAACAGCCGCACGGTCGGTGCGGCCTGCTTGCAGGTCGGGCACTGGAAGTCGCCGTACTCGACGACCACGACGGGCGCGTGCCCCGCGCCGAGCACGTGATCGGTGGCGCTGAGCGGCACGGCCAGATCCGTACCGTGGGAAGGATGCTCGGGCATGGGGTTACCTCGCCCGCGCATTCTACCTCGGCCGCCTAGTCGGGCAGCGTGAAGCGGATGCGGAACGCATAGCAGGCGCTCACCGGCCGCCCGCCCTCGGTCGTCGGCCGGTAGTGCCCGGAGCCGGCGCGCGCGAGTTTGAGCGCCCCGGCATCGAGCCGCGCGCTGCCCGAGGACTGCGCGATCGCCGGCGCGCTGGTGAGCAGCCCCGCCTCGTTCACGCAGACGCTGACGCTGGCGCCGCCCTGCTCATTCATGCGAATTGCCTGCGCCGGATAGTAGTCGGCGGTGTTGGGGAAGCCCCGGCCCGGGCCTCCGACCACCCGCTGAACCGTCGTCGGTGCGCTGCCGTGCGGCGGCGGTACCGGCGCGTCGACGACCGAGCCCTCGATGCGGCCCGGATCGGCCGGCAGCGGGGGCAAGTCAGCGATGATCCGCGGCACTGCGATGGTCGTCAGCTGCACGTTCGAAACAGGCGGCAGCGGCTCCGTAGTCCGCGGCACCGCGGGCAGGAACGTCCCCTGCAGGGGATCGGGTGCCGCCGACTTGATGATGCCCGGCAGCAGTCCATTCGCGAACGCCCAGATGAGGCCGACGTGCAGGCAGGCGATGAGGCCGAGCGCGAGCGCGCGGCGCGAGAGGAGTGGCGAGTCGGGCGGTCCGTAGTGAGTCAGAGCCCCGG
>JAGWMP010000017.1 GCA_028871705.1 Gammaproteobacteria bacterium
GGCTTCGTGCTCGGCATCGCGGGCATCGCGTTCTACACGTATTCGCTCGATTACCGCGACGCCTTCGCCGCCGCGCCGCAGATCGCGCACGCCGTGCTGCCGCTCACCGCGGGCAGCAGCGTCAACGCCCTGACGCTCATCTGCATCTGCCTCTTCGTCGGCGCCATGGGCAAGTCCGCGCAGGTGCCGCTGCACGTGTGGCTGCCCGATTCGATGGAAGGCCCGACGCCGATCTCGGCGCTGATCCACGCCGCCACCATGGTGACCGCGGGCATCTTCATGGTGGCGCGCATGTCGCCGCTGTTCGAGTACTCCGACGCTGCCCTCTCGGTGGTGCTGGTGGTCGGCGCGATCACCGCCTTCTTCATGGGGCTGCTCGGCGTCGTCAACAACGACATCAAGCGGGTCGTCGCCTACTCGACGCTCTCGCAGCTCGGCTACATGACGGTGGCGCTCGGCGTCTCGGCCTACGGCGCGGGAATCTTCCACCTGATGACCCACGCCTTCTTCAAGGCGCTGCTGTTCCTCGCCGCCGGCTCGGTGATCATCGGCATGCACCACGAGCAGGACATGCGCCGCATGGGCGGGCTGGCCAAGTACATGCCGATCACGGCGGTGACCTGCTGGATCGGTGCGCTTGCCCTGATCGGCACGCCGTTCTTCTCGGGCTTCTACTCGAAGGACGCCATCATCGAGGCCGTCGGGGAGTCGCGTCGCTGGGGTGCGACCTTTGCCTACTGGTGCGTGCTGCTGGGCGTGTTCGTGACCGCGCTCTACACCTTCCGCATGCTGTTCATGACCTTCCACGGGCCGGAGCGCTTCCGCGAGCCGGCGCACGGCCACGCCGGCGATCACGGCCACGGTGGCGACCCGCACGAGAGCCCGTGGGTGGTGACGCTGCCGCTCATCGCGCTCGCCATCCCCTCGGTGCTGATCGGCGCGCTCACGGTGGCGCCGGTGCTGTTCGGCAGCTACTTCGGCCACGCGATCTTCGTGCTGCCGGCGAACGACGTCGTCGGTAAGGTCGGCGAGGACTTCGGCGGCGCCGTTGCCTTCGCGCTGCACGGGCTCGTCTCGGCCCCATTCTGGTTCGCGGCGGCGGGCGTTGCGACCGCGTGGTATTTCTTCCTCAAGCGGCCCGAGCTGGCCGACGCCACCGCACAGCGTTTCCGGCTGCTGTACCGGATCCTCGTCAACAAGTACTACTTCGACTGGTTCAACGAGAAGGTGCTGGCGGCGCTGGCGCGCGCTCTCGGCCAGGGTCTGTGGAAGGGCGGCGACCAGGGCCTCATCGACGGCGCCATGGTGAACGGCACGGCGGAGAGTGTCGGCTGGTTCGGCAGCGTGTTGCGCCGCGTGCAGAGCGGCTATCTGTACTCCTACGCCTTCTGGATGGTCATCGGCCTCGCCGTGCTGCTCGGCTGGTATCTCACGCACCCATAGAAAGCCGCACGCGCATGCCGCATCTGCTCTCCATCCTCATCTGGCTGCCGGTCGGCGCGGGCCTCGGCGTGCTCGCGCTCGGCGACCGGCGCATCGGCGCGGGCCGCTGGCTCGCGCTGGCCGCCGCGCTCGCGACGCTGGCGCTGACGGTGCCGCTGTGGAGCGGCTTCGACACCACCACCGCGGCGCTGCAATTCCCGGAGAAGCTCGCGTGGATCCCGCGCTTCCAGGCGTACTACGCGCTCGGCATCGACGGCATCTCGCTGCCGCTCATCGTGCTCACCGCCTTCATGACCGTGCCGGTGGTGATCGCCGCCTGGACGGTGATCGAGGCGCGCCCGGCGCAGTACTACGCCGCCTTCCTCATCATGGAAGGCCTCATGATCGGGGTGTTCTCGGCGAGCGATGCGCTGCTCTTCTACTTCTTCTGGGAAGCGATGCTGATCCCGATGTTCCTCATCATCGGCATCTGGGGCGGCCCGCGGCGCGTATACGCCACCATCAAGTTCTTCCTCTACACCTTCCTCGGCTCGGTGTTCATGCTGGCGGCGCTCATCTACATGTACGTGAAGGCCGGCAATTACTCGATCGCGACCTTGCAGGGAATGCCGCTCACGCTCATCGAGCAGCGCTGGATCTTCCTCGCGTTCCTGCTGGCCTTCGCCGTCAAGGTGCCGATGTTCCCGGTGCACACCTGGCTCCCGGACGCGCACGTCGAGGCGCCCACCGGCGGCTCGGTGATCCTCGCGGCCATCATGCTGAAGATGGGCGGTTACGGCTTCCTGCGCTTCTCGCTGCCGATCGCTCCGGATGCCAGCCGCGAGCTCGACCTGCTGGTGATCACGCTGTCGCTGGTGGCGGTGATCTACATCGGCTTCGTGGCGCTGGTACAGCAGGACATGAAGAAGCTGATCGCCTATTCCTCGATCGCGCACATGGGATTCGTGACGCTCGGCGCCTTCGTGATCTACGAGATCGTGCGCGCCACCGGCTCGACCCGCGGCGCCGGCATGGGGCTCGACGGCGCCATGGTGCAGATGATCTCGCACGGACTGATTTCCGGGGCGCTGTTCCTGTGCGTCGGCGTGCTCTACGACCGCGTGCACAGCCGCCAGATCGCCGATTACGGCGGCGTGATCAACACCATGCCGGTGTTCGCCGCCTTCATGGTGCTGTTCGCGCTCGCCAACACGGGGCTGCCCGGCACCTCGGGCTTCGTCGGCGAGTTCCTGGTGATCATCGCCAGCTTCCGCGCGAGCTTCTGGTACGCGGCGCTCGCGGCGCTGACGCTGATCCTCGGCGCCTGCTACACGCTGTGGCTGGTGAAGCGGGTGGTGTTCGGCGCGGTCGCCAACCCGAAGGTCGCCGCGCTCGAGGACCTCAATCCCCGCGAGCTCGTGGTACTGGCCTCGCTCGCCGTGGCGGTCCTCGCCGTCGGCATCTGGCCGGCGCCGCTCCTGAAAGTCATGCAGCCGACCATCCACCACCTCCTCACCCAGGCGATCGCCACCAAGTTATGAGCTTCAGCAGCTTCGCGCCCGCGATCGCCGAGATCTGGCTGGTGTTCGCCATCTGCGCCGTGCTGCTCACGGACGTGTTCGCCGGTGAGCGCCGCCGCGGCCTCACCCCGACGCTGACCCTGCTGGCGCTGGCGCTCGGCGCGGCGCTCACGGTGCAATACGGCGAGGTCGGTTCGCGGCAGGTGCTGTTCTCGGGGCTGTACCTGGCGGATCAGCTCGGCTGGGCGCTGAAGCTCGCCGGCTTCCTGGTGGTGGCGGTGGCGCTGCTCTACTCGCGCAGCTACCTCGAGAATCGCGGCATCCTGCGCGGCGAGTACTACGTGCTGTCGCTGACGGCGCTGCTCGGGATCTTCGTGCTGGTGTCCGCCAACAGCCTGCTGACGCTCTACCTCGGGGTGGAGCTGCTGGCGCTCTCGGTCTATGCGATGGTGGCCTTCGATCGGGACTCGGGGGTCTCGGCCGAGTCGGCCATGAAGTACTTCGTGCTGGGCGCGATCGCCTCGGGGGCGCTGCTCTACGGCATGTCGCTGATCTACGGCCTCGCCGGCACGCTCAGCCTCCCGGAGATCGCCGCGCGGCTGCACGGGCCGCCGAGCCCGGGGGTGATCCTCGGTCTGACCTTCGTCGTCGTCGCGGTCGCCTTCAAGCTCGGCGCCGTGCCTTTTCACATGTGGCTGCCGGACGTGTACGAGGGCGCGCCGACCAGCGTGACGCTGTTCATCGGCACCGCGCCCAAGATCGCCTACTTCGCGCTCGCGCTGCGGCTGCTGGCTTATGGGCTCGCCGGCGAGGTCGCCGAGTGGTCGCAGATGCTGGCCGTGCTCGCGGTGCTCACCCTCGTGGTCGGCAACGTGGTCGCCATCGTGCAGACGAATCTCAAACGCATGCTGGCCTACTCCACCATCGCCAACGTGGGCTTCATCGTACTCGGCTTCGTCGCCGGCACCCCGGAGGGTTACAGCGCGGCGCTCTACTACACGCTGGTGTACGTGCTGGTGGCACTCGGCTCCTTCGGCGTGATTCTGCTCGCCGCCTCCCGGGGCTTCGAGGCCGACCGCCTCGAGGACTACAAGGGCCTCTACCAGCGCGATCCCATGCTCGCGCTCGCCATGATGATCCTCATGTTCTCGACCGCCGGGGTGCCGCCGTTCGTCGGCTTCTGGGCGAAGCTGCGCATCTTCCAGGTGCTGTGGGAGAGCGGTCACCTGTGGCTGGTGGTGATCGCCGCGGCGATGTCGGTGGTGGGCGCCTATTACTATCTGCGCGTGATCAAGCTCATGTACTTCGATCAGCCGGCCGGGCGGCTGCCGCCCACGGCGCGCTCCGCCGGCGTGCGCCTCGCGCTCGGACTGAACGCGCTCGCCGTGCTGCTGCTCGGGCTCCTGCCCGGGCCGCTGCTCGACCTGTGCGCGCGCCTCATTCACTGACACGGCGGAGCGCGCGGCCGGCAGCCGCGCCCGCCGCCCTGCGATCCAAAGGAGCTTATCGGGCATGAAGCACAATCTTCCGCAGCTGCTGCTGCTGTCACTCGCGCCACTCGCGGCCGCGCAGGCGGCGGGTACGCCGCATTACCACATCACGCAGCAACTCGCGCTCCCCGGAGACGAGGGCTGGGACTACCTCGCCTACGAGCAGGGCGGCAATCGGCTCTTCGTGTCGCACGGCACGCGCGTGCTGGTGGTCGACACCGGCAAGCTCGCCATCGTCGGCGAGATCCCCGACACGGCCGGGGTCCACGGCATCGCGCTCGCCCCCGAGCTCGACCGCGGCTACGTGAGCGCCGGACGCGCCGGCACGGTGGTGGTGTTCGATCTGAAGACGCTGGCGCGCCTCAAGGAGATCAAGGTCACGGGCGATAACCCGGACGCGATCCTGTACGATCCGGCCACGCAGCGCGTGTTCACCTTCAACGGCCGCGGGCGCAACGCCACCGCGATCGACGCGCGCACGGACGAGATCCTCGGCACCATCCCGCTCGATGCCAAGCCCGAATTCGCCGCAACCGACGGCAAGGGCCACGTGTACGTGAACCTCGAGGACAAGAACAGCCTCGCGGTGCTCGACCCGCAGAAGCTCAGCGTCTCCGCCGTATGGCCGCTCGCCGGCTGCGAGGAGCCCTCGGGCCTCGCGCTCGATGCCGTACGCGGGCACCTGTTTCCTGTGTGCGCCAACAAGGTGATGCCGGTGGTCGATACCGCCTCGGGCAAGGTCCTCGGCAGCGCTCCGATCGGCGACGGGCCGGATGCCGCGGCGTTCGATCCCGGCACCGCGCTCGCCTTCGCCTCCTGCGGCGAGGGCGTGCTGACCGTGGTACACGTCGCGCGCTCCGGACGTCCCACGGTAGTGCAGTCGGCGCCCACGCAGCCCGGCGCGCGCACCATGGCGCTCGATCTCGCCCGGCACCGCGTGTACTCGATCACCGCGGACTTCTCGCCGCCGCCGCCGGCGACCGCCGCGCAGCCCCACCCCCGTCGCGCCATCGTGCCGGGGTCGGTGCGCCTCCTGGTTCTCGAATCCGCTTTCTGAACGGGGTCCTCATGCGTATCGCTCCCGTCTGTGCGGCACTCGCCGCGTCGTTGCCATTGGCCGTGGCGCAAGCCGCGGCCGCGCCGGGGACGCCGGCCGCGGCCACGCAGGCCGATGCGGCCTATGACGGTCTCGCCCACGACATCTTCAAGCAGCTGATCGAGATCGATACCAGCGACTCCACCGGCAACGTCACCACCGCCGCCGCGGCGCTCGAGCAGCGCTTTCTCGAGGCGGGGTTCCCGGCGGCCGACGTGCAGCTCCTGGGGCCGAACGAGCGCAAGAAGAACCTCGTCGTGCGGCTGCAGGGCAGCGGGGCGAAGCGGCCGGTGCTCCTCATCGGGCATCTCGACGTAGTCGAGGCGCGGCGCGAGGACTGGACGAGCGATCCTTACAAGCTACTCGAGAAGGACGGCTTCTACTACGGCCGCGGCACCATCGACATGAAGGACGGCGATGCGGTCATGGCCACCGCCCTCATCCGCCTGAAGAAAGAGGGCTATCACGGCAGCCGCGACCTCATCGCGGCCTTCACCGCGGACGAGGAGGGCGGCTGCTGCAACGGCGTCACGTGGCTTCTGAAGAATCACCGCGGGCTCATCGATGCCGAGTTCGTGCTGAACCAGGACGACTGGTCGGTCATGGCGGTGCACGGCGTGCCGCGCGTCGCGCGCCTCATCGCCACCGAGAAGCTGTACGCGGATTATCAGCTGTCCGTGACCAACAAGGGCGGCCACAGCTCGGTGCCGCGCCCCGATAACGCCATCTACGAGCTCGCGCACGCCCTCACGCGCCTCGGGCACTTCCAGTTCCCCTTCGAGCTGAACGCCGTCAACCGCGCCTACTTCGAGCAGATGGCCGACGGCGTCGCGCAGGGCCAGGAGGCCGCCGACATGCGCGCCATCCTCAAGGACCCGCCCGATGCGCAGGCGGTCGCGCGGCTGTCGCGCGATCCGGACAACGTGTCGGTGACGCGCACCACCTGCGTCGCGACGCGCCTCGCGGGCGGCCATGCCAACAACGCCCTGCCGCAGCGCGCCGACGCGATAGTCAACTGCCGCATCTTCCCCGGGCATTCCAAGGAGGACATCCGGCAGCTGCTGGTGAAGGTGATCAACGACCCGCAGATCACGGTGCGCTATGTGGCCGACGATGGCACGGTGTCCGACCGCGGGACCGACGAGCAGGCGGTGCCGCCGGCGCCGCTGCGCCCGGACGTGATGCACGCCCTCACGACGCTCTCGGCCGCGGCCTGGCCGCGGGCCAAGGTGATTCCGTTCCTCGACCCCGGTGCATCGGATGCCAAATACACGAATGCGGCGGGGTTGCCGACCTATACCTTCGGGGGCGTGGCCGTGGACCGGGACGAAGTGCGTGCCCACGGGCGCGACGAGCGGGTCGCGGTCGCGGAGTTCGTGAAATGGAACCGCTTCTTCTACCGCTACGTGACGGAGCTCACGCAGCCGTAGCGGCCGCGGCGGCGGCCGCGCCGCGAGTCTTCAGGACATGCGGCGCGAGACGGCGATGACGCCGATCAGCACGATGACGACGTTGAGGATCCACCACGACATCTGCTTGTGGATCAGCGCGCCGAGCGTGCCGCCGCCGCTGCCCGCGCCCGCTGCGGACGCGCCGGCCGGCAGCTCACCGTCGAGGGCTTCCAGCGTACCGTCGTGGGCGACGATGATCTCGAGCTTGCCCGGCGCGCGCTGCGGCAGGTCCTTGAGCGGCGCCGCGAAGCTGCCGTCGCTGCGCGCCAGGACCGGGAGCGTGCGGCCGTCGAGCCGCACCGCGAGGTCGGTCACCGTGAGCGGCTGCGCCTCGTTCACGCGGCGCACGCGCAGCCTCAGCACACCGTCCGCGACGGCGCCTTCGACGCTGAGCTGCGCCGAGTGCGCCACCGCGATCAGGGGAGCCTCCACGGCCGGCGCAGCGGGCGCAGCTGTCGCAGCTGGCGCGGCGGGGGTGGCCGGCTCGGCCGACGCGGCGGCCGCGCACGCGAGCGCGGCGCAGAGGATCCATGCCGGGAATCTCGCCATGCGTTTCAATGTTAGCAGGGTAGGGCGCCTAACAGCTCGGCGCCGGAGCGGTGCAGAATAGCGGCCGGGGCGCGCAGCGTGCGCGCCGGGTGCGGGGGAGCGATGGCGGCAAAGAGCAGGGCGGGCGGCGCGGCGGCGGATGCGGGCGCAGGGGCGGCGGCGCCGCTGCGCTACCAGACGGGCTTCGGCAATCACTTCGCCACCGAGGCGCTCGCCGGCGCGCTGCCGCTGGGACGCAACTCCCCGCAGCGCTGCCCCTACGGCCTCTACGCCGAGCAGTACTCGGGCAGCGCCTTCACCGCGCCGCGCCACGCCAACCGGCGCAGCTGGCTCTACCGCATCCGTCCGGCGGCGGTGCACGGGCGCTTCACGCCGCTCGCCGCGGGGCGGCTCGTCAGCCGCTTCGATTCCGTCGCGCCCTCGCCGAACCAGCTGCGCTGGGATCCGCTGCCACTGCCGCGGGCGGCGACGGATTTCGTCGCCGGGCTCGCGACCGCGGCCGGCAACGGCTCCCCGGACCAGGGAACCGGCTGTGCCATCCACTGGTACGTCGCCAATCGCTCCATGGAGAAGCGCTTCTTCTGTGATGCGGACGGGGAGCTGCTCATCGTGCCGCAGCTCGGCGCGCTGCGCTTCGCGACCGAGCTCGGCGTGCTCGAGGCCGGACCGCAGGAGATCGTGGTGATCCCGCGCGGGCTGCGCTTCCGGGTCGAGCTCCTCGAGCGCGCGGCCCGCGGCTACGTGTGCGAGAACTACGGCGCGCCGCTGCGCCTCCCGGACTTAGGTCCCATCGGCTCGAACGGCCTCGCCAACCCGCGCGACTTCGAGACACCGCTCGCCTGGTACGAGGACCGCGAGGGAGAGTTCGAGCTGATCGAGAAGTTCGCCGGGCAGCTGTGGTCGGCGCCGATCGGCCACTCGCCCCTCGACGTCGTCGCCTGGCACGGCAACCACGCGCCCTACAAGTACGACCTGCGCCGCTTCAACACCATCGGCTCGGTGAGCTACGACCATCCCGATCCGTCGATCTTCCTGGTGCTGCAGTCCCAGAGCGACACGCCGGGCGTCGACGCCATCGACTTCGTGATCTTTCCGCCGCGCTGGCTCGCGATGGAGGACACCTTCCGCCCGCCCTGGTTCCATCGCAACGTGGCGAGCGAGTTCATGGGACTCATCGCCGGCGTGTACGACGCCAAGGCCGAGGGCTTCGTCCCGGGCGGCAGCTCGCTGCACAACTCGATGAGCGGCCACGGGCCGGACGCGGCCACGTTCGCCAGGGCGTCGCGCGCCGACACCTCGCGCCCGGTGCACGTGACCGACACCATGGCATTCATGTTCGAGACGCGCGCCGTGATCCGGCCGACGCGCTTCGCGCTCGCCGCGCGCGAGCTGCAGCGCGACTACCAGCGCGTCTGGCAGGACTTGCCGAAGAACTTCACTCCCGGCGAGCGCAGCGCCGGTGCGCGCCGCGCGCGTGCGGCGGGCAGAGCGCGCGCCGCGACCGGCGGGCGGCGCCGTGCCTGAGGCGGCTGGCACACTCGCGGGCATGGCGGCCATCGACGCGACTCACGATCCTGCGCTCACGAGCTGGGTGGCCTCCGCCAACCGCGATGGCGGCGACTTCCCGGTGCAGAACCTGCCGTTCGCCGCCTTCCGCCGCGCCGGGAGCCGGGAAGCCTTTCGGGGCGGGGTGGCGATCGGGGATGAGATTCTCGATCTCGGGGCGCTCGCCGCCACGGGGCTCTTCGCGGGGACCGCGGGCGCGGCACTCACGGCCGCGGGGGAGCCCACCCTCAACGCACTCATGGGCGCGGGACCCGAGGCTTCTGCCGCGTTGCGCACGGCGCTGTCGCAGGCGCTGCGCACCGGAGCTGCGCACGCGGCGCGGCTGCGCGCGCTGCTGGTGCCGCAGAGCGCCGCCGAATACCGCCTCGCCGCCCAGGTCGGCGACTACACCGACTTCTACGCCTCGATCCATCACGCCACGGCGGTCGGGCGGCTGTTCCGGCCGGACAACCCGCTGCTGCCGAACTACAAGTGGGTGCCGATCGCCTACCACGGCCGCGCTTCCTCGCTGCGCGTCTCGGGCTATGACTTCATCCGGCCGCGCGGCCAGCTGCTGCCGGCGGGCGCGACGGTCCCGCAGCTCGCCGCCACGCGCCGCCTCGACTACGAGCTCGAGGTCGGGATCTTCATCGGCCGCGGCAACGCGCTCGGGGCGAGCGTGCCGCTCGCCGAGGCCGAGAGCCACGTCTTCGGGCTGTGTCTGCTCAACGACTGGTCGGCGCGCGACCTGCAGTCCTGGGAATACCAGCCGCTCGGCCCCTTCCTCGCCAAGAATTTCGCCACCTCGGTGTCGCCCTGGGTGGTGACGCTCGCGGCGCTGGCGCCGTTTCGCAGCGCGTGGACGCGCCCCGCGGGCGAACCGCCGCCGCTCGCCTATCTCGACGGCGCCGCGCAGCGCGCCGCGGGCGCCTTCGACATCGAGCTCGAAGTATCGCTCGAGACCGCGCGCATGCGCGCCGCCGGGCTCGCGCCGCAGCGCCTCTCGCACGCCAACTTCCGCGATTCGTGGTGGACGGTGGCGCAGATGGTGACGCACCACACGGTGAACGGCTGCAACCTCGAGCCCGGCGACCTCCTCGGCAGCGGCACGCAGTCGGGACCTGATCCCGGTCAAGCCGGGTCGCTGCTCGAGCTCTCCGCCGGCGGCAAGCGCCCGATCGCGCTCGCGGATGGCGAGCAGCGCACCTTCCTCGAGGACGGCGATCGCGTGACCTTGCGCGCCTGGTGCGAGCGGCAGGGATTCAGGCGCATCGGCTTCGGCGAGGTCACCGGTACGGTGCTGCCGGGCGCATGAAGACCTATCGCTACTACGACCTCATCCTCGGCGCGTACGTGTGCGTGCTGCTGTGCGCGAACCTGATCGGCGCCGCGAAGGTGTCGGTGGTGAACCTGCCGTGGCTCGGCCCGCGCACCTACATGGCGGGCGTGCTGTTCTTTCCGATCTCCTATCTCTTCGGTGACATCCTCACCGAGGTGTACGGCTACGCGCGCGACCGGCGCGTGGTGTGGAGCGGGTTCGGTGCGCTCGCCTTCGCGGCGCTCATGTCGGCGGTGATCGTGCATCTGCCGCCGGCGGACTTCTGGGTGGGCCGCCAGGAGGCCGTCGAGCAGATGTTCGGCAACACCCCGCGCATCATCGGCGCCTCGATCATCGCCTTCTGGTGCGGCTCGTTCGTCAACAGCTACGTGCTGGCGAAGATGAAGATCTGGACCAATGGCCGGTGGCTGTGGACGCGCCTCATCGGCTCGACCGTGTGCGGCGAGCTCGTCGACACCGCGCTCTTCTACAGCATCGCGTTCGCCGGGCTATGGAAGATGAGCGACCTCGTGACCGTGGCCACCGACCAGTACGTGCTGAAATCGCTCTGGGAAGTGATCGCGACTCCCGTGACCTACCGGATCGTCGCCTTCCTCAAGCGCGCCGAGCACGAGGATTATTACGACCGCGACACGGACTTCACGCCCTTCTCGCTGCGGGCATGAGCTCTCCGGCAAGAATCGGGTCGCCGGGGCGCAGCGTAGTCCCTACGCTCGCCCCGATGACACCGGCGTCCCGGCCTTACTTGCCGATCTGCTTGCTGACCTGGTTTTCCTGCTGGTTGAGCGACTTCTGCTCGGCCTTGGTGATGTGGCCGCCGTTGGTGCTCGCCATGGTGCGCTCTTCCTGACGCATCGCATGATCCTCGCTGTGCAGCTGCTTAGCCTGCCCCTTGGTGATCTCGCCTTCCTTGCGCTCCTGCTTGATGCGCTGGTTCTGGTTCTTCAGCCGGTTGTTCACCTGCTCGCGGCGCGGGTGATCCTTCTGCCACTTCGTGTCATCGGCCATCGCGGGCGCGGCCAGCGCGCCGAGGGTCACGGCGACGATCGAAGCCATCAGAACGGTACGGGTCGACTTGTTCATGGACATCTCCTCCCGGGCAATTGGTTGAGTGGTCGCTATTCAGCCGGAAGCTCCGGCTTGCTGGCGTTAACAACGTCGCACCCCGGGGGACGCTGACCTTTGTTACGGAAAGTTAACGGCGGGCATGATGTGACGCGGTTCACAACACGGGCCTCGATCTGCGCGGCGCTGCTCGCGCTCGCGGGTGCCGCGCGCGCGGACGACGCGGCTCCGGCGATACCGCGCGAGGCGCTCGCCGATGCCTGGTGGACCGGGCCGCTGCTCGCGCCCAATGCGTCCTCCTTCCCCGCCGGCCACGCGCTCATCGAGCCCTATGCGTTCGACGTGATCAACAAAGGCCAGTACGACCGCAGCGGCCACCACGAGCCGGCCACCGGCGGTCACGAGGTCGGCTCGCTCACCTATCTCATCTATGCGCTCACCGACCGCGTGTCGGTGGGCGTGCTGCCGCGCTTCGCCTACGACTCGCCCGCGGGCGCGCCGGGGAGCTCCGCCCCCGGCATCGGCGACTTCGGGGCGCAGGTGCAGTTCGGGCTCACCAGCTTTCGCGAGGGCAGCTGGGTGCCCTCGACCGCGGTGGTGGTGGCCGAGACCTTCCCAACCGGCCGCTACGACCGCCTGACCAATACGGCCGATGGCTTCGGCGCCGGCGTCTACACCACCGCGTTCTCCTGGTACTCGCAGGACTACCTGTGGATGCCGAACGGGCGGATCCTGCGCGTGCGGCTCGATCTCACCTACGCCATCTCGAGCGCCGCGAGCGTCGTGGGTCAGAGCGTCTACGGCACCCCGGCCGGTTTCAGCGGGCATGCGTATCCCGGCGACTCCTTCACCGCCGACGCGGCCTCGGAATACAGCATGACGCGCAACTGGGTGCTGGCGACGGACCTCGTCTGGGTGCACAACTCGAGCACCCGCGTGGCCGGCGGCGAGCCGGCGGCGGGCGTGCCGGCGCTCCCCGACACCGCGACGGGCTCGAGCGAATACCTCGCGGTGGCGCCGGCCGTCGAGTACAACTTCACCGGCGCGGTCGGCGTCATCGTCGGCGCGCGCGTCTTTGTTGCTGGACGTAACACCGGCGCGAGCGTCACGCCGGTCGCCGCGATCAACCTCGTTTTCTGAACGGCTGCTGAAGTGCGCCATAGCGGAAAACCCCTATGGCGGAGCCCTCGAGGGAACGCATCGCGCGGACACGTTTTGACAAAGCGTCAACGCCGCGGGAGGTGACCGCGTTTTAATCACTGACGGCTTGAACGACCCCGGCAAGCGGGAGTCTAATCTGACAAGGAAAGGACCTCGGACTGCCGGCGTCGCAGCCGCGATCGAACTGAGGTAACAGCTGTGAACAAAATGAGCGTTTTGCGAGCCCTGGGTACCCTGCTGGTCGGCATTGCCGTGGCGGGCGCGCCGGTGCTGAGCTATGCGCAGCACGGCGGCGGCGGCGGCGGCGGCGGCCACGGTGGTGGCGGTGGTGGTGGTGGCCACTTCGGTGGTGGCGGTGGTGGCGGCGGTGGCGGCCACTTCGGCGGCGGCCACTTCGCCGGTGGCGGCGGTGCGCACTTCGGCGCCGGGCATGCCTACGGCGGTCGCGGCGGTTACGGCGGCGGTTACGCCGGCGGCTACGCCGGGGTCGGTGGCCGGTATGCCTACGGCGGTGCGCATGGCTATGCAGCGACGCACTACGGCGCCGGCTATACGGCCGGGCGCGTCCGTGCGCCGGTCTACGCGCACGGCACCGGCTTCGCCGGAGGCCGCGGCGTGTACTACGGACATGGCGCCTGGGGCGCGGGCCGCGCCTGGGGCGGCGGCTATTGGCACGGCGTGTTCTGGCCGCGCTGCTGGTACTACCCCGGCTACTCGTGGTGGCTGGGCGCGCTGCCCTTCGGCTACGCGACCTTCTGGTGGGGCGGCACTCCCTACTACTACTACAACGACCTGTACTACACCTACAGCCCCGCGGATAACGGCTACGTCGTGAGCGAGCCGCCTCCGGTGGGTGGCGATGACCCGAGCCAGGCCGGCACCGCCGCGCCTCCGGATGCCCCCGCCCCGGCGGCGAGCTCCGCGGCGAACCTTTACCTCTATCCGCGCAACGGACAGAGCGACCAGCAGATGGCGAACGATCGCTACGAGTGCCACAGCTGGGCTGTCAATCAGACGGGCTTCGACCCGACTCACGGCGGACCGCAGTCCGGGAACCCGGACGACTACCGGCGGGCGATGATGTCCTGCCTCGATGCGCGGGGTTATAGCGCCCGGTAACTTGACGGGACCGCAGGAAGCGATGCGAGCGGGCATGCGCCCGCCTCTGAAGGAGGCGGGCGCGTTCGTTTAAGGCGGCGGGATCAGTTGCCGACCTGCACCGGATTCGCGAAGGTCCCCGGCATGGCCGCGTTCTGCAGCATCACGGTGGCGCTCGTTCCGTCGGCGGCGGCGATGTCGGGATGCCCGTCGCCGTTCAGGTCCGCGATCGCGACACTGAGGGGCTGCCCGAAGCCTGCGTACACCGTGGCCGTGCCGAACGTACCGGGCGTCGCCGCGTTCTGCAGCAGCACCGAGATCGCGCCCGTCGGGAAGGGCCCGTAGCTCGCCACCACGAGATCGGGCTTGCCGTCGCCGTTCAGATCGCCCACCGCGACGTCGACGGCGCCGAAGGGCGTCTGGTAGCCGGCGGGAGCGAGGAAGGTGCCCGGACGGGTCGCATCCTGCAGCAGCACCGACACGCCCGACATGCCGGCACCGTCGGAGCCGGGGCCGAGATTGGCGACGACGAGATCGGGGAGGCCGTCGCCGTTGACGTCGGCAATGCGCACCGCCTGCGGTTGCGCGCCGGCGGGGTAGGTGACCGCGGCGGCGAAACTGACCGGATTGGTCGAGGTCTCGACGAACACGGTGACGACGCCGTTGTTGCCGTTGACATCGTAGGTCGCGGCGACGACGGCCACCTGGCCCGTGGCGATCGTGCCCACGGCGACCGAGGGTGTGTAGCCATTGGTGGCGAGCATGATGGGCGCGAGGAACTGGCCCGGGTTGGCCGCATCATGCACCAGCACGATGGCGTTGCCCGCCGGGCTGTTGTCGGCGAGCACCAGGTCGCGGTTGCTGCCGCTGCCGGTGAGGTCCCCGGCGACCACCTGGTTGGGTTGACCGCCGGTCACGATGTTGAGGGCCGGCATGTAGGTTCCGGGCGTGGCGCCGTGCATGAATACCGAAATGCTGCCGGTGCCGAAGTTCGAGATCACGAGGTCGAGGTTGCCCGAGCCGGTGAGATCGGTCGCGACGATCCCCGAAGGATTGCCGCCGGTGATCGAGTACTGCACGCCGGTATCGAAGGTACCGGGCGCGGTCTTGCTGTTGAGGATGATATTGGCGAAGCCCGGGTTGCTCACGAGCCCCTGGTCGAGGGTGGTGGCGACCGCCAGGTCCGGGACGCCGTCGCCGTTGAGATCGGCGATGGCGATCGAATTGGGCACGTTGGTGGGGACCGGCGGACCGCAGGCGTAGCAGTTGTAGCCATCTCCGTAGCCGCCGCAGCCGGTGGCCGCGAGCAGCACCGCCGCCCCGGTGGCGAGCAGCCGCGGGCGAACGGGCGCCATGCGGCTCAGGAACGACTCGGATCTCATAGGAAACCCTCCGTGCAGAATACGCCCAGAACGTCCGGGTAACGCATCCCGCGGCACCCGGTTGACCCCTGGGCGGCCGCGAGCTTGTTCCCCGCGAGCGTACACTGCTCCCGCGGGGTGTGGGCGGAGCGTGAAGCAAGTGGCAGATTCGAGAATTGTGTTCCTGTTCGACGTGGATAACACGCTGCTCGACAACGACGCTGTCCAGGCCGACCTGAGCGCGCACCTCGAGCTCAAGTTCGGCCGCGCCAGCCGGGACCGCTACTGGGCGTTGTTCGAGGGGCTGCGGGCCGAGCTCGGCTACGCGGACTATCTGGGTGCCCTGCAACGCTACCGCCTGGAGAATCTCGACGACCCGCAGGTGCTCGAGGTGTCCTCGTTCCTGGTCGATTACCCGTTCGCGCGGCGGCTCTACCCCGGCGCGTTCGCGGCGCTCGCGCGCTGCGGCCGCCTCGGGACCACCGTGATTCTCTCCGACGGCGATGTCGTCTTCCAGCCGCGCAAGGTGCGGCGCTCGGGCCTGTGGGACGCGGTGGACGGCCGGGTGCTCATCTACCTGCACAAGGAGCAGATGCTCGACTCGGTCGCACGGCGTTACCCGGCCACGCACTACGTGATGATCGACGACAAGTTGCGCATACTCACGGCCATGAAGAACGCCTGGGGCGAGAAGCTCACCACGATCTTTCCCCGCCAGGGACATTACGCGCTCGATCCGCGCGAGCTCGGCGCCTGGCCGCCGGCCGACCTCGCGCTCGGGCGCATCGGCGAGCTGGCCGAATGCCCGCTCGAGCTCGCTGCGGAGGCGACATGAGCGGCGGGCGTCCCTGGCTCGAAGCGCTCGGCGCCGCGAGCACGGCGCTGCAGGCGGTACTCGGCGCGGTGCTCGAGGCCGAGCGCCGCTTCGCCCCGTTCGCTTCGCCCCTCGAGCGGCTGAGGAACATCACCACCGACCCCTCCTGGGCGTGGCTGCAGCCGCTCTACGGGCTGATCGCCGACGTCGATCATGCGCTCGCCGTGGCGCGCGACCTGCCGGAGAGCGAGGCCGCGGCGATCGGTGCGCACGCGCGCGAGCTGCTGGCGGGCGGCGGGGGGCCGGCCGAGCAGCAGTTTCTCGAGCACTATCGCGGCATGCTGCAGGCCGATCCGGCGATCGCGATGGCGCACGCAGGCGCGCTGCGGGCGCTCAGGGCACTGCCGCCCGAGGCGGACGACCCCGCCGACCGGCTGCATGCGCGCCACCAGTGGAATGAGCGCCGGCGGTTCCTGCGCCTCGGGCCCCGCGGCCGCGGCGCTTCCTGAGCGGGAGCACGGCGCCCGAGAGCCCGTGCAGCGGCGCGCGCTCAGGGCTACAGCTGGGCCCGGTCGAGGCGGATCTGCAACTCGCGCTCCCGGTAGTCGATGATCAGCACGTCGAAGGAGCCGAGCAGGTCCATGCCGAGGAGCAGCACCGGCTTTTGGGTCAGGTGATAGTGCTCAAACAGGTACATATCGCCGAAGGTGACCCGCACGCCGTTGATGGTCAGGCCGCCCATCTCGATCTGCGGCGCCGCCAGGCTGTCGCCGCTTTGCACGTCGAGCGTCACGCCGACGACCTCGGCCCGCTTGGCATCGCGCGGATGGCGCATGAGCGCATCGCGCAGGACCAGGTTGCCGACCGTGCCCTGGGCGCCGGTGTCGATGACGGCCTTGCAGTGAATGCCGCCGACCTTCACGTCGGCGATCAGCAGTCCGCCGTCGCCGATCTTGAGCGGCACCACGCTGAAGCCGACGTGCGCGGGCTCGCCGTGCGATGTGAAGATCTCGAGATGATCGTGACTGAAGTCGGCGACGATGCGCCGGTTCGCCAGACCTTCGTTGCCGAGCACGCCCTGCGCGCCGCCGAACACGTCCGCCACGATCGGCAGCGTCGTCGGTCCGAGCAGCAGATCGCCGACTTCCATGCGGGATACGGAGATCGTCGGTACCACCGCGGAGCCGGTGAAGCCGGTGACCACCATGGCGTTGGCGGCCCGCGGTGAACCAAGCGCCGCGGCGGTCGAGGGGATGACGGCGGAGTGGTTGGCGCCGGTGTCGAGCACCAGGCGGAAGGGACCCTTGCCGTCGATGAGCACCGGCGCCCAGATACGCCCGATGCGGTCGCGCGTGGTCTTCGCCACGAAACGCGGCTCGGGCGCCTCCACGACCACTTCAGAGAGCGTCTCTTCGCCGGCGGGAGCCGCTGTTGGATTGGCGGCGGGCGCCCCCGGCGCGGGTGTTGCCGCGCCGGCCGCGGGTGAGGCCGCAGGCGATGCCGGTGTTGGCGCGGCGGACGGCGCCGGTGTTGCGGCGGCGGGCGCAGGCGCCGGGCTCTGCGCCGCCGGTGCCGCCGTAGCGCCTGCAGCCAGCGCCAGGGCAAGCAGCAGCTCCCGCCGCCGGCCCCACGCGCGGCTGAGGTGAATTCTGTTCACGCGCTGCAGGATACAACGAATCCCCGCGCCGCGAAGGCCGTTACAATAACCGCATGACACGAGAGGGGTCCGCGCGCGAGGCGCAGCTCAGCCACCTCGAGCGGCTCGAGGCGGAGAGCATCCACATCATCCGCGAGGCGATCGCCGAGTGCGAGAAGCCGGTGATGCTCTATTCCATCGGCAAGGACAGCGCGGTGCTGCTGCATCTGGCGATCAAGGCGTTCTTTCCCGCGCCGCTGCCGCTGCCGCTGCTGCACGTCGACACCACCTGGAAGTTCCGCGACATGTACGCCTTCCGCGACGCCACCGTGCGCCGCCTCGGCCTCGAGCTCATCGTGCACGTGAACCAGGAGGGCATCGCGCGGGGGATCAACCCGTTCACGCACGGGTCGCAGCTGCATACCGACGTGATGAAGACGCAGGCGCTGCGCCAGGCGCTCGACCGCCACGGCTTCGATGCGGCACTCGGCGGCGCGCGGCGCGACGAGGAGAAGAGCCGCGCCAAGGAGCGCATCTTCTCGTTCCGCTCGGCGCAGCATCGCTGGGACCCGCGCGCGCAGCGCCCCGAGCTCTGGTCGCTCTACAACGCCCGCAAGCGCGCGGGCGAGAGCTTCAGGGTATTTCCGCTCTCGAACTGGACCGAGCTCGACGTGTGGCAGTACATCCGCCGCGAAGCGATCCCGCTGGTGCCGCTGTACTTCGCGGCCGAACGGCCGGTGGTCGAGCGCGACGGCGCGCTCATCATGGTGGACGACGAGCGGCTGCCGCTCGCGCCCGGCGAGCGGCCCATGGCGCGCAAGGTGCGTTTCCGCACGCTCGGCTGCTACCCGCTGACCGGCGCCATCGAGAGCGAGGCCGACACGGTCGAAGCCGTGATCGCGGAGATGCTCGCCACGCGCAGCTCCGAGCGCGCCGGGCGGGTCATCGACCATGACGCCGCCGCCTCGATGGAGACCAAGAAGCTCGAGGGCTATTTCTGATGGCGCGCGCCCGGCTGCCCGCCGCCGCCGAGGTCGCCGCCTGGCTCGAGGCGCACGAGCGCAAGAGCCTGCTGCGCTTCATCACCTGCGGCTCGGTCGACGACGGCAAGTCGACGCTCATCGGACGGCTGCTCTACGAGACGCAGATGGTGTTCGACGACCAGCTGGCCGCACTCGGCGAGGACAGCCGCCGCTTCGGCACGCGCGGCGCCGAGCTCGACATGGCGCTGCTGGTCGATGGCCTGCAGGCCGAGCGCGAGCAGGGCATCACGATCGACGTGGCCTACCGCTATTTCGCGACCGCACGGCGCAAGTTCATCGTCGCGGACACGCCGGGGCACGAGCAGTACACGCGCAACATGGTCACCGGGGCTTCCAACGCCGACCTTGCCGTGATCCTGATCGATGCCCGCAAGGGCGTGCTCACGCAGACCCGCCGCCACAGCTACCTGGTGCGCCTCCTCGGGATCCGGCAGGCCGTGCTGGCGGTCAACAAGATGGACCTGGTGGGCTACGCACGCGAGCGCTTCGAGAGCATTGTCGCCGATTACCGCGCGTTCGCCGGGCGCATCGGGCTCGATGCGGTGACGCCGATCCCGCTCTCGGCCGCGCTCGGTGAGAACGTCACGCGCGCCGGCGGGGCCATGCCGTGGTATGCAGGTCCGACGCTGCTCGCGCATCTCGAGGCCGCTCCCGGCGACGCGCGGCTCGCCGCCGCGCCGTTCCGGCTCCCGGTGCAATGGGTCAACCGTCCCAACGCGGACTTCCGCGGCTTCGCCGGACAGATCGCGAGCGGCTCCGTGCGGCCGGGCGAGCGGGTGCGCATCCTGCCGTCGGGGCGCGAGGCGCGCGTCGCACGCCTCGTGACCGCGGACGGGGACCTCACCGAGGCGGCCGCCGGACGCTCGGTGACCGTCACGCTCGATGCCGAGATCGACGTCGGCCGCGGCGATCTCATCGCGGCGGCGGACGCGGCGCCCGAGGTCGCCGACCAGTTCGAGGCGACCATCGTGTGGCTCCACGAGGAACCGATGCTGCAGGGACGCGCCTACCTCATGAAGAGCGGGGCGCGCACCGTGGCGGCGACGGTGACGCCGCTCAAGCACCGCATCAACGTCGACACGCTCGAGCATACCGCCGCCGAGCGGCTCGAGCTCAACGACATCGGCGTCTGCGAGGTCGAGCTCGATCAGCCGATCGCGTTCGAGCCCTACGAGCGCAACCGCGCCCTCGGCGGCTTCATCCTCATCGACCGGATCACCAACGCGACCGTAGGCGCCGGGCTCATCCACTTCGCGCTGCGCCGCTCGCACAACATCCACTGGCAGGCGCTCGATGTCGACAAGCAGCTGCGTGCGCGGCAGAAGGGCCAGCGCGCCTGCGTGTTGTGGCTCACCGGGCTCTCGGGTGCCGGTAAATCCAGCATCGCCAACCGCATCGAAAAGCAGCTCGCGGCGCAGGGCCGGCACACCTATCTCCTCGACGGCGACAACGTGCGCCACGGTCTCAACAAGGACTTAGGCTTCGCCGCCCAGGATCGCGTCGAGAACATCCGCCGCGTCGCCGAGGTCGCGCGCCTCATGGTGGACGCCGGTCTCATCGTGCTGGTGTCGTTCATCTCCCCGTTCCGCGCCGAACGCAGCATGGCGCGTGCGCTGTTTGCGCCCGGGGAGTTCTTCGAGATCTTCGTCGATACGCCGCTCGCCGTGGCCGAGAGCCGCGACGTGAAGGGCCTGTACCGCAAGGCGCGCCGCGGGGAGCTCAGGAACTTCACCGGCATCGACTCGCCCTACGAGGCTCCCGAACATCCCGAGATGCGCATCGACACGACGCGCGTGAGCGCCGATCAGGCGGCGGATCTGGTGGTGGCACATCTCAAGGCCGCGGGAGTGACGGGCGGGGCATGACGCACACTGCGCGCGGGCCGCTCGGGGAGCGCGTCGCCGCGATCGCGCGCGCCGCGGGGCGCGAGATCCTCGAGGTCTATGGCCGCGGGTCGCCGGCGGCCACTCTGAAGGAGGACGCCTCGCCCCTCACGGAGGCCGACCTGCGTGCGCACCGGCTCATCGTGGCCGCCCTCGGCGAGCTCACCCCCGGGGTGCCGGTGCTGTCGGAGGAGGCCGCGCGGCCGCCCTGGAGTGAGCGCTCGCGCTGGAGGCGGCACTGGCTCATCGATCCGCTCGATGGCACGCGCGAGTTCCTCGCGCGCAACGGCGAGTTCACCGTGAACATCGCGCTCATCGAGGACCATGTTGCGGTGCTCGGCGTGGTGCACGTACCGGTCAGCGACACGACTTACCGGGGCGGCACCGGGCAGGGTGCCTGGCGGCAGCAGGGCGCGCAGCCGGCCCAGGCGCTCGGCGCCGCCGCGCGCGCCGCCGACCCGGTGCGCGTGGTGGGCAGCCGCTCGCACCGCGGCGACTCGCTCGCGGGCTTTCTCGAGCGCCTGGGTTCCTATGAGCTCAAGACCATCGGCAGCTCGCTGAAGCTGTGCATGATCGCCGAGGGCAGCGCCGATGTTTACCCGCGCTTAGGCCCCACCAGCGAGTGGGACACGGCGGCCGCGCACGCCGTGGTGAGCGCCGCGGGCGGCGTGGTGGTCGAGCTCGGCGGGGAGCCGCTGCGCTACAACACCCGTGAGTCGCTGCTCAACCCCTTCTTCGTCGCCTACGGAGATCCCGGGCGCGACTGGCTGGCGCTGCTGCGCTGACCGAAGGCTTCAGAACTTGAAGGTCGAGAGCAGCAGGCTCGTCTCGGTCTGCGAGATCCCCTCGATCAGGCGGATGCGGGCCAGCACGCGATCGAAGCCCTCGAGGCTCTCGGCCCGCAGCTCCGCGACGATGTCCCAGCGGCCATTGGTGCTGTAGAGCGCCGCCACCGCCGGCTCGCCGCGCAGCGCGCGGATCACGGCGTCCACCTGGGTACCCTCGACCGCGACGGTCATGAAGGCGCGCATGCGCTGCTCTTCCACGTCGGGCTTGAGGCGTACGGTGTAGCCGACGATCGTTCCGTTGGCCGTGAGACGCGCCAGGCGGTTCTGCACCGTGCCCCGGGCGACCCCGAGGGTCTTGGCGAGCGAGGCGACGGACGCGCGGGCGTCGTTGCGCAGCAGTCCGATCAGCTGACGATCGATGTCGTCCATCCGGCGGCTCCTCTTTGGCCGCCAAAATAGCACGAAACGTCAATAATACGTGTCGTTTTGATCAGTTAACTACAAGATATGTACAAGTTTCTGTCTTTATTTTGGTTCAGCCGCCCGCGACCATGGACCCATGGCCGAAGGTCCGGGGATGGCCCGGACCGGTCTTCGGGAGTGCAGTCATGGTGGATTTCATCGGTATCGAGCGCATCCAGGAGCTCCTCGCCCGGCGGGGTGCCGCACGCTTCATCGAGGAGCTCGCGCGGGAGATCGAGACGGATTACCTGCGCTGGGGCGAGTTCGAGAAATCCGCCCGCCATGCGAGCCACTCGCCGGTCGGCGTGATCGAGCTCATGCCCGCCTCCGACGGCCGGCTCTATGCCTTCAAGTACGTGAACGGCCACCCGAAGAACACGGCGGTGGGGCTGCTCACCGTGACGGCGTTCGGGGTGCTGGCCGACGTCGAGACCGGCTATCCGCTGCTGCTCTCGGAGCTCACGCTGACGACGGCGCTGCGCACCGCGGCGACCTCGGCGCTCGCCGCGCGCCGCATGGCCCGCCCCGGCAGCCGCGCGATGGCGCTCATCGGCAACGGTGCCCAGAGCGAGTTCCAGGCGATCGCCTTCCATCACCTGCTCGGGATCCGCGAGCTGCGCCTCTACGACACCGATCCGGCCGCGACCGAGAAGCTGATGCGCAACCTCGCGCGGCTGCGCCTGCCGGGGCTCACGGTGCTGCGCTGTGGCTCGACCGCCGCGGCGGTGGCGGGCGTCGACATCGTCACCACGGTGACCGCAGACAAGCGCAACGCCACCATCCTGACGGAAGGGATGATCGCTCCGGGCATGCACCTGAATGCCGTGGGCGGCGACTGCCCCGGCAAGACCGAGCTCGATGCGGGCATCCTGCGGCGCGCCGACGCACGCGTGGTGGTCGAGTTCGAGCCGCAGTCGCGCATCGAAGGGGAGATCCAGCAGCTGCCGGCGGATTTTCCGGTGACCGAGCTCACCGAGGTGCTCGCCGGCCGCGCGCCGGGGCGCGCGAGCTCGCGGGAAGTGACGATTTTCGACTCGGTCGGCTTCGCGCTCGAGGATTTCTCGGCGCTGCGCTACCTCATGCGCATCCACCAGGAAGAGCGCGGCGGGGAGCGTCAGATCGATCTGGTGCCGGACCTCGAGGATCCGAAGGACCTGTTCGGCCTGCTGCTGGCCGGCGAGCCGCTCGCGTCCGCCGCGCCCGAGCGGGTGAGGGCATGAGCGTCAGCCACCGCACGGCGAGTCTCATCGGCGCCCCCACCGACGTCGGCGCCGCGGATCGCGGCGCCTCGATGGGGCCGGAGGCGCTGCGCGTCGCGGGACTTGCCGCGGCACTGCGCGCGCGGGATCTCGAGGTCGTCGATCTCGGCAATCTGAACGGTCCCGGCAATCCCTGGGAGCCGCCCTGCGAGGGCTATCGCCACCTGCCGCAGGTGGTGCGCTGGAACGAGCTGGTGCACGAGGCCGTGTACGGGGAGCTGCGCGCCGCGCGGCTGCCGGTGCTTCTCGGCGGCGATCATGCGCTCGCCATCGGCTCGATCAGCGCGGTGGCGCGCCATTGCCGCGAGGAGCGGCGCAAGCTCCGTATCCTGTGGCTCGATGCGCACGCCGACTTCAACACCCGCGAGCTCTCCCCGAGCGGCAACCTGCACGGCATGCCGGTCGCGGCACTGTGCGGCTTCGGGCCGCC
>JAGWMP010000253.1 GCA_028871705.1 Gammaproteobacteria bacterium
AGCCGCCGGCGCCAGCACCGGCGCCGCGGTCGGCGCGGTTTCGGCGGGCGGGGTCTCCACCGCGAGGATCACCACCACCACGCGGCGGTTGGCGTTACGCCCCTCGGGGGTGTCGTTGCTCTGCACGGGACGCTGCTCGCCGTAGCCGACCACGGCGAGTCTGCCGGGGTCGACGCCCTGGCCCGAGAGCACGCGCACCACGCTCCCGGCGCGTGCGGCGGACAGCTCCCAGTTGGAATAGAACACGCTGGTGCGGATCGGGACGTTGTCGGTATAGCCCTCGACGCGGATCGAGTTCGGCAGCGGCGCCAGCACCTGCGCGAGGCGCTCGAGCACCGGGACCGCGGCGGGCGCGGGCTGGGCGCTGCCGCTGGTGAAGAGGATGTCGGTGCGCAGCTCGACCTCGACCCACATCTCCTTGCGCCGCACGGTCATGAGGTTGCGCCGCACGAGATCGCCGAGCGCGTTCTGCACCTGGTCGGCGACGCGCGCGAGCGCCGCTTCGCGCTGGGCGGCCTGCGCGGCGAGCTCGGCGGCGCGCGTCGGCGCGACCTGGGGCATCGCCGGGGCGAGCTTCACCAGCTCCCCGGCCGCGGGGGCGCGCTGCGAATCCGGCCGCTGCTGCTGCAGCACCCCGGTGTGGCTGTCGGCGCCGGCGCCGGCCTGGTGCTGCCCGAGCTGCACGGGCTCGAGCGTGCGCGGCTCGCCGCGGAAGGCCGCGTAGAGCGAGTCCGACAGCAGGCGGTACTTGCCCTGGTTGACCGTGGAGAGGGCGTACATGACGACGAAGAAAGCGAGCAGCAGCGTGATGAGATCGCCATAGGGGATCGCCCACGCTTCGTGGTTGCTGTGCTCCTCGTGCCGCTTGGGTCTGCGCGCCATGGGTTTCTCGTGGCCTCTAGTGCAGGTAGCCCTGCAGCTTCGATTCGATGGCGCGGGGATTCTCGCCCTGGGCGATCGACAACATGCCGTCGATCACCATCTCGCGCATCTGCGTCTGGCGGTGGATGATCACCTTGAGCTTCGCGGACACCGGCAGGAAGAAGAGGTTCGCGAGGCCGATGCCGTAGACCGTCGCGGTGAACGCCGCGGCGATGCCGTGGCCCAGGCGCGTCGGGTCGGCGAGGTTCTGCATGACGGCCATGAGGCCGAGCACCGCGCCGATGATGCCGAGAGTGGGCGAGTAGACGCCCATCCCCTCGAACACCCTGGCGGCGGTGAGATCGGCGTGCTCGCGCACGTGCAGCTCGACGTTCATGACGTTGCTGATCGCGTCCGGCTCGCTGCCGTCGACCACCAGCTGCAGCGCCTTCTTCACGAACGGGTCGTGCTCGCGGTCGATCATCGGCTCGAGGCCGAGCAGTCCCTGCTTGCGCGCGGTGTTGCTCCACTCGACGATCTTGCCGATGAGGCCGTTGCCGTCGCGCACCGGCGGGCGAATCACCCAGCCGAAGATCGCGAGCGCACGGCGCATCACCGGCAGCGGCGTCTGCACCAGGATCGCCGCGATGGTGCCCACCACGACGATCATGAAGGCCGCCGCCGACACCAATGCCATGATGCCGGCGCCCTTGAGCACCGCGCCCACCAGCACCGCGCACAGCGCGAGCACCAGGCCGAGGATGCTCAGGAAGTCCAAGCATGCCCCTTAGTGCGCGCGCCCGGGAGGCGCCGCAGTCTCATTCTTCCGTCTCCTTGTCCTTCTCGCGCCAGTCGGCGAGGCGCGCCTTCAGGCGCACCAGCGCCTGGCCGTGCAGCTGGCAGGCACGCGATTCGGTCACCTTCAGCACCTCGCCGACCTCCTTGAGGTTGAGTCCCTCGCTGTAGTAGAGCGACATCACCAGCCGCTCGCGCTCCGGCAGCGCCTCGATCGCTTTCACGAGCGAGGCGCGCATCTGGTCGTCGGCCGTCTCGCGGAACGGATCGGCTGCACCTTCCGTGTTGCCGCCGGTCTCGTCGTCGAGACTCGCCAGGCGGCAGCTCGCGGCGTCCTGCACGATGGAGTGGTACTCCTCGAGCGACACGCCCATCTGCTGCGCGATCTCCACGTCGCGCGCACTGCGCCCGGTGCTGCGCTCGACCTCGCGCACCGCGGCCGCCGCTGCGCGCGCCTTCCGGTGCACCGAGCGCGGCGCCCAGTCGAGCGCCCGCAAGGCATCGATCATGGCCCCGCGGATGCGGATGCCCGCATAGGTCTCGAAACTCGCGCCGCGGCTCGCGGTGTAATTCGCCGCCGCTTCCATCAGTCCGAGCATCCCCGCCTGGATCAGGTCGTCGACCGACACCGAGGGCGGCAGCCGCCCGGCGAGGTGGTAAGCGATGCGCTTCACCAGCTCCGCATGGCGGACGATCAGCTCGTCCCCCGCACGCCCGCCGCCGCGCACCGCCCCATAGGCCCCGGCGGTGCTCATGACACCGCCTGCGGCCGGGTGGCCGTGCGCTGGACGAGGCGCTCCACGAAGAATTCGATATTGCCCCTCGGGCCAGCCGGTACGGGCCACTTATCGGCATGGGCCGCCAATTTCTTGAATGCCCGGGCCGCGGGGCTCGAGGGGTACTCCTCCAGCACCGGGCGCTGGTTGCGCACCGAGCGCCTGAGGTACTCGTCGTCGGGGATCTCCCCGGCGTATTCCAGGATTACGTCAAGAAAGCGCGCCGCCACCCGCTCGAAGCGCTGGAAGAGCTCGCGCCCGCCGCCGGGCAGGCGAATCTGGTTGGCGAGCACGCGGAAGCGCTTGACGCCGTGATGGCGGCTCAAGACCTTGACCAGCGCGTAGGCATCCGTGATGGAGGCCGGCTCGTCGCAGATCACGACGACGACGTGCTGCGCGGCCTGGCTGAACTGCAGCACGCTGTGCGAGAGTCCCGCCGCCGTGTCGACGATCATGACGTCGAGGCGGGTGGCGAGGGCGCCGAAGGCGCGAACTAATCCTAAATGCTCGGCGGCGCCAAGCTGCGCCAGGTCCGCGGCCCCGGCGGCGGCCGGAATGAGATGAAAGCCCTGCGGCGCCTCGACCATGATCTCATCCAGCGTCCGCTCGCCCGCGAGCACGTGGGCGAGCGTGTAGCGCGGCGAGAGGCCGAGGAATACGTCCGCATTGGCCAATCCTAAGTCCCCGTCGAGCAGCACCACGCGGCGCTCGAGCGCGGCGAGTGCGGTCGCGAGGTTGACGGCGACGCTCGTCTTGCCGACGCCGCCCTTGCCGCCGGTGACCGCGATCACCTGCACGGGCTGGGCGAGGCCATCGAGGGGCCGGGTGTTGCGAATCACGCTGAGCTCAGGCGCCGCCATGGCTCTTCCTGCCGAAGCGGCGGCGCAAGAGGTCCTCATCGACGCTGGCGTGATTGGTCCGGGCGAGCTGCACCGCCTGGGAGACGAGATCGAGCGCGCGCGCGGGAGACAGGTCCTCGGGGACGCGCTGTCCGCCCGACACGTAGGCGACCGGGAGGCGCGTGCGGATCAGTACCGAGAGGAGACCGCCTAAGCTCGCCGCCTCGTCCATCTTGGTGATGAGGCAGCAGGAGGGATTGGCGGGCGCGAAGCGCTTAACCGCCTCGTCCATCGCCCCGGCCTGCATGTTGGCGGGCAACACGAGTGCCGACTCGAGCTGGGAGGCGGAGTTGGCGAGCACCGCGAGCCTCGAGGCGAGCTGCGGATCGCGCACGCTGGTGCCGGGCGTGTCGATCAGCACCAGCCGGAAGCGCGACAGCTGCGACAGCAGCACCGGCAGGCCCGCGAAGCCGTCGGGCGCGTACACCGGGGCCCCGAGCATCTGGCCGAGCGCCTGCAGCTGATCCTGTGCGCCGATGCGCACGGTGTCGGCCGCGACGAGGGCGAGATCGCGCGCCCCGTGGCGCAGCACCCAGCGCACCGCGAGCTTGGCGAGCATGGTGCTCTTGCCCGCGCCGGTGGCGCCGACGAGGGCCACGCGCCCGCCGTCGTCCTGCCAGCGGGGACCGGCGGTGCGCAGGTACTGCGAGAGGCCGGCGATGGCGAAGCGCCGGGCGCTCGTCAGATCCACTTCCGCGGGCAGCTGCTCGCCGATGCGCTCGGCGAGATCCTGCGCGATGCCCATTTCGGTGAGCTCGCGCAGCATCTCGGCGATCACCGGCGTGCGGCGCGAGCGCTCGTTCCAGGCGAGCTGCTCGAGCTGGGCTTCGAGCATGCGGCGCATGATTTTGAGCTCATGATTCATGTGGTCCATGGCCGCGGTCGTGGCCGCGGGCACGG
>JAGWMP010000018.1 GCA_028871705.1 Gammaproteobacteria bacterium
CGGGCGGCGCGGGCGGCGCGCAAAAGGCCGGGCCGCATCAGGGTCAGCACCAGCGCCCGCAGCAAAGTAATCAGAGTGGCCAGGGCGGCGGCTGAGCGCCGCCGGTCAGCCAGGTAAGGCCGCTCACCCGTGAATCCGTCCCGCATCTTCATCCTGCGGCCGGTCGGCACGTCGCTCCTCATGGTGGCGATCATGCTTGCCGGGCTCGTGTCCTTCGGCTACCTGCCGCTCTCGGCGCTCCCCGAAGTGGACTACCCGACCATCCAGGTCCAGACCTTCTATCCCGGGGCGAGCCCCGAGGTGATGACCTCCTCGGTCACCGCACCCCTCGAAGTGCAGTTCGGCCAGATGCCCGGCCTCAACCAGATGTCCTCGACCAGCTCCGGAGGCGCCTCGGTCATCACGCTGCAGTTCAGCCTGAACCTGAGCCTCGACATCGCCGAGCAGGAGGTGCAGGCGGCCATCAACGCCGCGGGGAATCTCCTGCCCTCGGACCTGCCGGCGCCGCCCATCTACGCCAAGGTGAATCCGGCCGATGCGCCCATCCTGACGCTCGGGATCACCTCGAAGACCTTGCCGCTCACCGAGCTCGAGGACCTGGCCGACACACGCATGGCGCAGAAGATCTCGCAGATCGAGGGCGTCGGACTCGTCAGCGTGAGCGGCGGCCAGCGTCCCGCGGTACGCATCGTCGCGAACGTGCGCGCGCTCGCCGGCTACGGTCTCAACATCGACGATCTGCGCACCACGATCGCCAACGCGAACGTGAACTCGCCCAAGGGGACGCTCGACGGACCGGCGCGCTCCTGGACGCTGAACGCCAACGATCAGATCCAGAGCCCTCAAGATTACGAGAGCATCATCGTCGCCTACAAGAACGGCAACCCGGTGCGCCTCTCGGACGTCGCGCAGGTGGTGAACGGCGCCGAGAACGCCTATCTCGCCGGCTGGGTCAACAACACTCCCGGCATCATCCTCAATATCCAGCGCCAGCCGGGCGCCAACGTGATCCAGGTGGTCGACCGGATCAAGAAGCTCCTGCCCTCCCTCTCGGCCTCGCTCCCCGCGGCGGCGGAGGTGCAGATCCTCACCGACCGCACCGTCACCATCCGCGCCTCGGTGCACGACGTCGAGTTCGAGCTGTCGCTCGCGGTGATCCTCGTGGTGCTGGTGATCTTCCTCTTCCTGCGCAGCATCCCGGCGACCATCATCCCGAGCCTGTCGGTGCCGCTGTCCCTCGTCGGCACGCTCGCGGTCATGTATCTGGTCGGCTTCAGCTTGAACAACCTGTCGCTGATGGCCCTCACCATCGCCACCGGCTTCGTGGTCGACGATGCCATCGTCATGATCGAGAACATCTCGCGCTACATCGAGGAAGGCATGGCGCCGCTCGAGGCGGCGTTGAAAGGCGCGGGCGAGATCGGCTTCACCATCGTCTCCCTCACCGTGTCGCTGATCGCGGTGCTGATCCCGCTCCTTTTCATGGGGGACGTGGTGGGTCGGCTCTTCCACGAGTTCGCCATCACGCTCGCCGTCACCATCGTCATCTCGGCGGTGGTCTCGCTCACCCTGGTGCCGATGATGTGCGCGAAGCTCCTGCGCCATCACGACCCGGCAGAGGAGTCCGGCATCGCGCGCTGGGCGAATGAGAAATTCGAGGCGCTCATCGAGCGCTACGCCGTGGCGCTGCGCTGGGTGCTCGAGCACCAGACGCTCACCCTGCAGGTGGCGGTCGGCACACTCGTGGTGACGGTGCTCCTGTACGTCTTCATCCCCAAGGGCTTCTTCCCGGTGCAGGACACCGGCGTCATCCAGGCGATCACCGAGGCGCCGCAGTCGGTCTCCTACGCCGACATGGGGCGGCGCCAGACGGCCATGGCCGCCGCGATCCTCAAGGACCCGGACGTCGTCAGCCTCTCCTCTTTTATAGGCGTCGACGGCAGCAACATCACGCTCAACAGCGGGCGCATGCTGATCAACCTCAAGCCCGTCAACGACCGCTCGCTCTCGGCGAGCCAGATCATCCGCCGCCTGCAGCAGGAGACCGCCGATGTCACCGGCATCTCGATCTACATGCAGCCGGTGCAGGACCTGTCGATCGACACCGCGGTGAGCCGCACCCAGTACCAGTTCGTGCTCGAGGACTCCAACCCCACCGAGTTCAACACCTGGGTACCGAAGCTCGTCGAGCGGCTGCACCAGCTGCCGCAGCTCGAGGACGTGGCGAGCGACCAGGAGAACCAGGGACTCTCGGCCTACCTCACCATCGACCGCGACACCGCCGGGCGGTTCGGCATCACGCCGGCGACCGTCGACAACGCGCTCTACGACGCCTTCGGCCAGCGCATCGTCTCGACGATCTTCACGCAGTCGAACCAGTACCGCGTGATCCTGCAGGCCGACAGCTCCCTCATGGCCTCGCTCGATTCGCTCGGGACGCTCTATCTGCCGTCCTCGACCGCGGTCGGCGGCCAGGTGCCGCTGTCGGCGCTCGTCAAGGTCTCGACGCGCACCGCGCCGCTGTCCATCGATCACCTCGGGCAGTTCCCCGCGACCACCATCTCCTTCAACCTGGCGCAGGGAGCCTCCCTCGGCGAAGCCGTGAACGCGATCCGGCAGGCCGAGACCGACATCAACCTGCCGGCGAGTGTCATGACCACCTTCCAGGGCGCCGCGCTCGCCTTCCAGGCGACGCTCGGCAACGAGCTGTTCCTCATCATCGCGGCCATCGTCACCGTCTACATCGTGCTCGGCGTGCTCTACGAGAGCTTCATCCACCCGGTCACGATCCTCTCGACGCTGCCGTCGGCGGGCGTCGGCGCGCTGCTCGCGCTCCTCATGGCGCGCAGCGACCTCGGCGTGATCGGCATCATCGGCATCATCCTGCTCATCGGCATCGTCAAGAAGAACGCGATCATGATGATCGACTTCGCCCTCGTCGCCGAGCGCGAGCAGCGCATGACGGCGCACGATGCCATCTACCGCGCCTCGCTGCTGCGCTTCCGCCCGATCCTCATGACCACCATGGCGGCCCTCCTCGGTGCGCTGCCGCTGATGCTCGGCACCGGCACGGGCTCGGAGCTGCGTCACCCGCTCGGCATCACCATCGTCGGCGGGCTGATCCTGTCGCAGCTCCTGACGCTCTTCACGACCCCGGTGATCTATCTCTACTTCGATCGCCTCGAGCGCCGCGTGGCGGCCTGGGGCCAGCCCGCGCCGAGCGGCTCCTCGGCCGAATGAGCGCCGGCGCATGAGCTCTCTCTCGGAACCCTTCATCCGCCGCCCGGTCGCCACGACGCTGCTCGCCGCCGGCATCGCCCTCGCGGGCGCGATCGCCTACTTCCAGCTGCCGGTGGCGCCGCTGCCGCAGGTGGACCTGCCGACCATCTCGGTGAACGCCACCATGGCGGGCGCCAGTCCCGACGTCATGGCGGCGACCGTCGCGACCCCGCTCGAGCGGCACCTCGGGCAGATCGCCGACGTCACCGAAATGACCTCGCAGAGCTCGACCGGCTCGGCGCACGTCACGCTGCAGTTCGGCCTGGGCCGCGACATCGACGGCGCCGCGCGCGACGTCGAGGCGGCGATCAATGCCGCGCGCGCCGACCTGCCGACGGCGCTGCGCAGCAACCCGACCTACCGCAAGGTGAACCCGGCCTCGGCCCCCATCTTCATCCTGGCGCTCACCTCCCACACCCTGAGCCCCGGGCAGCTGTACGACGCGGCCGATACAATCCTGGCGCAGAAGCTCTCGCAGGTGAAGGGCATCGGCCAGGTCACGATCGGCGGCAGCAGCCTGCCGGCCGTGCGCGTGGAGTTGAATCCCAACGCGCTCTTCAACTACGGCATCGGCCTCGAGGACGTGCGCGCCGCGCTCGCCTCCGCCAATGCCAATACACCCAAGGGCTCGGTCGACGTCGGCGGCCGCCGCTACCAGCTCTACACCAACGACCAGGCGAGCAAGGCCGCCGAGTACCGCGGCCTGATCGTCGCCTACCGCAAGGGGGCGCCGGTGCGCCTCGCGGACGTGGCGACGGTCGATGATTCGGTCGAGAACGTGCGTAACCTCGGGCTCGCCAACGCCGAGCCCGCGGTCGTGGTGCTCCTCTACCAGCAGCCGGGCGCGAACGTCATCGACACCATCGACGGGGTGCGCGCGCTGCTGCCGGCGCTCAAGGCCTCGATCCCGACCGACATCGAGCTGCAGGTGGCCATGGACCGCACCGTCACCATCCGCGCCTCGCTGCGCGCGGTGGAGACGACGCTGCTGGTGGCGGTCGCGCTCGTGATCCTGGTGGTGTTTGTGTTCCTGCGCAACGGCCGCTCGACCGCGGTGCCCGCGGTCGCCGTGCCGATCTCGCTGCTCGGCACCTTCGGGGCGATGTACCTGCTCGGTTACTCGCTCGACAACCTCTCGCTCATGGCGCTGATCATCGCCACCGGCTTCGTGGTCGACGATGCAATCGTGGTGCTCGAGAACATCACCCGCCACCTCGAGGCGGGCCTGCCGCGCTTCGAGGCGGCGGTCGCCGGGGCACGCGAGGTCGGCTTCACGGTCCTGTCGATGAGCCTGTCGCTGGTCGCGGTCTTCATCCCCATCCTCCTCATGGGCGGGATCGTCGGGCGGCTGTTCCGCGAGTTCTCCATCACGCTCTCGGTGGCGGTGCTGGTCTCGCTCGCCGTCTCGCTCACCGTCACCCCGATGATGTGCTCGCGCTTCGTGCGCCCGGTCCCCGTGGAGCACCAGGGCCGGCTGTTCCGGGCGAGCGAGCGCGCGTTCGCGGCGCTGCTGGCGGCCTACGGGCGCAGTCTCTCCTGGGCGCTCGCCAACCAGCGCCTCATCCTGGTGCTGCTCGGCGCGACCGTGGTCTTCAGCGCCTACCTGCTGGTGAAGATCCCCAAGGGCTTCTTCCCCGAACAGGACACCGGGCGCATCATCGGCGGCATCCAGGCCGACCAGGCCATCTCCTTTCAGGCGATGTCGCAGAAGCTGCGCCAGTTCCAGACCATCGTGATGCACGATCCCGCCGTCGACACGGTAGTCGGCTTCACCGGCGGGGGTCAGACCAACGGCGGCTTCGTGTTCGCCTCGCTCAAGCCGCTCTCCGCGCGGCATGCCTCCGCCGAGCAGGTGATCCAGCGGCTGCGGCCGCAGTTGAGCCGCGTCGCCGGCGCGCGGCTCTTCCTGCAGGCGGCGCAGGACATCCGCACCGGCGGGCGCCAGGCGAACGCCGAATACCAGTACACGCTGCAGTCGGATGACTCCGCGGCGCTCTACAAGTGGGCGCCGAAGCTCACCGAGGCGCTGCAGTCGCTCCCCGAGCTCACCGACGTCAACTCCGACCAGCAGCAGAAGGGGCTCGAGATCCAGCTCACCGTCGACCGCGACACGGCCTCACGGCTGCAGTTGAATCCCGCCACCATCGACAACACGCTTTACGATGCCTTCGGCCAGCGCATCGTCTCGACCATCTACAACCCCCTCAACCAGTATCATGTGGTGATGGAGGTGGCGCCGCAGTACTGGCAGAGCCCCGAGGCGCTGGGCACCGTCTGGGTGAGCACCGCCGGCGGCACGGTACGCGGCTCGCAGGCAACCAACGCGGTGGCCGGCACGGTGACCTCGGCGCAGACCGCCGCCGGCGGCTCCGCGGCCGCGATCGCCGAGGACACCGCGCGCAACCAGGCGAGCAACGCACTCGCCAACACCGGTCGCGGCCCGGTGTCGACCGGCTCGGCCGACAGCACCGCGGCCGAGCAGATGGTGCCGCTCGCGGTGTTCAGCAGCTACGGTCCCGGCAATACGCCGCTCGCCGTCAATCACCAGGGCAATTTCGTCGCCACCACGATCTCCTACAACCTCGCGCCGGGCGTCTCGACCGGCACCGCCGCGGCGGCGATCAGCGCCGCGGCTGCCGCCATCGGCATGCCCGCGACCATCCACGGCAGCTTCGCGGGCACCGCGCGCAGCGCGGCGGACACCACCGGCAACGAGCTGGTGCTGGTGGCGGCGGCGATCGCCGCGGTCTACATCGTGCTCGGCATCCTCTACGAGAGCTACATCCACCCGGTCACGATCCTCTCGACGCTGCCCTCCGCCGGGGCGGGCGCGGTGCTCGCGCTGCGGCTCTTCGGAGAGGAGTTCAGCGTCATCGCGCTGATCGGCGTCATCCTGCTGATCGGCATCGTGAAGAAGAACGCCATCATGATGATCGACTTCGCGCTGGTCGCCGAGCGCGAGGGGCTCAGCGCCCGCGATGCGATCTATCACGCATCGCTCCTGCGCTTCCGGCCGATCATGATGACCACCATGGCGGCGATGCTCGGCGCGCTGCCGCTCGCCTTCATCACCGGCGACGGCGCCGAGACGCGCCAGCCCCTCGGCATCGCGATCGTCGGCGGACTGATCGTGAGCCAGGTCCTGACGCTTTACACGACGCCCGTCATGTACCTCTATCTCGAGCGCTTCGGGCGCTGGTGCAGCCGCCTGTGGGCGCGGCTGCATCCCGCGGCACCCGCGTCCCCGAGCCCGCCGGCTCCCGCACAGGTATGACCATGAGGCAACGAACCGCCTCCCCCGCCAGCCGCCCGGCCCGCCTGCGCTCGCCCGCGCCGCTGGCGGCCGGTGCCGCCGGCTGCCTGCTGCTGCTCGCCGCCGCCTGCGCCGTCGGCCCGAACTACCACCGCCCCTCCGCCCCGGTCCCGCAGCGCTTCAAGGAGGCCGAGGGCTGGAAGCCGGCCGAGCCGCGCGAGGCGGCGAGCGGCTCGGACTGGTGGTCGGTGTACGGGGACGGAACGCTCGATGAGCTCGAGAAGCAGATCGACGTCTCCAACCAGACGCTCAAGGCCTCGGAGGCCGCCTGGCGCGAGTCGGTGGCGCTCATCAGCGAGGCGCGCGCCGGGTTCTTCCCGGTGATCGCCGTGGCGGCGACCGGCAGCCGCTCGGGCGGCCCCGGTGCGGGCGCGGCGAATGTCGGCGCGGGCGCCGCCGCGGCGCCGCAGTCGCGGCCGAAGAACCAGTTCGAGCTCGCCGGCACCGGCTCCTGGGACATCGACATCTGGGGCAAGATCCGCCGCACGCTCGAGGCCGACGTGGCGAACGCCCGGGCGAGCGAGGCCGACCTCGCCGCCGCGCGGCTCTCGGCGCAGGCGACGCTCGCCTCGGACTACATCGAGCTGCGCCTCACCGACGAGCAGCAGCAGCTGCTCGATGCGACGGTCGAGGCCTACCGGCGCTCGTTACAGATCACCGAGAACCAGTACAAGGTCGGCGTCGCCGCCAGGACCGACGTGATTACCGCCGCGACGCAGCTCGAAGGCGCCGAGTCGCAGCAGATCGCGGTCGGCGTCACGCGCGCGACCCTCGAGCACGCCATCGCGGTGCTGATCGGCAAGCCGCCCGGCGACTTCACGCTCGCGCCCGCGAAGCTCGGCACGCTGGTACCCGTGGTGCCGCTCGGGGTGCCGTCGGCACTGCTCGAGCGGCGGCCGGACATCGCCGGCGCCGAGCGGCGCATGGCCGCCGCCAACGCCGAGGTCGGCATCGCCATCGCCGCGTACTTCCCGGACCTGACGTTGAGCGGCTCGTTCGGCTACGCGAGCAGCGTCACCTCGCACCTCGTCCAGGCGCCGAACAATGTCTGGTCCTTCGGCGGCAACGCCGCCGACACGCTGCTCGACTTCGGGCTGCGCCCGGCGCAGGTGCGCCAGGCCCGCGCCGCCTATGACGCCGCCGTCGCCACCTACCGGCAGACCGTGCTCGCGGCCTTCGCGCAGGTGGAGGATCAGCTCGCGACGCTGCGCATCCTCGAGAGCCAGGTCAGGGTGCAGGAGCAGACCGTGAAGGATGCGAACCTCGCGCTGCAGCTCACGCTCAACCAGTACAAGGCGGGCACCGTGGCCTACACCGCGGTCATCACCGCGCAGACCACCGCGCTCGCGGATGCGCAGACGCTGCTCGCGATCCGCCAGAACCGCCTGGTCGCGAGCGTCAATCTGATCGAGGCACTCGGCGGCGGCTGGGACGCGAGCTCCCTCGGCACCAGGACCGGCACCGCAGCCGAGCTCAGCGCGCGTCCCTAGGCCGGGTTCTCCAGGCTGAACGCCTGGGCGTGATCGTCGTAGGCGAAGGCTTCGGCATAGCGGCCCCAGCTGACGATGGTGCGCAGCGTCTGCTCCGCCGCATCCTCCGCCATGTAGTCCTCGAGCTCATCGAAAAAGCGGCTCTTGGGAGCGGTGTGGCTCGCGCGCTCGTCCAGCACCCGGCGGATGTGGGCGGCGAGCGCCACGTAGGTGATGAGGTGCCGGGCGAAGAGCTTCTTGCGCTCATCCGTCTCGCTGCGCGCGAACTCGAGTCCGGGCTCGGTGAGGCGGATGTCGCCGCCCTCGACCTCGGCGAAGCGCAGCATCTGCAGCGCATCGGCCGCGGGGAGCAGCTCGTCGATCTCGAGGTGCTGCTCCTCGGCGAGCACCGGCAGGTCCGCCTTGCCGTCGTAGGGCGCCGCCGCCACGGTCTCGATGAGGCCCGTCAGCACGTTGGATGAGACGTGGGTCAGCACGGTGCCGATGCCGGTGCCGGGGAAGCGCTCCTTGGGTCCGGTGCGCACCTCGCCGCGCGGCCGCGCGGTCATCTCCACATACACCCGTTCGATGAGCGCGCGGAAGCGCGGGTCCTCCGAGTGGCGCGGCTGTGGCAGGTCGACCAGGATCTCGCCCACGACGCGTCCGGGGTTGGTCGAGAAGATGAGCAGCCGGTCGCACATCTGCACCGCCTCCTCGATGTTGTGGGTCACGAGCAGCACCGCCTTGATGGGCAGCTGCCCCTCGCCCCAGAGATTGAGGAAGTCGCCGCGCAGCGTCTCGGCGGTGAGGATGTCGAGCGCCGAGAATGGCTCGTCCATCAGCAGGATGTTGGGATGAACCACGAGGGCGCGCGCGAACCCGACGCGCTGGCGCATGCCGCCGGAGAGCTCGCGCGGATAGGCGGACTCGAAGCCGTCGAGCCCGATGAGATCGATCGCCTGCAGCGAGCGCTTGCGCATCTCGGCCTCGGCGACCCCCTGGGCTTCGAGCCCGAGCTGCACGTTCTCGAGCACCGTGAGCCAGGGAAACAATGCAAAACTCTGGAACACCATGGCGATCCCGGAGGCGGGGCCGTGCACCGCGTGGCCGAGGTAATTGACCTGGCCGCTCGTCGGCTCGTCGAGTCCGGCGATCTGCCGCAGCAGCGTCGACTTCCCCGAGCCCGAGCGCCCGAGGAGACCGACGATCTCGCCGGGGCGCAGTGTCATGTTGACCTTCTCGAGCACCACGAGCTCATCGCCGTCCGGCTTACGGAACGACTTGCATACGTCCTGCACCTGAAGCAGCGGCGCCAGGTTGAGCGCGGGAGCGGTGGCGTTCACGGACATCTCCTCAGGTGAGCCGTCAGCTGATACGGAACTTGCGCTCGGCGCGCGCGTACAGCGGCCGCCAGAATAGCCGGTTCAGGATCACCACCAGCAGGCTCAGCACCATGATGCCGAGCACGTTGCGCTGGAAGTCGCCGGCGGCCGTGGCGTCGGCGATGTAGGCCCCGAGGCCGTGCGCACGCACCGTCTCCGTGCCCCAGGCGGCCACCTCGGCATTGACGCTCGCATTCCAGGAGCCGCCCGAAGCGGTGATCGCCCCGGTGACGTAGAAAGGAAACACCGCCGGCAGCGCCACCCGGCGCCACCACAGCCACCCCCGCACGCCGAGGTTCTCGCCCGCGTAGCGCAGGTCGGGCGCGATCGCCGACGCTCCGACGATGACGTTGAAGAGGATGTACCACTGCGTGCCGAGGATCATGAGCGGGCTCAGCCAGATGTCGGGCATCAGCCGGAACGCGACGATGGCCGAGACCACGATCGGGAAGAAGAGATTCGCCGGGAAGGCGGCCAGGAACTGCGCGATCGGCTGCACCACGCTCGCCACCCGCGGCCGCAAGCCCACCCATACCCCGATCGGCACCCAGATGAGGCTCGCGAGTGCGATCAGCACCGCGACGCGTGCCATCGTGAAGACCCCGTAGAGCAGTACCCGGCCGATCTCCGCGGGCCTGACCTCGGCCAACACGAACAGCGATACCCGCCATACCGCGGCGCAGCCGATCAGTACCAGCAGCGCGTACCAGCCATAGTCCACCCAGCGCGAGCTCCACGCCGCCGTGGGCCGCCGGCGCGCAGCTCCCCAGGTCGCGACCGGCCGGGTCCCGACCCGCAGCATGCCCGCGAAAGCCGAGGCGAGCAGCTTCAGCAGCCGCGAGCGGCGCATCATGGTGAGCGCCCAGGAGCGGTTGGCGGTGAAGCCGGCTTCCTGGTCGAGCCGGAACCAGTCGGCGCTCGCATTCAGCGGGCGGAACAGCAGCTGATCGAAGATCAGGATCACGACGAACATGGCCGCGATCGCCCAGCCGATGGCGGTGAGGCTCTTCTGCTGGATCGCAAGCGCGATGTAGGAGCCGACACCCGGGAGCGACACAGTCGTGTGCCCGACGGTGATCGCCTCGGAGAACACCAGGAAGAACCAGCCGCCCGACATCGACATCATCATGTTCCAGATGAGCGCCGGCATGGCGAACGGCACCTCGAGCCGCCAGAAGCGCATCCACGGCGACAGCTGGAAGTTGCGCGCCGCCTCGACCATCTCGTCCGGGATGCTGCGCAGCGAGTGGTAGAAGCTGAACGCCATGTTCCACGCCTGGCTCGTGAAGATGAGGAACACGGCCGCGAGCTCGGCCCCCGCCACGCGCCCGGGCGTCAGCTGCAGGAAGAACAGATACGTGAACGAAAAGCCGAGGATTGGCACCGACTGCAGGAAGTCGAGCAGCGGCACAAGGATCACCTCCGCCCGGCGGCTCTTGGCGGCGAGTGTCGCGTACGTGAAGGTGAACAGCAGCGATGCCAGCATCGCCACCACCATGCGCAGCGCCGTGCGCGCCGAGTAGCCGAAGAGCGCCGTCGGCGCGAGCGAGATCGGCGTCGCCTGGAGCCGGGCGAGGGAGCCGGTGAGCCCATGCGCCGCCTCGGCGCAATAGATGAAGAACACGAACACCAGGAGGAAGGCGAGCACGTCCCAGCCGCCCGGCACGTAGCGGGATCGCCGCAAAACCGAGATGGGCAGCCGGTCGAGACGCATCCGCCGAGTTTGCCCGATTGGGTTGACGATTGGCACCGCAGCGTCAGGCGCGACGGTGCGGCCGCGCGGCGACTGAAGTACGATACCGCCCCATGAAAACAGCCCTCGCACTCGCGGCGGCCGCTGCCGCCACCGCCTTGAGCCTCGGCGTCCCCGCCGTGGCCCAGGACACCCAGAGCCCCGGCGTCAAGGAGACCATCAAGGCCGACGCCAGGACCGTCGGCCACGCGGTCGCCGACAGCGCCCGCACGGTCGGTCACGCCGTCGCCGATACCTCCCGCAAGGTCGGCCACGAGGTCGCGGAGAAAACCGCGCCGGCACGTGAAACCATCAAGGACGACTCGAAGAAGGCCGGCGCCGCCATCGCCCATGGCGCGGAAAAGGTCGGCACCAGCGTCAAGCACGGCGCCGAGAAAGCCAAGGCCGCCGTCACCCCGAAGGGCGACGCGCCGCAGTCCTCGAGCCCGCCCAAGCCCGGTAGCTGACGCCGCCCGCGCGGTTGCGACCGATGCGCACGCCCGTCGGCCTGCGGCTGGACTACCTGTCCGCGGCCGAGTACCAGTCGGCCTCCCCGGCGGACGTACTCGGCGTCGCCACGTTCAGCGGCCCGCCGGGCACGGCGGCCGCCGACGGGGTGATTCCGGTCGCCGAGGTCAACACCCCGCTGCTGCCCGGCACCGCCAGCGTCTACGAGGTCTGGCGCTCGGACGAGCCGGCCGAGTCCGGCAGCCGCAACCGCGTGCGCTTCCGCCGCAGCGGGAACTTCCTCTTCGGCTGCATCGCGCTCGCGGAGTCGGAGATCGCCGGCGCCCCGGGCGCACCCCCGGCGCTGCACGTGGCGACGGTCGAGGCGTACCGCGAGATCTGTGCGACGCTCGATGCGCTCGGTTACCCGCACCTGCTGCGGGTGTGGAACTACCTGCCGGACATCAACCGCGACCTCGACGGCACCGAGCGCTACCGCCTCTTCAACCGCGCCCGCCAGGACGCGCTCAGCGCCTGCGGCCGGGCCCTCACCGGCAGTGTGCCCGCGGCCTCGGCGCTCGGCGCCGCGAGCGGCAGCCCGCTCCTCGTCTACTTCCTCGCCGGGCGCACCGCGCCGACCTTCATCGAGAATCCCCGCCAGACGAGCGCCTACCGCTACCCGCGCCAGTACGGCAGCCACCGCCCCGTCTTCTCGCGCGCGACGCTCCTGCGTCAGGGTGGCGGGCTGACGCTGTTCATCTCCGGCACCGCCAGCATCGTCGGCCATCGCTCGATCCACGTGGGCGACACCGCGGCCCAGACCCGCGAGACGCTCACCAACATCGCCGCGCTCATCGAGGAAGCCAACCGCGTCGACCCGGCGGCGCGTTTCTCCCTCAGCTCCCTCGCCTTCAAGGTGTACGTGCGCCGCCCCGCCGATGTCCCGGTCATCCGCGCCGAGCTCGCCGCAGTGCTGGGGAGCGCTGCCCGCGTGATCTGCCTGCAGGCCGACATCTGCCGCCAGGACCTGCTGGTCGAGATCGAGGCCACGGGCAGCTGCGCCCTCAAGGCGGACAGTTAAGGGTTTGCAGCGCTCCGCCACCCATCTGGTGCTGATTCCGAGCTACAACCCGGGCCCGCGGTTGTGCGAGACCGTGCGCGCGGCGCGCGCCCACTGGGAGCCCGTGTGGGTCGTGGTGGACGGCAGCACGGATGACTCGGCGGCACTGCTCGCCGGGCTCGCGCGCGCAGACCCCGGACTCCGGGTGCTCTGCCGCGCGCGCAACGGCGGCAAGGGCGCGGCGCTCCTCGACGGGCTCGAGGCGGCACGCGCCGCGGGCTACACCCACGTGCTCACCATGGACTCCGACGGCCAGCACCCCGCCGAGTGCATCGAGCCCTTCATGGCCGCTTCCCTCGCCGAGCCCGCCGCGATGATTCTCGGCGCACCGGTGTTCGATGCGAGCGCGCCGCGCATTCGCCTGCGCGGCCGGCGCATCGCCAACTGGTGGACCAACCTCGAGACGCTCTGGGCCGGTATCGGCGATACGCTCTTCGGCTTTCGCGTCTATCCGATCGCGCCGCTGCTCGCGGTGATGCACCGCAGCCGCTGGATGCGCCGCTTCGACTTCGACGCCGAGGCGGTGGTGCGCTTGAGCTGGCGCGGCGTGCCGGCGCGCAACCTCCCGGCGCCCTGCCGTTACTTCAGCGCCGCCGAGGGCGGTGTCTCGCACTTCCGCTACTGGCGCGACAACGTGCTCCTCACCTGGATGTACACGCGGCTCTTTGGCGGCTTCCTGCTGCGGCTGCCGCGGCTCGTGGCCCGCCGTATCGCACGCTGAGGGCGCTGCGAGAGCCGCTTCCGGGCCGCGGTTCCCGCCGGTGTTTGCCTCGCGAGCCGCCCTTGTATAATCCTCCGGCATGTCAGACAACCTCTCACAGCTACGCCAACCGGCCGGCTCCGCCGGCCTCGCCGACCTCACCCGCGAGCTCGCGGGACTGATCGTCGAGGCGCTCAACCTCGAGGTGGCCCCCGCGGACATCGGCCCCGACCAGCCGCTCTACGGCGAGGGTCTGGGGCTCGACTCGATCGACATCCTCGAGATCGCGCTGGTGGTCTCGAAGCAGTACGGCGTGCAGCTGCGCGCCGACAGCGAGGACAACCAGCGTATTTTCGCCTCGCTGCGCCAGCTCGCCGAATACGTCAACGCACACAGGACGAAGTAGTCCCCTGGCCCGGCTGCCGCTGATCGCGCACGCTTCGGCCGACGCGGTGCTCGCCTACCGCGCCGGCGAGCCGGTCCTCGTCGGACAGTTCCTCAGCGATGTCGCGCGCCTCGGCGCGGCGCTCCCCGCCGCCGGCCACGTGCTCAACGTCTGCGCCGACCGCTACCGCTTCACCGTGGGATTCGCCGCCGCCCTGGTGCGCGGTCTCGTCACGCTGCTGCCGCCGACCCGCACGCCCGCGGTCATCGCGCAGTTGAAGGCATTCGCGCCCGATGCCGTCTGCCTGACCGACGAGGCGGCCTGCGACATCGCGCTGCCGCGGGTGAGCTACCCCGAGGCCGCCTCCAGCGGCGCGCCGCAGCCGTCCGCCGTACCGCTCATCGACGCCGGGCGGCGCGCCGCCTGGGTATTCACCTCCGGTTCGACCGGAGCGCCGGTCCCGCACGAGAAGACCTTCGGACGGATGATCGCCTGCATGCGCGTCGAGGCGGCACGGCTCGAGCTCGGCACGGACCGCTCGTGGGCCCTGGTGGCGACGGTACCGCCGCAGCACATGTACGGCCTCGAGGCGAGCGTGTTGCTGCCGCTCGCGAGCGGCCATGCGCTCGGTGCCGGGCACCCGTTCTACCCGGCCGACATCTGCGCGGCCCTCGCCGCCGTACCGCGGCCGCGCGCTCTCATCTCGACGCCGATTCACCTGCGGGCACTCATCGCCTCGGGACTCGAGCTGCCCGCGATCGATCTCGTCGTATCCGCCACCGCACCGCTCGCCACCGAGCTCGCCGCCGAGGTGGAGCAGCGCTGCGGCGCGCGGCTGCTCGAGATCTACGGCTCGACCGAGACCGGCTCGATCGCGGTGCGCCGGCCGACCGTGACCGCCGAGTGGTGGCTGTGGCCCGGGGTCACTCTCGAGTCGCGCGGCGAGGAGACCTTCGCGTCCGGCGGCCACATCGATCGGCCGACGCGCCTCTACGACCTGATCGAGCCGACCGGCCCCGATCGCTTCCTGCTGCACGGACGCGTCGCCGAGCTCGTCAACATCGCCGGCAAGAGGAGCTCCCTCGGCTACCTCAACCACCAGCTCAACTCCATCCCGGGCGTGCTCGACGGGGCCTTCTTCCATGGACCCGCCGGGGAAGCCGGCGAGGTGGCCCGCCTCGGGGCGTGTGTCGTCGCCCCGGGACTCGATGCGGCGGCGATCGCCGCGGAGCTGCGCCGCCGCATCGATCCGGTCTTTCTGCCGCGCCCGCTGCTCCTGGTGGCGAGCCTGCCGCGCACCAGCACCGGCAAGCTCCCGCAGGAGGCGCTGCGCGCGCTCGCGGCACGCTCATGAGAACGACCACCACGCTCGAGATCGACGCCGGCCATCCTGCGCTCGCCGGCCATTTCCCCGGAGCGCCGATCCTGCCGGGGGTGGTGCTGCTCGATGAGACGGTCCGTGCCGTCGAGCGCGCCGGGGCGCGCGGCCCCACCCGCTGGACCGTCGGCGCGGCGAAGTTCCTGAAGCCGGTGCGACCCGGGGACGTGCTCACCCTCGAGCACGAGCGGCTGGCGAACGGCTCGATCCGCTTCGCGCTCTCGAGCGCCGGGCGGGCGGTCGCGCAGGGAGTGTTGCGGCCGGCACCCGAGGAGGCGATCGCGGCCGCCGGGCCCGCGCCCGAGGAGGCGGGCCCGGCCGACGCCGCGGCCACCACACCGCGCACCAGCGCGACGCACTGGGCGCGCGCGCGCGAGCGCGGCAACGCGGTGACCTTCTCGATCATGACTTTCCTGTCCCTGACGCTGGGGCGGCGCGTGGCGCGCGGGCTCCTCTATGGCATCGCCGCCTATTTCCTGCTGTTCGCGCCCACCGCGCGCCGCCACGGCCGTGACTACTTGAGGCGCGCCCTCGGGCGCCCGCCCACCGCGCGCGATTCCTTCCGCCAGATCTTCGCCTTCGCCTCGACCATCCTCGACCGGCTCTACCTCCTCAAGGAGCGCTTCGAGCTCTTCGCCGTCACCACCGAGGGCGAGCCGCTGATGCGGGCGGCGACGGCGCGCGGCACGGGCGCCTTCCTCCTCGGCGCGCACCTCGGCAGCTTCGAGGTCATGAGCGCCGTGGGACGCAACCAGCCGGGCCTGCGCGTCGCGATGGCGATGTACCAGGACACCGCGAGCCGCCTCACCCTGCTGACGCGCGCCGGCGACCCGGCGCGCGCGCCGGAGATCAGTCCGCTCGGGCACCTCGGCGCAATGCTGCGCATCCGCGATTGCCTCGACGCCGGCGGCTTCGTCGGCATGCTCGCCGATCGCACCATCGGCGAGGCGCCGGCGCAACGCGTCAGCTTCCTCGGCCGGCCGGCGCTCCTGCCGTCCGGCCCGATGCGCGCGGCGGCGGCGCTGCGCCGGCCGGTGTACTTCATGACGGGCCTCTATCGCGGCGCCAACCGCTATCACGTGGTATTCCGCGAGATCGCCGACTTTTCGAGCGTCGCCCGCGGCGAGCGCGAGGCGCGCATCGAGGCGGCGATCCACCGCTACGCGGCGCTGCTCGAGGAGTACTGCCGCTCGGACCCCTATAACTGGTTCAACTTCTACGACTTCTGGCACGAGGAGACGGGCGCGGGCGCTCGCGGAGCCGCCGCGTGAGGGCGTGGCGCACGCGCTGCGCCGCCGCCGCGGGCCTGTGCGCCGGCCTCGCGAGCGCGCTCGCCGCGACCGCGCCGCAGGCTCTCGATGAGCTCATGCGCACGCTGGCGGCGCAACGCCGGGCGCGCGTCGCCTACACCGAGGTGCAGCACCTGGCGGTGCTCGATGAGCCGCTCAACTCCTCGGGCGAGCTCGTGTACGAGGCGCCCGACCGCCTCGAGCAGCGCATCCTCGCGCCGCGCCCCGAGACGCTGGTGCTCGCGCACGGCATGCTGAGCGCCACCCGCGGCGGGCGCACCCGCGTGCTCGAGCTCGCCGCCGCCCCGCAGCTCGCCCCGCTCATCGAGTGCCTGCGCGCGACGCTCGCCGGGGACCGCGCGGCGCTCGAGCGCCTCTTCAACCTCGAGCTCGCGGGCGACGCGAATCACTGGGTGCTCACCCTGACGCCGCGCGACGCGGCGGCCGCGCGCACCGTCGCCTCCGTGCGCATCGCCGGTGAGGGGGCGCGCCTTCGCACCGTGGAGATCGTCGCCGCCGACGGCGACCGCTCGCTCCTCACCCTGGGCGCGGAGCTGCCGCCGTGACGCGCGCCGGGCGCATCTCCTCGGGGGCGTTCCTGGTCCTCGCGGCGTGCGCGGCACTGATCGTGGCACGCGCGCACTACACGGCGGATCTCTCGGCCTTCCTGCCGCGGGCGCCGAGCGCGCGCGAGCGGCTGCTGGTCGAGCAGCTGCGCACGGGTCTCGCCTCGCGCCTCATCATGGTGGCGGTCGAGGGCGGCGCGCCGCACCTGCGCGCGCAGCTCGCCGCCGCCCTCGCCCGGCGCCTGCGCGCGGATCCGCAATTCCTCGCCGTGAACGACGGGGATGACTCGGGTGAGGCGGCGCTCGTCGCCTTCGTCGCCGCGCACCGCTACCTCCTCAGCGATGCGGTGACGGCAGAGCGCTTCACGGCCGCGGGCCTGCACGAGGCGATCGGCGGCACGCTCGCGCTGCTCGCCGCCCCCGAGGGTCTCATCGTGAAGCCGCTCTTCACGCACGACCCCACCGGCGAGACGCTCAACGTGCTCGATGCGCTCGGCGGCGGGCACCTGCCGACCCGGGATGGCCTCTGGAGCTCGCGCGACGGGGGCCGCGCGCTCCTCATCGCCGAGACCCGCGCCGCGGGCTCCGACACCGACGCACAAGAGCTGGCCGGCGCTGCCATCCGGCGGGCCTTTGCCGGCCTCGCCGCGGCCCTTCCCGGGTCCCCCGGCACGTTCACGCTCGCCCTGAGCGGCCCCGGCGTGTTCGCGGTCAGCGCGCGCGCGCTGATCCGTGACTCGGTGATGCGCCTCTCGGTACTCGGGGCGCTCGCGATCGGGGCGCTGCTGCTCTTCGCGTACCGCTCAGGTTCGGCGCTCCTCCTCACCTTCGTGCCGGTCGCGAGCGGCGCCCTCGCCGGCGTCGCGGCCGTGGCGCTCGCCTTCGGCACGGTGCACGGCATCACGCTCGGCTTCGGCGTCACGCTCATCGGCGAGGCGGTCGACTACTCGATCTATCTCTTCATCCAGTCGCCGGCGGGCAGCGCGGCGGACGGCTGGCGGCAATCGGTCTGGCCCACCATCCGCCTCGGCATGCTGACCTCGGTGTGCGGCTTCGCGGCGCTCGTGCCCTCGGGCTTTCAGGGGCTCGCGCAACTTGGCGTCTTCTCGATCGCGGGCCTCGTCGCCGCGGCGCTGGTGACGCGCTTCGTGCTTCCCGAGTGGCGCCCGCGCACCCTCGCGCTGCGCGATCTCACCGCCCTCGGGCACACGCTCTGGGCGCTGCTCGCGCGGCTCAGGGCGGCACGCCCCGCGCTCGCGCTCATCGCCCTCGGCGCCGCGCTCGTCCTCGTCCTCGACCGCCAGAGCCTCTTCAGCCGCGAGCTCGCGGACCTCAGTCCCATCCCGGTGGCGGCGCAGGAGCTCGATGCCAGCCTGCGCGCCGATCTCGGCGCTCCCGACGCGCGCTATGTCGTCATCGTGCCGGCAGCCGATGCCGGCGCCGCCCTCGATGCCGCGCAGGCGGTCGCGCGCGCCCTGACGCGCCTCACGGCCTCGGGGGTCATCGGCGGCTTCGAGTCGCCGACGCGCTATCTCCCGGGGCCCGCGGCGCAGCGCCTGCGCCAGGCGAGCCTGCCGGCAGCGGATGAGCTCGCCGCGCGCTTGCCGCCCGCACTCGAGGGTTTTCCGGTGACCGCCGGGCGTCTCGCGCCCTTCGTCGCAGACGTGGCGGCGGCGCGCACCGCAGCGCTCGTGACCGCCTCCGATCTCGCCGGCACGCCGCTCGCCCCCGCCACCGACGCACTCCTCGCCCAGGGCGGCGCCACGGCGAGCGCCTTCCTCCCGATCACCCCGCCGGGCGGCGGCGAGCTCTCCGCGGCGGCGCTCGGTGAGCTGCGTGCCGCGGCCGCGGCGGCCGCCCCCGCGGCGCGCCTCCTCGACCTCAAGGCCGAGGCGGACGCGCTCTACGCGCACTACCTCGCGCAGGCGGTTGCGCTGTCGCTCGCCGGGCTCGGCGCCCTGCTGTTGCTGCTCGCCCTCGCCTGCTCGCCGCAGCGCGCGCTGCGCATGGTCGCACCGCTCGCGCTCGCCGTGCTCGCGGTGGCGGCGGGACTCGCGCTCGCGGGCGAGCGGCTCGGGATCCTGCATGTCGTCGGCATGCTGCTCATCGTCGCGGTGGGCTCGAACTACGCCCTGTTCTTCGATCGGCTCGGGGCGCGCGCGGCCACGGTGCCGCGCACCCTCGCCTCCCTCCTCATCGCCAATCTCGCCACCGTCATGGGCTTCGGCGTGCTCGCCTTCTCCGCCGTGCCGGTGCTGGCGGCGCTCGGGCGGACGGTGGCCCCCGGCGCGCTGCTCGCGCTTCTCTTCGCGGCACTGCTCGCGCCGCTGCCGCTGCCCCCCGGCGGCACGCCCGCCCCGGCGAGCGCCGCATGACCCGCGTGCTCTGCGAGCGCGCGCGCACCGGGGCCGCCGCGCGGCGCCGGGTGCTGCTCCTGCCGCCGGCCTACGCGCACGCGGAGGATTTCCTGAGCGCGGGGTTCGTCGCGGCCGTGCGCGAGCGCGCGCTCGACCTCGACCTGGTCCTCATCGAGCCGAAGTTCGAGTCCGTTACCGACCGCGCCGTGCTCGATGCGCTCGATGCGCTCATCGGCGCGGCGCGCGGCGAGGGTTGCACCGAGGTCTGGCTCGGCGGCATCTCCCTCGGCGCCTGGCTCGCGCTCGGCTGCGCCGAGCGGCGGCCGCGCGCGCTCGAGGGACTGTGCCTCATCGCCCCCTACCTCGGCAGCCACCTCATCACGGCGGAGATCGAGCGCGCCGGGGGAGTCGCCGCCTGGGAGCCGGGCGCGATTGCGGCCGAGGATGAGGAGCGGCGCATCTGGCGCTTCCTCAAGGATCACGCCCACGGCCCGCCGCCGATACACTTGGGCCTGGGGCGCGAGGACCGCTACCGGGCGCGCCACGAGACCCTCGCCAGGGCGCTCGGCGCCGGGCAGGTCGCGTGGGTGCCGGGCGGCCATGAGTGGCCCGTGTGGCGAAGACTCTGGGAGGATTTCCTCGATGTCCGCATCGCGCCCCGGAGCGGGTGATGCGCCGCCAGGAGGCGCTGGAGGCGGCGCCTACCGGCCGTCGGCGCTGATTCGCGGCTCGGTGGCGCTGCACCTCGCGGCCGTCGCCGGTCTCGCGCTGCGGCCGGCGCTCTGGCCCTGGGCACTCGGCGCGGTGCTCGCCGATCACCTGACGCTCACCGCGGCGGGACTCGTGCCGCGTGCGCACCTCCTCGGCACCAACTGGACGCGTCTGCCGGCAGCGGCGGCGGAGCGCCGCGAGGTGGCGATCACCATCGACGACGGCCCCGACCCCGAGGTCACGCCCGTGGTGCTCGCACTCCTCGAGCGGCACGGCGTGCGGGCGAGCTTCTTCTGCGTGGGCGAGCGCGTCGCGCGCTTCCCGCAGCTCGCGCGCGCAATCCACGCGCGCGGCCACGCCATCGAGAATCACAGCGAGCATCACCTCAATCGCTTCTCGCTCCTCGGACCCCGCGGCATGCGCGCCGAGGTCGAGCGCGCGCAAGCCTCGATCGCCGCCGTCACCGGCGTCGCGCCGCAGTTCTTTCGCGCGCCCGCGGGCCTGCGCAATCCCTTCCTCGCACCCGTGCTGGCGCGCCTCGGCCTGACCCTCGTCAGCTGGACCCGGCGCGGTTTCGACACCGTGAGCGCCGATGCGGCACGGGTGCTCGCGCGTCTGACCCGCGACCTGGCCGCCGGGGACATCCTGCTGCTGCACGACGGGCACGCGGCGCGCACCGCCGCCGGGGTGCCGCTCATCCTCGAAGTGCTGCCGCCGCTCCTCGCGGCGCTGCACCAGGCGCGGCTCACGCCCGTCACGCTGCCCGCCGCGGCGCTATGAGCGCCGACCCCGCGGTCGCCGCCCTGATCGAGGCGGCCAGCGCGCCGTACCGACGTGCGGGGCGTTTCGCCTGGCACTTCGCCCGCGGGAAGCTGCGCGGCGATCCGGCCTTCGCGGCGATCCTGCGCGAGGGACTGCTCACGGGCAGCACCTGCGTGCTCGACCTCGGCTGCGGCCAGGGGCTGCTCGCGGCCTGGCTGCAGGCGGCGGCGGTGGCGCGGCGCGCCGGAAGCTGGCCGCGGGACTGGCCGCCGCCCCCGGACCCGGCGCGCCTGACCGGCGTCGACGTCAATGCCAGCGAAGTGGCCCGGGCGCGCGCCGCGCTCGGGGCGGCCGGGCAGTTCGTGCACGGCGATATCCGTCACGTAGACTACGGCCCGGCCGATGCGATCGTGATACTCGACGTGCTGCACTTCATCGACTACGCCGCGCAGGAGGCGGTGCTGCGGCGCGCGCGCGCGGCGCTCGGCGCGCACGGTGTGCTGCTCATGCGGGTCGCGGATGCCGAGGCGGGCCTCGGCTTCCTGTTGAGCACGCTCGTCGACCGCCTCGTGGCGCTGGCGCGCCGCCGGCGGCTGCTCAAGCTCTTCTGCCGTCCGGTGCGTGAGTGGCGCGCCCTCCTCACGCAACTCGGGTTCGAGACGCGCTCGCTCCCCATGAGCGCCGGCACCCCCTTCGCCAACGTGCTGCTCGTCGGGAGGCTCCCGTGAAGCCGCTCGCTCTCACCGCCTTCACCGCGACCAGCTGCCTCGGGCGCGGACTCGGGCCCATGCGCGCCGCGCTCGAAGCGGCGCGCGGGGGACTCGCGCCCTGCGCCTTCGAGACGGTCGCGCTCGAGACCTGTGTCGGGGAGGTGCCGGGAGTGGACGCCGCACCGCTGCCCGGGGAGCTCGCCGAGTTCGAGTGCCGCAACAACCGCCTCGCGGCGCTCAGCCTGCGGGAGGACGGCTTCGATGAGGCGGTGCGCGCGGCCGTGCGGCGCCACGGCGAGCGCCGCGTCGGCCTGTGGCTCGGCACCAGCACCTCCGGCATTCTCGAGACCGAGCTCGCCTACCGGCGGCGCGACCCGGCGAGCGGCGCGCTGCCCGCCGATTTCCGCTACCACGGCGCCCACAACACCTTCTCCGTCGCGGCCTTCGCGCGGCGCGCGCTCGGGCTCGAGGGACCCGCGGCCGTCATCTCCTGCGCCTGCTCCTCCAGCGCCAAGGTGTTCGCGAGCGCCCAGCGCGCCATCACGGCCGGCTTGGTCGATGCCGCGGTGGTGGGCGGGGTCGATTCGCTGTGCCTGACGACGCTCTACGGATTCCACTCGCTGCAGCTCGTCGCGCGCACCCCGAGCCGTCCGTTCGACGTGGCGCGCGACGGACTCTCGATCGGCGAAGCCGCCGCGTTCGCCTTGCTCGAGCCGGTCCCTGACGCCCCGCCCGCCGGGACGGTGCTGCTGCTCGGGACCGGCGAGTCGAGCGATGCCTGGCACATGTCCGCGCCGCACCCCGAAGGGCGCGGCGCGAGTGGCGCCATGCGCGCGGCGCTCGCCGCGGCGCGCCTCGCGCCGGGCGACATCGACTACATCAACTTCCACGGCACCGGCACGCCGAGCAACGACGCCGCCGAGGCGCGCGCGGTGAGTGCGGTGCTCGGCACCCGGATTCCCGGCAGCTCCACCAAGGGTGCGACCGGCCACACGCTCGGGGCCGCGGGCGCACTCGAGGCGGTGGTGTGCGCGCTCGCGCTGCGGCACGGCTTCATGCCCGCCGGAGTCAACACCCGCGAGGTCGATCCCGCGCTCGGGGTCGAGTACCTGCTCGAGAACCGCGCGGCGCCGCTGCGCCACGTGCTCTCCAACTCCTTCGGCTTCGGCGGCTCGAACTGCAGTCTCATCTTCGGGAGAGCTCCTTGAGCGCGCCGCTCGGTGCCTGGGTGGGCGGCGTGGGGCTGCTCGGTCCCGGCCTCCCGGACTGGCCGGCGGCGGTCGAGGTGCTCACGGGACGCGCGCCATACGCGCCGCGCGCGGCGGTGATCCCCCCGCTTGCGTGCCTGCCGCCCGCCGAACGGCGCCGCACCGGCAAAGTGGTGCGGCTCGCACTCACGGTCGGGCTCGAAGCCGTCGCGCACGCCGGGGCCGATGCCGCGACGCTGCCGGCGGTGTTCTCCTCCTCGGGAGGCGATGGCGAGAACTGTCACGAGATCTGCCAGGTGCTGGCCGGGCCCGAGCGGCAGATCTCGCCGACCCGCTTTCACAACTCGGTGCACAACGCCGCCTCGGGCTACTGGGGCATCGCAACCGGCGCGACGCCGGCGGCGAACGCGCTCTGCGCCGGGGATGCGAGCTTCGGCGCGGGACTCCTCGAGTCGCTGCTGCAGCTGCGCGCTGCAGAGACGGCGGTGCTCCTCATTGCCTATGATGCGGACTACCCGCAACCGATGCGCGCCGTGCGCCCGATCCCGGATGCCTTCGGTGTCGCGCTGCTGCTGACGCCGGCGCCGCAGGCGA
>JAGWMP010000254.1 GCA_028871705.1 Gammaproteobacteria bacterium
CCGGATCGCCCAAGGCGGGTCCCAATGGCCGGGTAGGCTGGATGCCGGCGATGTCGAGCAACGGCTCGAACGTCGGCTATCGCGGCACCCACAAGATCGGCACCTCGGGCACGGACTTCATCTACCAGGTATCGACCGCCTTCAGCGTGAACTCGGCTCCGGGGCTGCAGAACACCTGGACCAAGTCCTCGAACGTCGTGTCGGGTGCCATCGGTCTCGGTGACACCTACGTCGGGCTGCGCAACCACGAGTGGGGCCAGATCCGCTTCGGCGAGCTCTTCATGCCCTACAAGACCGCGACCGACCGCCTGAATCCCTTCTCGGGTCAGCTCGGCGACTACAGCACGGTCATGGGCAACACCGGCGGCGACAATCGGGTCGAGTTCGGGACCCGCATGGATCACGCGATCATCTACAGCTCGCCCACCTGGTCGGGCTTCAGCTTCGATCTCGCCTATGCGCTCGGGCAGAACCCCGATTCCAGCAACAACATCGCCCCGCTCGGCTCACCGGATTGCACCGGCTCGAACACCCCGGGCAGCGGCAACCTGTTCTTGAACTGCGATGACGGCGGCTTCAACAACGCCTACGGCGGGGACCTCAAGTTCGAGATGGGCGGCCTCTACCTGGTGGCGGCGTACGAGCTGCACCAGAACGTCAACCGCTCGAGCGACGGTGTCGGATCCAACAACCCGATCTACGGCTACTACCAGGGATTGGGCAACGGCGTGTCGCCGCTCCTCGACTGGGCGGACTACAACGCCTACTTCGCCGAGTATCCGGGCGCCGCGGCAGCGGGCACACCGGAGTACAGCACGGCCTACGACATGGGGAACGAGTGGGCCATGAAGTTCGGCGGCCAGTACCACTTCGACTTCGGCCTCACGATCTCGGTGCTCTACGAGAATATGCATCGAGACCTGCCCGCGATCATGGAGTTCCAGAACGAGCGTCAGCGCAGCGGCGACTGGGTGTCGTTCGACTACGTGTTCCCGAACGGCAAGGACCGCATCGCGGCGGGCTGGGCGCATGCCAGCGCTTCGGTGGGCGATCCGGGCGGACAGCACAACTTCAACCCGAACGGCATCGGCAACAACGAGGCGAACATGTACACGCTCGCCTGGTGGCACAAGCTGGACAAGCAGCTCACCTGGTACGCCGACATCGCCGATACGGCGAACGACGGCAATGCGCACTACGACATCGGTGCGGGTGGCCATGGCATCAAGACCGACTGCCACGATGCGACGCATCCGCTGTTCATCGATTACAGCAGCGCGGGCCCGACCACCTGGGGTGGTTGTCATGAGCTCGGCATCTCGACGGGTCTGAACTTCCGGTTCTGACCCCGGCGAGGCATAAGCGGATGGGGCCGCTCCCGGCAGTGATGCTGGGAGCGGCCCTGCTGATCGGCGGCGCAGCTCCCGGGGCGCAGACGCCCGGCCCGCATCGGCTGGAGGGCATCGGACGTCACCGACCTCTACCGCGCTCTGCAGCTTGCCCGGCGCCTCGCCGGCTCCCGCAATGTGCGCAACGAGATCGAGCTGATCACAGATGTCGAATGCCATGACTGAGCGTGTGGTATACCTCACACGCGTGAAGCAAGAGGAGGAACTGAAGATGTCGCGAGTCATCAACCGTGCAGCGCGTGCGGTGGTGGTCCTGGCGGCGGCATGCATTGTGGCCGCATGCGTCTCGGGACCGCCGAAGACCGAGGCGCAGAAGCAGGCCGATCAGGCGCTCGCCGAGCGCGTCCAGACCGCTCTGACCAGTGACAAGGAGTTCTACGGCCGGCTCATCACCGTGCGCGCCGACAACGGCGTGGTGTATCTCGATGGTTACGTCTGGGATCCCCCGGATATCAGCACCGCGCGGGTGATCGCCGAAGGCGTCGACGGCGTCGTCAGCGTCGTGAGCAACCTCGAGTTGCAGCGCAACGGCATCGACAACTCGCCGGTCTCGCGCTAGCCGAGTTGCGGGCGCGCTCGATCCGCGAGCGCCCCTGCGCCCACTGGCGTATCCGAATGTGACGGAACACTGCCGTCTGCAAGCGCTGGCAACGTGAACCTTAGGGCAAGTACGCTGGTCAAAAGAACGTACCCGCCCATGCAGATCGCCGCGAACATTTCATCTGCGAGACCCGGCGCATGTCGCAGGGCGTGCGCACTGACGGCCGTGGCGGCCTGCATGCTGCTCAATGCCTGCGCCACCGGGGCGCCCCACCCTGCATCCGCGGATGGCGCCGACCAGGCGCTCGCCAATCGCATCTATACGGCCCTCAACGCGGATCCCTGGTACTTCTACCGCCACGTCGACGTACGGGTCGACGACGGCGTCGCGGACTTGAGCGGCTATGTCTGGAGCGCGGACGCGGTCTACCAGGCCCGTCGCATCGCGGCCGCCACGCCCGGCGTGCGGCGCGTCGTCACCAGCCGTCTCGAGCTCGAGCGCAACGGCCTCGACAACTCCGCGGTCGCACGCTAGCGCCCTGTCCGTGCGCGCCGCTCTACTGACGACCTGCTGCCTGCTGCTCGCGGCCGGATGCGCCGCCGAGCCGCGCACGACGGCGGCCGAAGCCGCCGCGGACGCCGCCCTGGCCGGGAGGGTCGAGACCGCACTCGCTGCCGATACCACGTTCTACTTCCGCCACGTCGACGTTACGGCGCTGCGCGGCGTCGTGACGCTTTCCGGTTACGTGGGAACGCGGGAGGACAAGTACGAGGCTCGCAAGCTCGCCACGAACGCCGGGGCAGTGCGCGTCGTCGATCTGATCAAGCTCTATCGCGAAGACAAGCGCCCCTGAGCAGCGCCGCGCTCACGACCCCCATCGGGCCGGGCGCTTCTCGATGAAGGCCTGAACCCCCTCGAGCGCCGCCTCGTCCATCATGTTGCACGCCATGGTCTCGCCGGCCGCCGCGTACGCGGCGGCGAGCGGCAGCTCCACCTGGCGGTAAAAGAGCTCCTTGCCCATGGCGACCGCGACACGGGGCTTGGCCACGATGCTCGCGACGAGGCGTTCGATCTCCGCATCGAGGGCGCCGGACTCGACCACGCGGTTGACGAGACCGCGCGCGCGCGCCTCCTCGGCGTCGATGAACTCCCCGGTCACCAGCATCTCGAAGGCCTGCTTGCGCGGGAGATTGCGCGCGAGCGGCACGCCGGGCGTCGAGCAGAACAGGCCGAGGTTCACGCCGCTCACGGCGAAACGCGCCGTGCTCGCCGCCACCGCCAGGTCGCACTGCGCCACCAGCTGGCAGCCGGCGGCGGTGGCAATCCCCTGCACCCGCGCAATCACCGGTACCGGCAGGCGGGTCAGGCTTAGCATCACCGCGCTGCACTGTGCGAAGAGGCGCTGGTAGTACTCGTGCGAGGGTTGGGCGCGCATCTCGCGCAGGTCGTGGCCGGCGCAGAACGCCTTGCCCTCCGCCGCCAGCACCACGACGCGCGCCGCGTCATCGGTGGCAAGCGCGTCGAGCTCGGCCTGCAGCGCCGCCAGCAGCGCCTCGCAGAGCGCGTTGTACGCCTGCGGGCGGTTGAGGGTGAGGGTGACCGCGCCGCGCGCATCGCGGCTGCGTTTCACCAGCGGCTCGTCGTTACCCATGTGGTTGCCTCCTCCCTTAAGCCATTGTGCCGCGATGCCGCACCGCCAGCCAGTTGGCGAGGCCCGCGAGCACCACTCCGAGCAGGATGACGGATTTGCTGAAGTCGACCCGCGTCAGCAGCGTGAGGCAGATCAGCACCCCGAGGGCGGGCAGCAGCACGCCACCGGGCAGGCGGTAGAGCGCCGCGCCCGGCTGCCGGCGGCGCAGCACCGGCACCGCGGCGCACACCGCGGCGTAATAAAAGAGGCGCGCCACCGCCGACAGCGTGACGTTCCAGGCGAAGCTCCCGAAGAGCGCGAACGCCCACACCGCGAGCGAGATCGCCACGATCGACAGATACGGCGTCCGAAACCGCGGATGGATGGCCGCGAAGGCACCGGGAAAGTCGCCGCGTTCGGCCAGCGCGTAGGTGCCGCGCGGCACGGTGAGGAGGTTGGCGCTCAGGTATCCGTACACCGAGATCAGTGCGCCGATCGACACGAGCACCGGGCCCGCCGTACCCATCATCACCCGCGCGGCGTCGGCGAGCGGCCGCTCGCTGTGGGCGGCATCGGGCAGCACGCCGATCACGATGAGCTGCAGCGCCGTGTACAGGACGGTGAC
>JAGWMP010000019.1 GCA_028871705.1 Gammaproteobacteria bacterium
AGAGCCAGAACCGCTGGCCCACGCGTTCGTTCGATCTCCTCGCAGTCAACGATCTCGCGAGCCGCTTCCTGCCCGCGGGCTTTTACTACAAGACCTTCATGGCGCCCGGCTGGGCGTGGGAGCGGCTCTACGAGCCGCTCATCCGGCGCGCGGCCGGTCTCGGCCGCCTCGCGGCCGACGTCGGCGAGCATGCCGCCCCGGCGGAAATGGTGCACGAGCACACGGACGTGCTGGTCGTGGGCGCCGGCGCCGCCGGCCTCGCCGCGGCGCAGCGCTTAGGCGCCGCCGGGCTTTCGGTGCTGCTCGCCGAGCAGGACGTGGCGCCGGGCGGCGGCACGCTGCTCGATCCGCGCTGGAGCGCGTGGCGCACCGAGGCGTTCGCGCACCTGGACACGCTGCCCGGTGTGCGAATCTCGAGCCGCACGACCGTGATCGGGGCCTATGGTCATGGCGTCTTCGGGGCGCTCGAGACCCTCGGGCCCGAAGAGAGTGCGCGCTTCGGCGGGTTGCGCGAGCGGCTGCGCGTGGTGCGCGCGCAGCGCGTGCTGCTCGCGGGCGGTGCGACCGAGCGTCTCGTCGCCTTTCCCGGCAACGACGTGCCGGGCGTGCTGCTCGCGGGTGCGGCCCTCGCCTACCTCAGGCGCTACGGCGTCGCGGCCGGACGGCATCCCGCGTTTCTCCTGAACAATGACGAGGCGTACGAAAGCGTGCTCGCCCTCTGCGCCGCCGGTGTGCGCGCCGCGGTTGTGGTCGATCCACGCCCGCAATCGCTCGCCGCCGAGCGCGCCCGCAGCCAGGGCATCGAGGTGCTCACCGGCGCGGTCGTCACTGCGGTGCGCGGCCGCTCGAGGGTGCGGGGCGTGCGCGTGCGGCTCGCGGGCGGCGCCGAACGCTCATTCCCCGCCGATTCACTGCTCGTCTCGGGGGGCTTCAATCCCGCTACCGCGCTCGCCTCCCAACTTGGCGGGCAGCCCCTCTGGCGGGAACCGATTGCCGCTTTCACCGCGGAGCTCGACCCGGCTGCAGGCCGGATCGCCGGCGCGGCGGCCGGGGTGTTCGGGCTCGCCGCCGCCGCACGCGACGGCGCCGCGGCAGGCGCGGCCCTGGCGGCGGAGCTCGGGCGCACCGCCCCGCCGGCACCGCCGTCCCCCGCGCCGCCGGAGGATCCGGCGGCGACACCGCTCGCAGCGCTCTGGGAAGTACGCGCCACGGGCAAGGCGTTCGTCGATCTGCAGAACGATGTGACGGCGGAGGACGTGCGCCTCGCCTGCCGCGAGGGCTACGAGCACGTCGAGCACATGAAGCGCTACACGACCTGCGGCATGGCCACCGATCAGGGCCGCATCGGCGGACTGGTCGCGAGCGCCGTGCTGGCGGAGGCGCGCGGCGTGGCGCTCGCCGCGGTGGGCCAGACGAAGCCGCGGCCGTACCTCGAGCCGGTGCCGTTCGCCGCGCTCGCCGGCGGCGAGGTGCGCGCCCACTACAAACCCAGGCGCCGCCTGCCGCTGCACGCCTGGCAGGAGAGCGCCGGCGCGACCTTCGTGAACACGGGTCTGTGGCTGCGCCCGCTCGTCTATGCGCGCGCGGCGGGCTGGGAGCCGGTGCTCGCGGAAGCCCGCGCGGTGCGCGGCGCCGTCGGAATCACCGATGTCTCGACGCTCGGCAAGATCGACGTGCAGGGGCCCGATGCCGCCCGTTTCCTCGACTTCATCTACGCCAACACCTTCTCCACGCTGCCGGTCGGGCGGGCCCGCTACGGCATCATGCTGCGCGAGGACGGCATGCTGTTCGACGACGGCACCACCTCGAGGCTCGCGCCCGAGCATTTCGTGATCACCACCACGACCGCCAACAGCGTCGCGGTACTCGAGCACCTGGAGTTTCATCTGCAGTCGGTGTGCCGCGACTTCGACGTCATCCTGACGGATGTCTGCGATCAGTGGGCGCAATTCGCCGTGGCGGGTCCGCGCGCGCGCGAGGTGGTCGCCGCGGTGGTGCCCGGGCTCGACCTCGCCAACGCGGCCTTCCCGTTCATGGCGGTCGCCGGCGCGGACATTGCCGGCGTGCCCGGGAGAGTCTTTCGCATCTCGTTCTCGGGCGAACTCGCCTATGAGCTCGCCGTGCCCGCACACGCGGCCGCAACCGCCTGGGAAGCGATTCTCGCAGCGGGCGCCCGCCATGGAATCCGGCCCTACGGGCTCGACGCACTCAACACGCTGCGCATCGAGAAAGGACACGTCACCACCGCGGAGCTCAACGGCAACACCAGCGCGGACGACTTAGGCTTCGGACGCATGCTGAAGAAGAGCGGCGATTTCATCGGCCGGGTGCTCGCGGCCCGGCCGGGCCTGACCGCGGCCGATCGCCTGCAGCTCGTCGGCGTGCGCCCCCGCGACCGCAAGGATCGCCTTCGCAACGGCATGCACCTGCTCTCACCCGAGGCGCCCGGCGCGAGCCTCGGTTACGTGACCTCCTCCACACCATCCGTCGAGCTCGAAGGCTGGGTCGGTCTCGCGTTGCTCGCCGGGGGGCGGCGGCGCATCGGCGCGCAGCTGCTCGGTGCCTCGGTGATTCACGGTGAGCGCATCCCCCTCGAGGTCGTCAGTCCCCACCTGCTCGATCCGGAGAACACGCGTGTCCGCGCCTGAGCCGCCCGCCGCCGCGGCCGCGCCGGGCGTGCGCCTCGCCACCTGCCCGGCCGACGTGGTCGAGATCGCCGCATTCCGGGGACGCGGCGCCGAGCTCGAGCCACTCGCCGCCGCGCGCGGCGTGAGGCTGCCCGCGACCGGCCGGTGCGCCGGCCACGATGGCCGGCTGGCACTTAGCGTGCGGCCGCAGCGCTGGCTGCTGCTCACGGCGCCCGCGGCGCCTGCGGGCGCAGCGGCTCGCTGCAGCGCTGCCGTCGCCGGTCAGGCCGCGGTGGTGGATCTGTCCGGCGCGCTCGCGGCATTTCTCCTCGCAGGTCCCGCCGTCCCCGGGATGCTGGCGCGCGGCTGCCGGCTCGACCTGCGCCCCGCGGCGTTCCCCACCGGCAGCGCCGCTGCCACTATCATGGTGCAGGTGCCGGCGACGCTCGCGGCCCTGAGCGCCGGCGTGCTCATCCTCACCCCGGCCACCACGGCCCGCCACCTGTACGAGTGGCTGCTCGAGACGGCGCGGCCCTTCGGACTCGGGCCGGTGGGCGAGACGAGCGTGGAGCGGCTTTGCGGAGACAGTTCGATATGAAGGATTCGGCGCGGGCGGTGGTCATCGGCGGCGGCGTGGTGGGCGCGAGCGTGCTCTATCACCTCGCAAAGATCGGCTGGAGCGATGTGCTGCTCCTCGAGAAGAGCGAGCTCACCTCGGGCTCCACCTGGCACGCCGCCGGCGGCATGCACACCTTCAACGGCGAGGCGAACATCTCGCGGCTGCAGAAATACACGATCGATCTCTACCGTGAGATCGAGCAGCTCTCCGGCCAGTCCTGCGGACTGCATCCCAACGGCGGCCTGATGCTCGCCGCCACCCAGGGCGAGCTCGACAGCCTGAGGCTCATCTGCTCGCGGGCGCGCTATCTGGGGATGGAGACCCGGATGCTCTCGGTCGAGCAGGCGCTCGAGTTCAATCCGCTCATCGATCCGCAACACTTCATCGGTGCGCTCTGGCGCGCGGACGGCGGGCACTGCGACCCCTCGGGCACCACCAACGCCTACGCCAAGGCCGCGCGGCAGCTCGGCGCCTCGGTCGAGCGCTTCACGCGCGTCATGTCGCTGACGCAGCGGCGCGATGGCTCCTGGGACGTGCTCACCGACAAGGGGGCGGTGCACGCCGAGCACGTCGTGAACTGCGCGGGACTCTGGGCGCGCGAAGTCGGCCACCTGGCCGGCATCGAGCTGCCGGTGCTGGCGATGGAGCACCACTATCTCATCACCGAGGATCTGCCCGAGCTCGCGGGGCGCGACAAGGAGATCGTCAACACCACCGACTACGCGGGGGAGATCTATCTGCGCCAGGAGCGGCGCGGCGTGCTGATCGGCACCTACGAGCCGCACGGCGTCGTGTGGTCGCCGCTCAAGACTCCGGACGATTTCGCGATGCAGCTGCTGCCCGAGGACACCGAGCGCCTCGCGCCCTATTTCGAGGTCGGCTTCAGGCATTTTCCGGCGCTCGGGCGCGTCGGCATCCGCAAGGCGGTCAACGGTCCCTTCACTTTCGCGCCCGACGGCAATCCGCTGGTCGGTCCGGTGCGCGGACTGCGCAATTACTGGGTCGCCTGCGCCGTCATGGCGGGCTTCAGCCAGGGCGGCGGTATCGGGCTGGTGCTGTCGCGCTGGATGGCCGAGAACGATCCGGGGCAGGACATCATCTCCATGGACGTGGCGCGTTTCGGCGCGTTCGCGACCCCGAAGTACACCTCCATCAAGGTCCCCGAGAACTACGCGCGGCGCTTTCGCCTCGCCTATCCCAACGAGGAGCTGCCGGCTGCGCGCCCGGTGCGCCGCTCGCCCATCTACGACCGGCTCAAGGCGGCGGGTGCCTGCATGGGCGCCAACTACGGGCTCGAGAACGCACTGTGGTTTGCGCCCGCCGGAATGGCCCCGGAGGAAACCCCGACCTACCGCCGCTCCGAAGCCTTCCCCGTGGTGCGCGCCGAGTGCCACGCCGTGCGCAACGGCGTCGGCCTCTACGAGACGACGAACTACGGCAAATACGAGGTCACGGGCCGCGGTGCGCGCGCCTGGCTCGACCGCGTGTTCGCCTCGAAACTGCCGCAGCCCGGCCGGCTCGCCCTCGCGCCGATGCTGAGCCCGGCCGGCCGCATCATCGGCGACCTCACCATCGCCGCTCTTGCCGCTGAGCGCTACCTGATTTTCGGCTCCGGCTTCGCCGAGGAGTTTCACCTGCGCTGGTTCTGGCAGTCGGATCCGCCCGCGGACGTGTTCGTGCGCTCGCTGGCTTCGACCCTGAACGGCGTCTCGATCGCGGGGCCGAAGTCCCGCGAGCTCGTGCAGCGCCTGGTGCGGATCGATCTCTCGGCGGCCGCCTTCAAGCTCTTCCAGGTGCGCGAGACCGCGGTCGGCTTCGCACCGGCGATCCTCAGCCGCGCGGGCTTCACCGGCGAGCTCGGCTACGAGATCTGGACCACCCCCGATTACTTCGCGACGCTCTACGACGATCTCATGGACGCCGGGCGCGACCTCGGGCTCGCGCTCTTCGGCGGCCGCGCGCTCTCCTCGCTGCGCCTCGAGAAGGGCTACGGTTCCTTCCAGAAGGACTTCCGCCCCGACTACACCGCCGCGGAGACCGGACTCGACCGCTTCGTCGACTTCGGTAAGCCCGAGTTCGCCGGCCGCGCCGCCGCGCTTGCCGAGCGCGCCGCGGGACCCAAGCGCCGCTTCGTGATCCTCGAGGTCGAAGCGCTCGATGCGGACGTGATCGGCTACGAGTCGATCATGAAGGACGGCACGGCGGTCGGTTACGTGACTTCGGGCGCCTTCGGCCACACCGTCGGCAAGAGTCTCGCCGCGGGCTACGTTCCGGCCCCGCTGGCACACGACGGCGCACGCTTCGAGATCGACATCCTCGGCGAGATGCGCGCGGCCACCGTGCGGGGGCAGCCGCTGCACGACCCGGAGGGCCGGAGGTTGCGCTCCTGAGCATGCAGCGCACGGGGATCGGACGGCGGCAGTTCGTCGCGGGCACCGGGGCGGCGCTCCTCGGCACGGCCCTCGGCGGCTGCGCGCTCGGCGTACGCGGCACCGCGCCGCTCCCCGCCGCACCGGCGCTCGCGCTCACGCCGCTGCGCGCCGCTCCCGAGCGCATTACCGCGATCACGGTCTGCACCCGGCCGTTTCGCGCCCAGGGTCCGCGGCTCGAGGTCGAGCAGATCCAGGGCAAGACGGTCGTGCACAACTACGGTCACGGCGGCAGCGGCTGGTCCTTGTCCTGGGGCGCGGGCGCGCTGGCGGCCGGGATGGCCCTGGCGGGCGGCGAACGCGACGTGGCGGTGATCGGCTGCGGCGCGATCGGGCTGACCACCGCGCTCGAGCTGCAGCGCGCCGGTGCCAGCGTCACGATCTACTCCAGGGAGCTGCCGCCGCAGGTGCGCTCCTCGCTCGCGACCGGGGTATTCACGCCCGATTCGCGCATCTGCTTCGAGGAGCACGCGACGCCCGCCTTCCGCGTCCTCTGGGAGGGCATGGCGCGCCGTGCGTTCGCCACTTTTCAGAGCTTCCTCGGACTGCCCGGCACGCCGGTCGAGTTCGTCGACAACTATTTCGTCTCCGACACGGCGAAGCCGGCGCGCCGCGGTTTGCCGGTGGACGATCCACGCCCACGCTTCGCCGACCTGCAGAGCACGCTGCTCGGCGATCTGCTGCCGCGCACCGCGCGCTACGCGCCGGGCAGTCATCCCCTCGGCGCACGCTACCTGCGCGGCGGTCCGCAGCTCATGTTCAACCTCTCCGCTTACACGCGCCTCCTGATGAGCGAGTTCCACGAGCGCGGCGGGCGCATCCGCATCGAGGAGTTCCACACACCGGCCGATTTCGCCCACGTGACCGAGAAGACTCTCGTCAATGCGACCGGCTACGGCGCACGCGCCTTGCTCGGCGACGAGTCGCTGGTACCGGTGCGCGGCCAGCTCGCGCGGACCATTCCACAGCCGGACGTGCACTACGGGCTCATCTATGCGGGAGTGGCCTTCGTGCCGCGCCGCGACGGCTTCGTGTTCCAGGTCATCGGTGCGGACGATTACTACGGCTTCGGCGACGCGACGACGATGCCGGACCGCGCGGAGGCCGGGCGGGCCATCGGCACCATCGGCCGCCTCTTCGGGCCGGTGTCTCCAAGGCCTTCTGGGTGAAGCTCCGGCCCTGACGGTGGCGCATGCTGCGGCGCCGCAGCGCGACATAACATCCGACTCTGCCACGCGGGTCGCAGAATCGCGCCGCCCCGCCGTGACAGACTGCCATTGCACAGGAGTGCCCGCCGCGCACAGCGCGTGGCCGAGGGAGACGGAGTCCGTTGTTGCACGCCATTGGAAGGCTGAAGCTCTTGCCGCGCCCGTTGTCGACGTGGTCCGCGACGCTCGTGCTGCTCGCCGGCTACGTCGTCACGGCGGGCGCGATGCTGCTCTACGCCGAGCACTTCGTCAGCGCGCGCGTCGACTCCGATCTCTTTCCTCTGCCCTGGGTCGCCGACGGCATCGCCGTCAGCCTGATGCTGCTGTGGGGTACGCGGACCTGGCCCGGCGTGCTGATCGGGTCGATTTGCATCTGGGGTGCGCTGCGGGGCGACCCGGCGATCCTGGTCGGCGTCGATGCGCTCGGCGAGACCGCCGGCGTCCTGATCACGGTGCACCTGCTGCGCGCCCTGCACTTCCGCCGTCAGCTCGACCGCCTCGCCGACCCCGTGATCCTGGTGGCCGCGGCGATAGCCGGGCGCGTGATCGCCGGCCTCGCCGATGTCGCCGGCACGGTCGCCGGGATCTGGCTCACCCCGCGCAGCATCGATCCTGAATTCGTCAGGATGGCGACCGTGCCCGGGACGCTCGTCCCGGGTATCACCTGGGGGCTCGTCAGCGCGCTGTCGCGCTGGGAGCTCAACGCCATCGCCGGCATCGTGCTCACGGTGCCGGTGCTGCTGGTGAGCCCGCGGACGCTGCGACACGCGGTGCGGGCGCGGCCGCTGCGGCTCGCCGCGCTCGGCGCCGGCGCACTCGCCTGGGCGGTCGCGGCCTTCGCCCTGGCGGCACCCTGGGCCTGCTGGCCGCTGCTGCTCGCCGCTCTCATGCTGGTCGCCTGGGCGGCGATCGAGTTCAGCGCCCTGGCGGCAGCCCTGTGCACCCTGCTCTTCTCCCTGACTGCCGCCGCCGCCTTTTGCCAGAGCGCGGGCCCGCTCGCCTCGACCGATCCGCTCGGAGGACTCGCGGCCACCTGGGGCTTCATCGGACTGCTGTGCTGTGTCAGTCCGGTGCTCACCGTGCTTCTCACCACGCGTCAGCACCACGACCGGCACCTGAGCGTGCTCGCCGAGCGCTACCAGTCGCTGTTCACGGCCAATCCGACCCCGGCCTGGGTGGTGGACGCGAAGTCCGGCGCGATCCTCATGGCCAATGTCGAGGCCATCCGCCGCTACGGGTACTCGGAAGCGGAGTTCCTCGCGATGCGGATGGCGGATCTCGGCGCCGAGGGCCCGGCCGCCGCGCAGCCCGAGCCGCCGGAGGGCGATCTCGTGGCGGCACCCCTGGTCAAGCACGTCACACGCGACGGGCGCCTCATCGACGTCGAGCTGGTCGCAACGCCGCTCGAGCTCGACGGCCGGCCGGTGAGCCTCCTGCACGCGGTCGACCTGACGGATCACCAGGACCTGCGGCGCCGGCTGCTGGCCACCGTCGATCGCGAATCCTGCCGCGTCTCGCAGGAACTGCACGATGGTCTCGGGCAGGTGCTCGCGGGGCTCGCGATCGGCTCGGAGGCGCTGCTGCAACGGACCGCGCAGACGCGGTTGTTCGATGCCCAGGGCGTCGCGCAGCTGCGCGAGCTGACGCACCACGCCCAGGCGGCCGAGTCCCACCTGTTTCAGCTGACGAGCGGCGTGTCGCCGCTCGAGGAGCTGCAGGGCGATCTGCTCGAGGCGCTGCGCCGTCTGCCGGGAATGCTGCCGGCCACCGAGCGCGCCCGGGTCGAGGTGATCATCGAGGACACGGCCCCCGTCACGCTGTCGCTCGAGCGCCGCGAGCATCTCTATCGCGTCGTGCAGGAGTCGCTCGCCAACGCGCTCAAGCACGCCCGCGCCCAGCGGATCGTCATCCGCGCCGCGATCGATGCGGACCGCATCCGGGTCGCGGTCGAGGACGACGGCGTCGGCCTGCAGGAGGAGCAGAACGGCGGGGTGGGCCTCGGGCTGCAGTCGATGAGGCTGCGCGCCAGCGCCGTCGGCGCGGACCTGGCGCTGCTCAACCTGCGCGGCGGCGGCACCGCGGTGAGCTGCTCGTGCCCGCAGGCCGAGCCGCTCGCCGCCACACCGTCGGTGCGCGCGCGACGCTGTGACCGCCCCGCGGCCTGCGCCACGAGCGGCGGTGAGGCACGGCCGCCCTCGCAGCTCGCTTATCTCGCCAGTGCCGCCGTGATCGTACTCACCTGCTGGATCGGGGCCGCGACTTCGCACGCGCTCGCCAGCGCGCATCATCGCGGCTTCACCTACGCGGACGCGCAGCTGGCGGTGCCTTCGCTGCTCGCAGGCGCCGCGGTCTGCGGTCTGCTGCTCGGCGGTACCCGCCAATGGCCGGCAGTCCTCCTCGGTCTGACCCTGATGCGCTATGGCCTGGTGGGCGAGCCCCTGCCGACCGCCTTCGTGCTCGCGTGCACGAGCGCCGCGGGCTGCTACGCGATCGTCGCCGTGCTCAGGCGCTGGAGCTTCGCGCCGAGCCTCGATCGCTGGCAGGATCCCCTGGTGCTGTGCGCGGCTGCCGGCCTCGCCTGGGCACTGGCGGCGGTGCTCGGGCTCCTCGCGATGATTGTGCTCACGGCGGCCGGCGCGCAGGTCGCCCCCGGAGTGCGGGCCCTCTACTCCTCCTCGGCGAACGGCCTCGGACTGCACATGACCCCGGCCTTGCTCTGGGCCGAGATCCGCTGGTGGTTCGACGCCCTCACCGGCACCGTGTTGCTGGTGCCGACGCTGACGCTCTTCGCGGCATCACGGCGCGTATTGCGCGCGAACCTGACGGAGCTGTGCGCCTGGCTCGCGTGCCTCGGCGGCTGGGCGTTTCTGCTGCTCGCCGTGAACACGGACCGGCTGCTGCTGCCGCTGCTCACCCTGAGCATCCTGCTGGTCGTCTGGGCGGCGGCACGCCTCGGGGTGGCATTTGCCTCGCTCGCGACTCTGACCTTCGCGATGGTCGCCGCCGCGAGCTTCTCGACCGGCACGGGCGCGCTCGCGACGCAGGCTGCCGCCGCCGGCGTCACCTATGTCTGGGGCATGGTGGGCGTGCACACCGTGATCGGCCTGTTCCTCGCGGCACTACTGGCCGAGCATCAGGCACGGCACCGCAAGATCGCGGCGGTGAACAAGCGCTACCGCTCGCTGTTCCAAGGCGACCCCCGTCCGCTGTGGCTGCACGACATACGCACCGGGGAGATCCTCGATGCGAACGAGCCCGCGGCTCGCGCCTACGGCTACACGATGGAAGAGTTCACGAAGCTCAGGGTTCAGGAGCTGTTCGCGCCCGGCGCGAGCGGCGAGCAGCTGTCCGCGGGCGGCGAGAGCGCGGTCGGGCCGGTCCCCATGCGCCACCAGAGAAAGTCTGGCGACACGATGGACATGGACATGTGGTCCTACGGCACCTTCCTCGACGGTCGCCGGGTGAGCATCTGCTTCGCCCACGACGTCACCGAACGCAATACGCTGCGGCGCCTGTTGTTCGATCGCGCCGAGCTCGAGCGCCGGCAACTCGCCGCGGAGCTGCGGCGCGTGCTCGCGGGACCCCTGGCGGAGCTGCGTATCGTGGCGCACAAGCTGCTGCTGGAATTCGGCCGCCAGGCATCCCCCGCGCGGATGCGCGAGCTGCTCGAGTCCCTGGCGCGGCAGGCGCGGCGCACCGCCGGCCGCTGCCGCGAGGCGGCGCATCAGCTCTCACCGCTGCAGGCCAACGGCGGCGATCTCGTCGCGGCGCTGCACGCCCTGCAGCGGCAGACGCCGGCAGCGCCCGTACTCGAGATCCGCGTCGAGGGCGATGCACCGCTCGCCCTCGGCCAGCAGCAGACCGAGAACGTCTACGGGCTGCTGAGCGAGCTCGTGAAGCGCTGTCCGGCGGACCCCGCCGGCGCGGCGGTGCGGCTCGCAATCGCGCACCTCGGGAGCGTGCTGCGGCTCACGCTCGAGACGGCACTGCCCCGCTCCTCAGCCGCGCCGGCCACAAGCCTCGCGCGCCATCCCTCCGTGCTGCTGCGGGTCCGCGCCATGGGCGCGCGCCTTTGGGAGCGGCCGCTCGGCGGCGCGCAGAGCCGCGTGGTGTGCGATTGCCCGCTACAATGCCCGACGGGGGTCTCATGACGCCGGTCACGGTTTTCGTCGCCGATGACCACGCCATCGTGCGCGATGGGCTGGTGGCACATCTGTCCGCGCAAGCGGATCTCGCCGTGGTGGGTACCGCGAGCAACGGCCGCGACGCGGTCCGGGAGATCCTCGCGCACGCCCCGCGCGTCGCCATCCTCGACATCTCCATGCCCGAGCTCGACGGGCTCGAGGCGACGCGGCAGATCCTCGCCGGCTGCCCCGAGGTGCGCGTCATCGTTCTCTCGATGCACGGCGGCGCGCAGCACATTTTCCGGGCGCTCGAGGCCGGGGTGCGCGGCTACCTGCTGAAGGAGTCTGCCGGGAGTGAGATCATCGAGGCAATTCGCGCCGTGCAGAGCGGCCGCCGCTACTTGAGTCCCAGGGTCGCCGAGATCGTCGCCGAGAACCTCGGCACGCGCGGCGCGGTGAGTCCGCTCGAGAGCCTCAGCCGCCGCGAGCGCGAGATCCTCAAGCTGGTCGCCGACGGGCACTCGAGCGCCGCGATCGGCGCGAAGCTGCATCTCTCGCCGAAGACGATCGATTCCTACCGCAGCCGCATGATGCAGAAGCTGCACCTCGGCGATCTGGCGGGCGTCATCAAGTTCGCGATCCAGCACGGGCTCACCTCGCTCGAGTGAGGACAACCATCGGGGTGTGCGGCAGTCCTCATCAGGTAAGCCGTGCAAGAATTCCCTACACGCGGCACCCGATCCTCCCGGCACCGCCCGCCGCGGCGCGTCCCTAGCATGAGTCGCACTGCGCCTTTCCAGGGAGGGTCCTCATCATGTCCGAAGCACAGGCAGCCGCCGCGGCCGGCAAACGCCCCCTCCACGACGGCGGGGGCGGACCCGAGCAGTACCTGACCTTCGTGCTCGGCGGCGAGCTGTTCGCCATCGGCATCCTGGCGATCCGCGAGATCATCGAGTACACCGCCCCCGCGCAGGTGCCGATGATGCCGCCCTACCTGCGCGGCGTGATCAACCTGCGCGGCGCGGTGGTCCCGGTACTCGATCTGTCGATCCGCTTCGGACGCAACGCCAGCGAGCCGAGCCGGCGAACCTGCATCGTCATCATCGAAGTCGCGGCGGGCGATGAGCTGCAGCAGCTCGGCCTGCTGGTCGATGCCGTCAACGCGGTGGTGGAGATCGCGCCCGCGCAGATCGAGCCGCCGCCCGCGTTCGGCACGCGCGTGCGCACCGACTTCATCCTCGGCATGGGCATGGTGGACACGCGCTTCATCATCCTCCTCGACGTGCGCAACCTCCTCGCCGCCGGGGAGCTCGAGCAGCTCACCGAGGCAACCGCCGCGGACGCCGGCACGGCCGCCGCCTGAGCCCATGAGCGCCACCCCCGCAACCGAGGTCACCGACGAGCTGCCGGCGCTCGAGGGCCGGCTGCTCGGCGCCGCCTGCGCGCAGGCGCTGCCCATCTGGGCGAAGCAGATCGAGACCACCCGCGAGCAGACCCAGCAGGCCGTGATCTCCCTCATGCAGCGCTTCGGCGCCATCGTCGAGCGCCTCGATAGCGCGCTCGGCGCCGCACGGGCGCACACCGGCGGCGACTCGATCGCCGCCGATTCGGCCGAGGGCCAGCGCTGCCTCGCCCTGGTCATGGAAGCGCTGGTCGCGATCCGCAGCAGCCGCGAAGCCATCGCCGGCGAGATCCGCAATCTCGCCGACTACGCCGACGAGCTGCGCGCGATGTCGAGCGACGTCGAGTCGATCGCCTTCAAGACCAACATGCTGGCGCTCAACGCGGCGATCGAGGCCGCGCACGCCGGGGATGTCGGCAAGGGCTTCGCCGTGGTCGCCAAGGAGGTGCGCGAGCTCTCCGCCGCCGCGCGCCTCACCGGCAAGAGCATCAGCAGCAAAGCCGGCGCCATCAGTACCACCCTGGCGCAGATCGTCGCCACCAACGAGCGCGTCGCGGCGCGCGACGACACGGCCGTCAGCGAGTCGCAGCAGCACATCCGCAGCGTGCTCGAGCGCTTCGAGCAGCGCACCCGCTCGCTCACCGAGCTCGCCGCGCGCTCCAACGCCGAGAGCGAGTCGATCAAGAGCGACGTGTGCGAGGCGCTGGTGCAGCTGCAGTTCCAGGACCGCACCGGACAGATTCTGCAGCAGGTGATCGGCAGCATCCGCAAGGCCGGGGAGCTGGGCAACGCGGGCGGTCCTCAGGACACCCCCGCGCTCGTGCACGCCTACCTCGAGGGCATGGCGCAGAGCTACACCACCGAGGAGCAGCGCCGCAATCACGACGGCGGCGACGCCGCGGGCGTCGCGCCGCAGGGCGCCACCTTTTTCTGAGCAACGGACCTCGTCACCATGGCAAAGAAAGTTCTCATCGTCGATGACTCCGAATCGGTGCGCATGATCGCGCGCCTCGCGCTGCGCGAGCAGGGCTACGAGGTGGTCGAGGCGGCCAATGGGGTCGAGGCGCTCAAGCAGCTCGACGCCGAGCGCGTGCACCTCGTGATCAGCGACGTGAACATGCCCGAGATGGACGGCATCACGCTGCTGAAGCAGATCAAGTCAAGCGTGAAGCACAAGTTCACGCCGATCATCATGCTCACCACCGAAGCCGGCCAGGACAAGAAGGACGAGGGCCGCGCCGCCGGCGCCAAAGCCTGGATCACCAAGCCGTTCCAGCCGAATACGCTGGTCGCCGCGGTGAGCAAGCTCATGCCGGCGAGCGCCTGAGACGGACCATGAGCGCGGAATTCGACTTCGAGCTCTCCCGCAGCGGCGACTGCCTGCAGCTCGCCGGCGCCGTGAACATTCAGGGCGCGGCGGCGCTGCTGGCGCAGCTGCGCGCGCTGCTCGAGAGCGCGGACCCGCCGCTGGCGCTCGATCTCGCGGGCGTCACCGAGATCGACACCGCGGGGCTGCAGCTGCTGCTCGTGGCGCGCCGTACCGCGGCCGCCGGCCGGCGGCCGCTGCGGCTGCGCGCGGTGAGCCCGGTGGTGCGTGCGGTGCTCGAGCTGTGCCGCTGGGGCGAGCTGCCCGCGGTCGTTACCGGGACCGCCTCATGAACATCGCCGATGCGCTGCCGACTTTCGTCGCCGAGAGCGTCGAGCTGCTGCGCGAGATGGAGGCGAGCCTCCTCGAGTGCGCACGCGGCGGCGCGAGCCCCGAGGCCATCAATCTCATCTTCCGCAGCGCCCATACCATCAAGGGGTCCTCCGGGCTCTTCGGGCTCGAGCCCATCGTCTCCTTCGTGCACGTGCTCGAGACCGCCCTCGATCAGGTCCGCCTCGGCCGGCTCGAGCTCTCGGCGGACCTCGTGACGCTGCTGCTGCGCTGCAAGGACCACACCGAGGCGCTGGTCAGCCACTATGGCGGCGCGGTGGATGCACCGCCCGATGCGGCGCTTGCGGCCCAGGGCACCCGGCTCCTCGAGGCCGTTCATGGCCTGACGGGCGTCGGCGCCGCGCCCGCGCCGGCCAGCGCCGCAACCCCCGCCCCGTCTGCCGCGGGCGCGCAGGTCTGGCAGCTCGAGGTCCGCTTTGGTCCCGACGTGCTGCGCGGCGGCATGGATCCGCTCGGGTTCATCCGTTACCTGCAGAACCTCGGCGACATCACGCGCCTCGAGGTGCTCGCGCAGCAACTCCCGGCCCTCGCCGACTTCGACCCCGAGAGCTGCTACCTCGGCTTCGACCTCACGCTGCGCACCGACGCCGACCGCGCCCGCATCGAGGCGGTATTCGAGTTCGTGCGCGAGGACTGCACGCTCACCCTGACACCCGTAGCTGCCGCGACGCCGGCGGCCGCTCCTGCCGCATGCGCCGGACCCGCCGGCGCGGCCGCATCCCCCGCACCCGCCCGGGCGGCGCGCCTGGCGCACGAAGCGGCCGCGGCGGGGCGCTTCCTGCGCGTCGACGCCGGCAAGCTCGATGACCTCATCACGCGCGTCGGCGAGCTGATCATCGCCGCCGCCGGCGCCACCGTGCTCGCACGGCGCGCCAAGAGCGACGACCTGACGGAGAGCATGTCGAGCGTCACCGCACTCGTCGAGCAGGTGCGCGAGTACGCGCTGCAGCTGCGCATGGTGAAGATCGGTGGCACCTTCGCGCGCTTCGAGCGCGTGGTGCACGACGTGGCGGGCGAGCTCGGCAAGGAAATCCGCCTCGTGATCCGCGGCGAGGACACCGAGCTCGACAAGACGGTGGTGGAGCGCATCGGCGACCCCCTCACGCACCTGGTGCGCAACGCCATCGACCACGGCATCGAGCCGCTCGAGGTGCGCACCGCGCGCGGCAAGCCGGCGGCCGGCACCGTGACGCTCAACGCCTTTCACGACTCCGGCAGCATCGTCATCGAGTGCTCGGACGACGGCGGCGGCCTGCAGCGCGAGCGCATCCTCGCCAAGGCGCTCGGGCGCGGTCTGATCGCCGCGGGCCAGGAGCTCAGCGAGGAGGAAACCTTCGCGCTCATCTTCGAGCCGGGCTTCTCGACCGCCGACAACGTCACCAACCTCTCCGGACGCGGCGTCGGCATGGACGTCGTCAAGCGCAACATCGTGGCGCTGCGCGGCAGCGTCGGTCTCGCGAGCATCGAGGGCAAGGGCACGACCGTCACCGTACGGCTGCCCCTCACGCTCGCCATCATCAACGGCTTCCACGTCGCGGTCGGGCGCTCGAGCTTCATCCTGCCGCTCGAGGCGATCGAGGAATGCGTCGAGTTCTTCCCCGAGCCCGGGCGCGACATCATCAATCTGCGCGGCCAGGCGCTGCCGTTCGTACGCTTGCGCGAGCTGCTCGGCATCCGCGGCCCCCTCAAGCAGCGCCAGAGCGTGGTCGTCGTCCGGCATGCCGGCGCGCACGTCGGCCTGGTGGTCGAGGAACTGCTCGGCGAGCTGCAGACGGTCATCAAGCCGCTCGGCAAGGCATTCCGCCGCAGCGACTGCATCAGCGGCTCGAGCGTGCTCGGCAGCGGCGAGGTGGCTCTCATACTCGACGTCGCGGCGGTGGTCCGCCGGGCAGCGTCGCGCGGGCAGCAAGTCACGGAATTGACGGCATAGTTTTCAGGTTGGAGGTTGCTCATGTTTGCTGATATGAAGGTCAGAACCCGCCTCGCACTCGCCTTCGGCGTGGTGCTGGTGCTGCTGGTAGGCATCGTCGCGCTCGGCATTACCCGCCTGGCGCGGCTCAACGAGGGCCTGCGGGTCATCACCGAGGAGAACAACGTCGAGCTGATGCACGCCTTCGGCATGCGCAGCGCGGGGTTCAATCAGTCGATCCAGGTGCGCAACCTGATGCTCGAGGCCGACCCGGCGAAGCTCAAGGCGCATGCCGACGACCTGCGCGCGGCGGTGCAGAGGTTCGACGCCGACTACGCGGATCTGAACCGCATGTTCAACTCGATCGCCACCACCAGCCAGGCCGAGAAGGACTTCATGGCGCGCATCAGCGCCATCCAGGACACGGTCCGGCAGGACCTGGACGCCACCGCCAACCTGGTACTCACCGGTCACCAGAAGGAAGCCTATCCCTTCTACATGGCGCACGGCTCGGCCGAAGGCAAGCAGCTGCGCGAGCAGGTGCAGAACCTCGCCGACTACGAGCAGAAGCTCAACACCGACGAAGTCGCCAAGGCCCACGCCACCTACGCGAGCGCCCGGCTCATCATGTTCGCCCTCGGCGGTCTGGCGATCGCCCTCGCCTTCGCGGCCGGATTGCTGCTGACGCGCAGCCTGCTGCGGCAGCTCGGCGGGGAACCCGCCTACGCGGCCGGTCTCCTGCAGGCGGTGGCGAACGGCAACCTCAGCGTCGAAGTGGCGCTCAAGAGCGGCGATACGACCAGCATGGTGCATGCGCTGCGCGGCATGATCGATCGTCTCAAGCAGGTGATCGAGGGCCAGCGCCGCCTGGTCGAGGCGGCCAACCGCGGCGACTTCAAGGAACGCGTCGATCTCGCCGGTCTCGCCGGCTTCCAGAAGGAGCTCGGCGAGGGCCTCAACAAGCTCGCCGAGACCACCGGGTCGAGCATCGACGACGTGGTGCGCGTCATGAAGGCGCTCGCCGACGGCGATCTCACGCAGACCATCGACCGCGCCTACGAAGGCGCATTCGCCGCCCTCAAGGAATACTCCAACGCCACGGTGCTCAAGCTCTCCGCGACCATCAGCGAAGTGAACGCGGCGACGGATGCGCTGCGGGGCGCCGCAGGCGAGATCAGCAGCACCGCGCAGACCCTCTCGCAGGCGGCGAGCGAGCAGGCCTCGAGCGTCGAGCAGACCAGCTCCTCCATCGAGGAGATGACGGCCTCGATCGCCCAGAACACCGAGAACGCCAAGGTGACGGATGCCATGGCGACCAAGGCGGCCCAGGAAGCCACGGACGGCGGCGAAGCCGTCAAGGCCACCGTCGCCGCGATGAAGCTGAGCGCCCAGAAGATCAGCATCATCGACGATATCGCCTCCCAGACGAACCTGCTGGCGCTGAACGCCGCCATCGAGGCGGCGCGCGCCGGCGAGCACGGCAAGGGCTTCGCGGTTGTGGCCGCCGAGGTCCGCAAGCTCGCCGAGCGCAGCCAGGTCGCGGCGCAGGAGATCAGCACCGTGGCGACCGGCAGCGTCGAGCTCGCCGAGAAGGCCGGCGCGCTGCTCGCGGAAATGGTGCCGAGCATCAAGAAGACCTCGGACCTGGTGCGCGAGATCTCCGCCGCCTCCCAGGAGCAGTCCTCCGGCGTCAGTCAGATCAACGCCGCCTCGGTGCAGCAGAGCCAGACGACCCAGCAGAACGCCTCGGCGTCGGAAGAGCTCGCCGCGACCGCCGAAGAGATGAGCGGTCAGGCCGAGCAGCTCAAGGAGACCATGGCCTTCTTCCGCCTCGCGAGCAAGGCACCCGTGGCCCGCTCGAGCGCCTCACCCGCGGCCCGCCGTGCGCAGCGTACGGCGAAGCCGGCCGCGGAGGCACCCGCCTCGGGTCTGCCGACGGCGGCGGAGGAAGGCAGCTTCGTGCGCTTCGCCTGAGCACGGCTCGCTAAGTCAGCAGTCGTGTCAGCGGGCCAGATACGGACGGCCGCAGCGGCGGTGGCCACGGCCGGCGACGGGCCGGCTGCGCCGCCGGTCATGAGCGATGCGGAGTTCGCGCAGTTCCAGCGCTTCATCCATGAAGCCGCCGGCATCGCCCTCGGTCGCCCGAAGAAGGCCATGGTCGCCGCGCGCCTGGCCGCTCGGGTGCAGGCGAGCCGTGCGAGGAGCTACGGGGAGTACCTGCGGCTGCTGCAGGGCGGCCAGGCCCCGGCGGAGCTGCAGACCGCGATCGATCTGCTGACCACCAACGAGACCTACTTCTTTCGCGAGCCGAAGCACTTCGAGTTCCTGCGCGCGCGGCTCCTCGAGAATGCGGCACGCCGGCCTGCCTGGCGCGTGTGGAGCGCCGCGGGCTCGAGCGGCGAGGAGGCCTACAGCATCGCGATGCTGCTCGAGGACTGCCTGCCGGGAAGCCCCTGGGAGGTGCTCGCCTCGGACATCAGCACCCGGGTGCTGGAGCGCGCGCGCGCGGGACACTATTCCACCGCCCGCACCAGCCACATGCCGCCCGGTTACCTCAGGCGCTTCTGCCTGAGCGGCCGCGGACCGCAGGCCGGCACGCTGCTCGTCGAGCGCTCGCTGCGCCAGCGGGTGCGCTTTCTGCAGGTCAATCTCAACGAGCCCCTCCCGCGGCTCGGCCAGTTCGACGTCGTGTTCCTGCGCAACGTGCTCATCTACTTCGACGGCCCGACCAAGCAACAGGTCGTGCGGCGCGTGCTCGAGACGCTCAAGCCCGGCGGCTGGCTGTTCGTCGGCCACACCGAGAGCCTCACGGGTGTCTGCGACACGCTCGAGCGCGCGAGTCCCGCCATCTATCGCAAGCCCCTATGAGCGCCATCAAGGTCCTGATCGTCGATGACTCGGCGGTCGTGCGCAAAGTCCTGGTCGAGGTGCTGCGCGCGCAGAAGGGCATCGAGGTGATCGGTGCCGCGCCCGATCCCGTATTCGCGATGGAGCGCATGAAGGCCGCCTGGCCGGACGTCGTCGTGCTCGACGTCGAGATGCCGCGCATGGACGGGGTGACGTTCCTGCGCAAGCTCATGCAGGAGCGGCCGACGCCGGTCGTCATCTGCTCGACGCTCACCGAGGCAGGCGCGCCGACCACGCTCGAGGCCCTGGCGGCCGGCGCCGTGACCTTCATCACCAAGCCGAGGCTCGGCCTGCAGGATTTTCTCGCCGGCGCGGGTGCCGAGATCGCGACGGCGATCCGTTCCGCGGCCGGGGCCAACGTGCGCCGGCGCTCCCCGCGCGTCCCGGCGGCCGCACGCCCCCCGGCGGCGCCGCCGAAACATACCGCCGACGTCATCCTCGCCCCCGCCGACGGCCGCGCCATGAGCCGCACCACCGAGCGGGTGGTTGCGCTCGGCACATCCACCGGCGGCACGCAGGCGCTCGAGCAGGTGCTGAGTGCGTTGCCCGCGGTCACGCCCGGCATCGTCATCGTGCAGCACATGCCGCCCGTGTTCACCGCGACCTTCGCCGCGCGCCTCGACGCGCTCTGCCGGATCACCGTCCGGGAGGCCTGCGACAACGATCGCGTGACCCCCGGCCAGGCGCTGATCGCCCCGGGCGGCCGGCACATGCTCCTGCAGCGCAGCGGCGCGCAGTACTACGTCGAAATCCGCGAGGGCCCGCCGGTGTGCCGCCACTGTCCCTCGGTCGATGTGCTGTTCCGCTCGGTCGCCCGGGCCGCCGGGCCCAACGCCCTCGGCGTCATCATGACGGGCATGGGCGATGACGGCGCGCGCGGCCTGAAGGAGATGCGCGCCGCCGGCGCGCACACCATCGCCCAGGACGAGGCCAGTTGCGTCGTGTTCGGTATGCCGAAGGAGGCACTGAAGCTCGAGGCGGCCGCGCGGGTGCTCTCGCTCGAGCAACTCCCCGAGGCGATCCTCGAGAGCTGACGTTCCGGCCGCGGAGCGAGGTAATCCCGCGCCGAGCCGAAGCCTTCGCCGGCAGCCGCAGCGTACACTGGCGCTCCAGGGAGCCGGAGCGCTTATGAAGCTTCGCTACAAGGTCCTCATCGCCGTCGTGGTCGTCCTGGCCGGAGGAGCGGTCGCGCTCGGGCAGTACGTGAGCCATACCGCCCCGTGCGGCGCCGCGCCTCCGCTACCCGCCGGCGCGATTCCCGCCAAGGCCGTCATGCAGCGCTGCTACGGCTCGCCGGACGTGCTGCGCTACGAGAACATCGTCAAACCAACGCCGGCGCCTGATGAGGTGCTGGTGCGAGTGCATGCCGCCTCGGTCAATCCCCTCGACTGGCACTACCTCGAAGGCACACCCTATCTGGTGCGCGCCGATCGCGGGATCGGCAAACCCGAGAACCCGCGGCTCGGCATCGACTTCGCCGGGACCGTCGAGGCCGTGGGCAGGGACGTACGCCGGCTGCGGGTCGGCGACGAGGTATTCGGCGGCAAGCTCGGCGCCTTCGCCGAGTACGTCACGGTGCGCGAGGCACGCGCGGTCGCGATCAAGCCGCGCAACGTCAGTTTCGATGAGGCGGCCGCGGTACCGATCGCCGGGATCACGGCGCTGCAGGCGCTGCGCGACAAGGGCCACGTCCACGCCGGGCAGAAGGTACTCATCAACGGCGCCTCGGGCGGCGTCGGCACCTTCGCGGTGCAGATCGCCAAGTCCTACGGGGCGGAAGTGACCGGTGTCTGCAGCACGAAGAATCTCGACATGGTGCGCTCGCTCGGGGCCGATCACGTGATCGATTACACGCACGAGGATTTCACCCGGGGCACCGAGCACTACGACCTGATCCTCGACACCGTGAGCACGCACTCACTGCTCGACTACAAGCGCGTCATGACGCCCACGGGCATCTACGTGATGGTGGGGTCCACCGAGACCGGCAACTGGTTCGGCTTCTTCGTCAAACCGCTCGAGGGCATGCTGCTCGGACCGTTCGTCAGTCAGCAGTTCGGCGTGATGCTCGCCGAGTTGAATCCGCGGGATCTGGGCGTCCTCGCCGAGCTGATGCGGACAGGGAAGCTGAAACCCGTCATCGACCGCCGTTACCCGCTGAGTGGGACGGCCGAGGCGCTGCGCTACCTCGAGAAGGGCCACGCGCGCGGCAAGGTCGTGCTGCAGGTCGAGTAACCGCCCGTCAGAACTTGATGCGACCGCCGAACATGACGGTCGTCTGCGTCTGGCTGCCGGTCGTGCCGTCGGCCGTGGTGCCGGAAAATCCATTGGCCAGGCCGTCGGTGACCTCGGACCAGTTGGCGCCGATGTAAAGGTCGTAGTGCTTGTTGAAGACGTAATCCGCCACGAACGACACCTCGTTGAAGTCACCCGCGCACAGCAGCCCGGCCGCACTACAACCGATGCCATCGGTCCCGGTGGTGCCGCGGCCGACCGTCCAGCTGTTCTGGGTGACGTGGTAGTAGGCGGCGACCAGGTTCAGGCCGCTGCTGAAGGCGTAGCGCGCACCCAGCCACTCCATGTTGTAGACCGCAGGGGCGTTGATGTTGATCGGCACGTCGATCGGGTAGCCGCCCTGTGCCGTCCCCTCGGTATAGGTGAAGTGGGACTTCTCGATGTGCGTGTAGCCGGCGTAGGCGGTCAGCTTGTCCTTCTCGGGCAGCTGCAGCACGTACTTGCCCATCAGGTTCCACGACGTATTGTCCGAGACGTACGCCGACAGACCCGGCGTCGGCACCGGGCCCGCCGCGTCATCAAAGGAGCTGCGCAGATTCACAGCGCCCTTGGCGTTCTCATACGTTCCGTCGACCGACAGACCCGCGACCGTTGCACCCACGTCGGCGGCGTAGGACGAAGCGAACAGGCCGCCATCCTGGGCACCGTTCGAGTACATGACGGCGACGTGCACGCGATCGAGCTGCAGCGCGTACTTGACCGAGTTGTCCCAGCGGGCGGCCTGGGTGCTGCCCGCGCCGCCGTTGAATCCCGAGTAGCCCAGGAACGAGAACGCATACGAAAGCGCCTGCGGGTCGTAGACCGCGAGCTGCTCGAGCTGCAGCGACTGTTGCCGCCCGATGGTGAGCGTGCCGAACTGCGAGTTGCTCACTCCACCGAATGCGAAGTTGTTGAACACCTGACCACAGCGGCTGCTGTCGGCATTCGCGGTCTGTTGCCCCTGTTTGAGGCCGCCGTTGGACACGAAGCTGCCGCAGGCATCGGTGAAATGCCCCGACAGCGGGTTGAAGCCGCTGTCGACCGCGCCGACCAGGTTCCAGTCAGGAGCGATCGGCTCGAGTACCCGCACGCCGATACGTGATTGCTCCATGCCGCTTTGAGCGACCGTCGACACCGATCCGCCAAAATTGCGCGTCGTGGTGAAGGCCTGGTACTCGAGACCGCCGGGAAGCTCGGCGTTCTGCGGCACGCCGTGGCTCTGGTAGGCGTAGCCGATATCGATCGTGCCGTAGAGCGTGACGCCGCCGAGGCTCAGACTGTCGGGCAACGGATCCTTCATGTCTGCCCGGGCGGAAGCGCCCACCAACGCGAGAGCGATCACCGCCGGCACGAGATAAGGCTGCTTCATCGTCTTCCCCTTTACGCGATCGATTGGTTCTCGTCGAACCGAAGGCTGAGCCGCATGCCTGCGTCAGGAGCGCTGAATCTCCTGCTCCGCTCTCTGCGATTCAGCGATATTTCGCAGTGGCCGTTGAATATTTCACCGGAATGACGGGAGTATTTCACAGCGCTGACGGGAAATCTGCACGCACCAACATGAATTTTTGCAACGCTGTGTTAGGTCGCAAAGAGCGACGCGCGTGCGCTGTGTTGGAATGATTCCCATCGAAACCCAACACTGGCGAATGAAACCAACAGATACCGGTGAGCACGGGGCGTGTGGCGCGGGAGAAATTCAGTTTCACTGCGATACAAGCGTGAAGCCGCGCTGGATACCGGGTGCGCGCGCATGCCGATCCGTGCCGAGTCCGTGCCGAGTCCGTGCCGAGTCCGTGCAGACTGCGCGGCGATATCCGTGCAAACTGGGACATCATGAGGAGTATCT
>JAGWMP010000255.1 GCA_028871705.1 Gammaproteobacteria bacterium
CACCGGGGCAGGGGGTATCCCCGACCAGGCTCAGCAATTACGCGCGTACGTTGTTCGAGCTCGCACGCCTGGATGAGGCCGCCGATTACGCCCAGCGTGCCCACCAGGAGGGAACACGCCTCGGCAATCAGCTCTCGGTCGCCCAGACCGGGCTGTGGCTCACGAGGATCTACAGGGCGCAACACGACCTCACGCGGGCGACGGCGGCGGCCGATGAGGCCGAGCCCGCGCTGCACGGGCTGCTGCCGCCCGCGCATCCGATCTTTGCCCTGCTGAGCGGAGAGCGCGCACTGATCGCCCGCGATCGCAACGACCTTCCGGGAGCTCTGAGGCTGATTGACGATGCGATCGCGCGCATCGAGCAGGCGGGGCGTGACGGCAAATCAGGCCCCGAGTACCTTCCGATTCTTCTCACCTACCGGGCGGACATCGAGCTCGCCGGGCATCAGCTTTCCCCCGCGAGCGCAGACCTGCACCGCGCACTCGATCTGCTGCTCACCGGGGCGCAGCCCGGTGACTACTCGGTCTATGTGGGCCGTGCCGAGCTCGCTCTGTCCCGCCTCCTGGGCTCTGAGGGCAAGAGCGCGGAAGCACGCGGCGAAGCGCAGCTTGCGGCGCAGCAGCTCGCGAGCGCGGAGGGTGAGGGGCACCCGGAGACGAGAGCGGCGCTCGAGCTGAGCCAGGCCGGTCTCTGAGGGGGCGCTCCCGAGGGGCGAAAATCCAGTGGTGTGGTAGGATGCGCGCCCCCCGGGATACGGCCGCCCATCGGCGGCGCCGCCGCGTCCCGGGCACAGCGTTCAAATCGGCGCGCCCGTAGCTCAGTTGGATAGAGTACCTGGCTACGAACCAGGGGGTCGGGAGTTCGAATCTCTCCGGGCGCGCCAAGCCCAGAGCGAGGCATGGGTCCTGGCTGGAACTGCCAGAGGACGCGGCCGCGCCCGCGTTACTGGAACGCGTAGCCGAGTCTCACCCCGATCTCGCGCGGCGGATTGACCAGGTAGTCGTTGGTCAGATTGTCCAGCTGATTCGGCTGCGAGGGCTGCGCGAGGATCACTTCCTTGTCGAAGAGGTTGGTGCAGTAGAGCGTCACGTGCCAGGCGTCGTGATGCAGTGTGGCGTTGAGGTTCGTCACCTCGTAGGCCGTCGAATGCTGGATGGTCGTCGTGCCGACGCTCGGTGCGAGCTGCAGCGCCACGGCGCTGCGGTAGGAGCTGTTGCCGGAGAGCGTCAGATCGTAGCCGCGGGCGAGCTCGATGTCGTAGACGAGCGCCACGTTGAGGCTCGTCTTGGGACTGCCCGGCAGCTGTTCGCCCGAGCTGCCCGAGAGCAGCCCCGGCACGATGGTGCCTGAGCCGTTGTTGGCCGGGAGCGAGAAGTCGCTGGTGAGCTTGGCATCGGCGTAGGCGAAGCTCACCAGGTAGCTCAGGCGCGGCACGAAGGTCGGCCCGCTGGTCTCGAGCTCGAAGCCCTTCGACTCGGCGGTGTTGGCGTTGTAGACGGCCAGATTGCCCGAAGGCAGGCTGGAGGAGATCTGCGGGCGGTCCCAATAGATATCGAAGATCGCGAACGTGTAGGAGAGCCCGTTGTCGAGCCGGCCCTTGAGCCCCGCTTCGTAGTTGTTGGTGCTGTCCGGCGCATAGGTCCTCAGCAGCGGACTCTCCTGGAAGATGCCGCTCTGCGGCACCGAGTTCGCGCCGCCGCGGCGGAAGCCCTGCGACCAGAGCGCATAGACGTACTGGTGGTCCGCGTACTCGTAGGACGGATTCACCTTGCCGACGGTCTTCGTGGCGGGCGCGCTGCGCGGCGTGGCCGGAATGAGCGTCGGGAAGGTGAAATCCTGGTACAGCTGCTCGTCGGTGAACTGCTGGTTGAAGTAGCGCGCACCGAAGGTGATCTGCCCGTGGGGCATGAAATGCCAGGTGAGCTCGCCGAACACCGACTTGTCGGTGAAGCTCTGCGTGTCGATCTGCTGGAAGGTGAGATCGTTCGGACCGCTCAGCAGCAGGCAGTTGGGGAACGTCGTCGTTCCGGCGTAGTAGGAATAGTAGCCTGTGCACCCCTGCCCGACAGCACGCTCCGGCGAGCCCGGATTGGTCACGAACCAGTCACCGTGCCGCGTCTGCTTCTGATAGAAGAGGCCGAGCACGTAGTCGAACAGCCGGGTCGGATCGGTTTTCGAAACCAGCCGCAGTTCCTGCGAGAAGTTGTAGGCCGAGTCGGTGAACTGGAACGGATAGATGAAGCGCGGATTGGTCGGCACGCCGGCGTAGTAGGGCAGGAAGAAGCCACCGTCGAAGCCGCCGTAGTCGAAGCTCGAGTCCTGGATCAGCGAGCCGGAAGTCGTCTGGTAGGTGGTGGTGGCCGAGACGGTCGCGAATCCCGCGTCGTAGCTCACGTCAAGGCTGGTGAGATTGGTGGTGCGCTCGTAGGGCTCGTCGACGAGTGCGAACTCCCGGTAGGGGCCGCCCGCCGGGAACACCGTGTGCGGATCGAAGGGCGAGACGCCGCCGGCGAAATCGGGGTTGACCTGCGGCCCGCCGTCGCCGCTGACGTGCGAGTTGATGACCGCGAGCTCGGCATTGAAGGCATCGGCAGGCTGCCACTTGAGCGCCGCGCGCCCCGTGAAAGTGCGCTGCCAGTTCCAGTCGTTGCGCGCGGTGTAGATCGGGGAGCTGTTGACGATGTCGCCGGGTGTCGCGAGCAGCGGCACGCCGTACAGGCCGTTGTTGCTGCGCTGCTCGGGACCGAAGACGTCTATCCAGCCCGGCTCATAGGCGTAGTTCGCCGAGGCGCGGAACGCAAGCGTCTCGCCGAGCGGTACGTTGACCATGCCCTTCAGCGACCAGCCGGTGCCATCGGACTGGGCGAGCCGCGAGCCGCTCGCCTCGATCGAGCCCGCCCACTTACCGAGCTGCGGGGAGTTCGGAATGATGCGCAGCGCCCCACCGAGGGCACCGGCGCCGTAGAGCGTGCCCTGCGGGCCGCGCAGCACCTCGATGCGGCTCACGTCATCGAGCTGAAAGTAGTAGCCGTCGATCGGCGAGTTGCCGATGTAGGTGCCCACCGGGTCCTGCTCGAAGGTGCGAAAGCCCCGCGCCGGGCTGCCGGTGGCATTGATGCCGCGGATGATCGGCGAGGTCGCGCCGGCGAAGCGCGCCCCGTAGTCGTACATGCTGAGCCCCGGCACCTGGGCGGCGAGCGAGGGGATGTCGGTGGCGCCGCCGGCCGCGAGCTGATCGGCACTCACCACTGAGATGCTGTAGGGCACCGACTCGAGCGATTGCTGGCGGCGGTTCGCCGTCACGACCACTTCCTGGAGCGATGCGGCGGTGGCGCCGGCATCGGCGGTGTCAGCCGGATCGGCGCTCGCGGCACGGGGTGCGCCGTAGAGCGCCACGAACACCGCCGCCGCGACGCTGCCCGCCGGACGAGATATCGAGATCCCCATGCGCGCTCTCCCCTGCGATGTCGGCCCGCCTCGCTTGCCGCACCGATAGCATGGCGGCGCCGGGCGACGCCATTCATTTTTGTCATGGCGCGATAGAGCTTTTCGCTGCAGGACCGTGCGCCCCGCCCGGCGGGCGATCCGGCTGCGCTAAGATGCAGCCATACCAATTCCGCGGCCTCTCGGGAGCCGCGGCGCCGATCTCAAGGGGGCTCTATGCTTGCTCGCCGGGTTGCGTGGACCGCGGTCGCACTGCTCGCTTCGGGCGGCGCGCTCGCCGACTTCAAGCCCGACTCCACCGCGCTCGTCAAAGACCTGGAGATGATGAATCACTCCGAGGATCGCCTGACGATCGTAATGTGGCTGCCGACCGAGTTCTGGCGTGCGAGTCTCGAGAACGGCGGCAAGATCGCGCCAAAGGAGATCGACCGCTTCGTCAAGGAGCTCGATCCCTATGTGGTGGTGGCGGTGGCCGACGGCACTTCGGGGATCGCCGGCTCCGTGACCTTTGCCGATCCCGACGTCCTCAAGGGCGCGGTGACCATCGAGGATGCCCGCGGCAATCTGCTGTCGGCGCTGCCCGAAAGCGACGTGTCGCCCGGCGTGCGCAACCTCACCCAGATGATGCGCCCGATGTTCGGCAACATGCTCGGCTCGCTCGGGTCGCATCTCGCGCTGCTCGTGTTCAAGG
>JAGWMP010000020.1 GCA_028871705.1 Gammaproteobacteria bacterium
GGGCAGGTAGCCCATGCCGGCATAGACGTAGACGATGTCGAAGCCCGCCTGGCGGGCGCGGCGCGCCGCCGCCGCCTGCGCCGCGAGCAGTGCGCGGATGTCGCGCGCGTCCATGACGCGTGGCCGCTGGTTGCCCATGAAGCCGACGTGGGTCGCCATCCATCCGACGCCGGAGGGCGAGATGGGCGCGGTGCGCGTCAGGCGGTTCATCACCGAGCCGCCGCCGTGCCACAGCTCGATGCCGGCGAGCGCGCCGTGCCGGTGCACCGCCTCGGTCATGAGGGCATGCGAGCGCACGTCGTCGTCGTCCCAGAGCGTCGCGTAGGGAAGCGGCGCGTCATCCGACCCCGGGTCGATCGACACGTAGCCGGTGCACACCACGCCCCAGCCGCCCTCGGCCTTGGTGGCGCGGAAAGCCGCGCGCATGTGCGGCATGGAGTTGGTCATGCCGGCGGCATGCGGCACCGCGTAGAAGCGGTTGCGGGCGGTCACCGGGCCGATCTTCACCGGCTCGAACAGGACGTCGTACCGCGGGTTGCGCGCCATCGGCCAAAGTCTGCCTCTCGTTGAGCGAATGTTCAATAGAGGGCGGCGGCGGCGCGGCGCTATACTGCCGCGCGTTCGCCCTCAGGGAGCGCAGCACCCATGCTTCACAAGTGGTTCGTCCCAGCGATCCTCATGACTCTCGCGCCGGGGCTCGCGCCCGCGCAGGGTGTCGCGCCCGATACGGCGGAGGCCGGCTCGATCGAGGAGATCGCGCGCGCCACCACCGAGCCGCGCTTCCTCTCGCCCTGGGTTTCGTACCTGCCGGCCTCCGCCAGCGTGGCATCGCCGCGCGCCTTCCTGCATCGCATCCCCGGCGCGCCCGGGGAGCTCGTGGACTCGGCGGCGGCCTACGGCTACTGCCGCGCGCTCGCGGCTTCCTCGCCGCGCGTACGCCTCTTTACCATCGGCCGCTCGGAGGAGGGCCGCGACATCGTGCTGCTCGCCATCGCCGACGAGCAGGGCATCCGCGACCTCGAGCGCCTGAAGGCTGCCACCGCCGCGCTGGCCGATCCGCGCCGCACCGATGCGGCCGCCGCGGACGCGCTGGTCGCTTCGGCCCGCCCCATCTACTACCTCAACGCGGCGCTGCACTCGGACGAGACCGGCTCGACCGAGTCGGTACTCGAGCTCGCCTACCGGCTCGCGGTCTCCGAGCAGCCGATGATCCGCCGCATCCGCGCGAACCTCGTGGTGCTCATCAACCCGGTGTCGAACCCCGACGGCCGCGACAAGCAGGTCGAGTGGTTCTACCGCTACCTCAAGGGCAAGACGGACCTCGCGAGCCTGCCGCGCCAGGCGCCGCCCTATTGGTCGAAGTACGCCTTCGTCGACATCAACCGCGACGCCCACCAGCAGGTGCACGCGACCACGCGCGCGGTGTTTCGCATGATGTTCGACTGGCATCCGCAGGTGATCCACGACCTGCACGAGAGCGTGGCGCTGCTCGTGACCTGGAACGGCACCGGTCCCATCAACGAGCACGTCGACCCGATCACCTACGCCGAGCGGCTGGAGTTGAGCTTCCACGAGGTCGAGACGCTCACCGGACTCGGCATGCCGGGGGTATGGACCTGGAATTTCGGCGACGACTTCGCGCACCTCTATCTCGATTCGATCGCCACCAACCACAACGCCGACGGCCGCGGCTACGAGACCTTCGGCAACGGCACCGCCGAGACGCTGCGTCCCGAGCAGCCCTCGCAGGACAATACCGTCGAGTGGTACCGCCCCGCGCCGCCTCCCGCGCAGGGCAGCTTCCTCTGGTCGGCGCGCGACAACGTCAACTACAACGAGACGGCGCTGCTCGCGGCGCTCGACGACACCGCGCAGCAGTCGCGCACGCTGCTGCGCAACTACTATCTCAAGGGGCTGCACTCCTACCGCCGCGGGCTCGAGCAGCCGCCTTTCGGGTTCCTGATTCCCGCCGGGCAGGGCGACCCCGAGCGCGTCGCGCAGCTGGTCGCACTCCTCATGCGCCAGGGAATCGAAGTGGCGCGCGCCGCGGCGCCGCTGACGCTGCAAGAGGGTACGTTTCCGGCCGGCACCTACGTCGTACGGCTCGACCAGCCGTACCGCGACTACGCGGTGGACCTGCTCACGGCGCAGCAATACCCGAAGGACGCGGGCGAGGCCTATGACGATGTGTCCTGGGAGCTGCCGGCGCACTACCACCTCGAGGTCATCCCGACCGCGGACCCGCGCGTGCGCAGCCCGGCGCTCGCGCCGCTCGCCGCGGCGCCCACGGTGGAAGGTGCGGTCGAGGGCGCGGGCCCGGCGTTCGTGCTGAAGGATACCGGGCAGGAGGGGCTGCTCGAGGCGCGCTACGCGCTCGCGCGCTTCAAGGTGGCGATCGCCGAGCAGCCCTTCACGCTCGCCGGCGTCGCATACCCGGCGGGCTCGTGGCTGCTCGCGCCGCAGGCGGGACTCGCCGCGGCGTTGCGCGCCGCGGCGCGCGACCTCGGGCTCGAGTTCACCGGCGTCGCGACGCTCCCCGCCGTGGCGCAGCACGAGACGCCGGTGCCGCGCCTGGGGGTGTGGGTGCCATGGGCCGACACCGACACGATCGGCTGGGCGCGTTACTCGCTCGACCAGCGGCACATTCCCTACGTCTATGTGCGCGATGAGGACATCCGCGCCGGCCGGCTGCGCGAGAAGTACGACGTGCTCCTCTACGGCCACGTGGATCTCGAGCTCGCCGAGCAGATTCAGGGGATCCCGAAGGCCTGGGGTCCGATGCCTTTCAGGAAGACCAGCGCGACGCCCGCCTTCGGCACTCCCGCCGGGTCGGACGACATCACCGGCGGCATCGGCTGGAGCGGCCTCGCCGAGCTGCAGCGGTTCGTCGAGTCGGGGGGGCTGCTGATCACGCTCGGCAGCGGCTCGATGCTGCCGCTCGAGGGCGGCATGGTGCGCGGCGTGCGGCGCGAGGCGGGCGGCGTGCCGCGCAGCACCCAGGGCGGCGGGGCGGCCGCGGCCGCGGCGTCGCAGTCGGCCGTAACGCGCACGCCCGGCGCGCACGTGCGCGTGACGTTCGCGCGGCCCGATCACCCGATCGCCTACGGCTACGCGGCGCGCACCTGGGTATTCCGGCAGAACTTCCCGCTCTATGCGGTGCCGCGGCGCTGGCTGCGCATGGCGTACTGCACTACCTGCCTCGACGGCCCGATCGACCGCAGCGGCGTGGTGCTCGAGTGGGGCGACAGCGGCGGGGCGCCGTTCGTCGTCAGCGGCCAGGCCTGGGGCGAGGAGAATCTCATCGGCCGGCCGGCGATTCTCGACCTGCGCGCGGGCGCAGGTCACGTCGTGGCATTCAACTTCAACCCGCTGCACCGCGATCTGAACCGCGGCGACCAGCGCATGCTCTGGAACGCGATCATCAACTGGCGCTCGATCGTCGCGGCCCGGTGAACGCCGCGGGGCGGGGCCGTGGCGGTGCGGCGCCGCGCGTGCGGCGGTCCTGCCGGGGAGTCTAGCGGGTCAGCCGGTTGTATTTCGCCAGCACCGCGCGCAACTCGGCGTGCGGCAGCGCGCGCACGTGGTGCCCGTCGATGCCGGTCATGTCGGTGGCGGCCACCATGGCGTTGACGATCGCTTCCTCGGTGGCCTGTACGGTGGCCGCGAACAGCGCGTCCATCGAGTCGTTCGGCAGCATCTTGAGGTCCACGGGGCCGTGATCGATCTCGCTCGCGCCGGGGTTGGCGGTCGAGAAGGCGATGAAGATGTCGCCGGAACCGTTACCGGCGATGCTGCCGTTGCGCCCGATGCCGAGCGATACGCGCCGCGCGATGCGCTTCAGCTGGTGCGGCAGCAGCGGCGCATCGGTGGCCACCACCACGATGATCGAGCCGCGCTCGGCGAGGTCCGAAGGCACGAAGGCGTAGGGGTCCTCGCTTTCGATCTCCCGTCCCACCGGGATGCCGGCGATGCGCAGGTTCTGCCGCGTGCCATAGTTGCATTGCACCAGCACACCGAGCATGTAACCGCCGGCCTTGTCGGTGAGGTGGCGCGAGGCGGTGCCGATCCCGCCCTTGAAGCCGTTGCAGATCATGCCGGTGCCACCACCCACCGCGCCTTCCTCGACGGGACCCGAACGCGCGCTGTCGAGCGCGTGAAACACGTGTTCCGGCTTCACGTGGAAGCCGTTGATGTCGTTCAGCCAGCCGTCCCAGGTTTCGGCCACCACCGGCAGTGACCACCAGGAGTCGGTGGCGTCCGCGGGCCCGTGGGCGACGCGCCAGGCGATCACCGCGTCGCGCACCACGCCGACGCTGTGGGTGTTGGTGATGAGCACGGGGCTCTCGAGGAAGCCCGACTCCTCGACCCAGGTGGTGCCGGTCATCTCGCCGTTGCCGTTCTCGGAGTACCAGCCGGCGAAGGAGAAGCGCTGCATCGATGCGGCGCCGCGCGGCAGCACCGCGGTGACACCGGTGCGCACCGGGCCCTGGCCGACGACGAGCTTGCCGCTGCCGGAGATGAGCGTGGTCTGGCCGACCAGCACGCCGGCGACGTCGGTGATGGCATTGAGGGGCCCGGGCGTGCCGTCGAAGGGCACGCCGAGGTCGCGGGCGCGGTCCTGGTGCGCCGGCGCATCCGCCGCGGCGGCGAGGGCCGCTGCGCCCGTGAGCAGCAGCGAGAGCGCGAGGTGGGTGACGAGGCGATGGCGCATGGAGGGCTCCGCGGTGTAAGCGTTCAGCTCGCGAGCGCCGGGCGCCGCACGATCGCGTACCACCAGTAGACCGGCACGCCGGCGGCGCAGGGGACCAGCGCCCAGAGCAGCGACTTGCCGCCGATGCCGATCGAGGCCCAGACGCAGTAAAGCGTCGCGAGAACCGCGGCCGCGATCCAGCGCGACTCGCGCGAGCGCAGCCGACCGAGCTCGCCGCGGCGCCAGAGGATCAGCACGACGATCGCGCAGCCGAGATACACCGGCAGGTTCGAGGCGGTGACGACGAGGTTGAGGAAGGTGAAGGCGCCGGCGGTCGAATCGTTGTAGCTCGAGAGCGTCATGAGACTCGCGAGGATGGCGGTGAGCACGAAGGCGCGCGTCGGCGCGCCGTGGGCATTCACCTTGCCGAGCGCCGGCGGGAAGCCGCCGTGACGCGCGAAGCTCACCGTGAGCTCGCCGAGGATCAGCGTCCAGCCGTTGAGGCAGCCGAGCCCGCTCACGATCACGAACACCGCGATGACCTTGCCGGAGGCGGGTCCGAGAAAGCGCGCGAACAGATCCGCGAACGGGGCGCTCGAGACCGCCAGCTCGTTCTGCGGGATGAGCACCATGGGGATCAGCGACACGCAGACGTAGACGCCCGCAACGATCAGCGTGCCGATGAAGGTGGCGCGCGGAATGGTGCGGCCCGGATCGCACACCCGGCCGGCCGGCATGGCGGCGCTCTCCACGCCGAGCATGGCGTAAAGCGCGAGGGTCGAGGCGGCGATGACCGAGCTCAGGGAGTAGGGCGTGGTCGGCAGGTGCACGGGCGAGACCTCATGCGGCGCGAACAATGCCCACCCGCCGAGCGCCACGATCCCGACCTGCAATGCGAGCTTGACCACCGTGCTCCACACCTGCACCCAGCCGGCGGCGCGCACCCCGCCCACGTTGATCACCACGAATACCCACACCAGCGCGACGGCGGTCACCGCCGCCAGCAGGTGGTTGACCGCGAGCGCCGGAAAGAATGCCGACAGGTAGCCGACCACGCCGGTCGCGAGCACCGCGTTGGTCACGACGGTGGAGATCCAGTAGCACCACATGATGACGAACGCGACGCCGTGCCCGAGCGCGCGGCTCGCGTAGGCGTAGGGCCCGTCATCCTGCGGAAAGGCGCGCGCCAGCCCGGCGAACACCCAGGCGACGAAGATGCAGCCGACGGTGGTGATCAGCCAGCCGGGCACGGCGTTCAGCCCATAGGGAGCGAGGGAGGCCGGCAGCATGAAGATGCCGACGCCGATGGTGTTGCCCACCACCAGCGCCGTGCACATCAGCAGTCCAAGCGCGCGCGGTTGTGCCGCCGCCGTCACGCCTTGCCCCCCGCGACTTCCGCGAGCGCTTCGGTGAGCGCGGGCTCGAGCAGGGCGAGCGCCTCGTCCACGTGCCCGCGGTTGATCATCAGCGGCGGTATGAAGCGCACCGTGCTCTGGCCGCAGGACAGCAGCAGGAGCCCGTGGTGATAGGCGCGCGTCAGCACCGCCTGACACAGCTTGCCCGCCGGCGCACGGCTCGCGGGGTCGGTGATGAGCTCCATGCCGATCATGAGTCCCTTGCCGCGCACCTCGCCGATCGCCGGGAAGCGCTGCTGCAGGTCCTTGAGGCGCGCCATGAAATATTCGCCGACGGCGGCGGCGTTGGCGGCGTACTCGCGCTCGACCAGCTCGAGCGTGGCGAGCGCCGCCGCGCAGCACAGCGGATTGCCGCCGAAGGTGTTGCCGTGCGCGCCGCGCTTCCATTTCTCCATGTGGGTGCGCCGCGCGACCACGAGCCCCATCGGCAGTCCCGAGGCGAGGCCCTTGGCGAGCGTCATGATGTCGGGCGCCACGCCCCAGTGCTGACTCGCGAACATGCGGCCGCTGCGGCCGATGCCGCACTGCACCTCATCGAAGATGAGGAGGATGCCGTGGCGGTCGGCGAGCGCGCGCAGTCCCGCGAGGAAGCCGTCGGGCGGGACGAGATAGCCGCCCTCGCCCTGGATGGGCTCGACGACGATGGCCGCCACCTCGGCGGCGGGCACGTTGTGCTGGAAGAGCATCTCGATGTAATCGAGCACCGCGCGGCCCTGGTCGGCCCCGGCGAACAGCGGACGGTAGGTGTTGGGGTAGGGCACGTGGGTGACGCCCGGCATGGTGGGAAAGAAACCCGCCTGCTGGGTGTACTTGCTCGCCGTGAAGGACAGCGAGCCCATGGAGCGGCCGTGGAAGGCGCCGAGAAAGCCGATGAAGCGCGGGCGTCCGGTCACGTAACGGGCGAGCTTGATGGCGCCTTCGACCGATTCGGTGCCGCTCTGGCAGATGAGCACCTGGGCGCTTTCCCCCACGGGCCCGAGCTGGTTGATCCGCTCGGCGAGCCGCGTCATGCGCTCGTGCCAGTAGTCCGAGGAGATGTGCAGGAAGTCGTCCGCCGCGGCCTTGATGGCTGCGACCACCTGCGGGTGGGCGTGCCCGGTGCTGGCGACGCCGATGCCGCTCATGAAGTCGAGGAAGCGGTTGCCGTCCACGTCCCAGGCCTCGGCGCCGCGCCCGCGCGCCATGACGAACGGGTAATCGCGCGGATAGGAGGGCGTGGTGACGGAGCGGTCGCGGGCTATGAGCGCCTGGGCCTTGGGGCCGGGGAGCGGCGTGCGGATATGGGGTGGGTGCATGGCGGTTCCTCGGCTCGAAAGTTCTACAGTGGGATGTGGATCGGGCGGGCGTGCGCGGTGCGCGTGCGCGCCTCGAGCTCGCGCAGCGTCGCGAGCTGCTGCGGTTCGGGTGGCGGGAGCGTCTCCAGGCGCGCGGCGACCTTGAGCGGCCAGCCGGTCGCCTGGCGTGCGGCGTCCGCGGTGATGCCGGGGTAGAGCCCCGCGAGCTCGAGCTCCTCGCTGTCCGGCTGCGGGCGCAGCATGCCGAAGTCGGTGATCACCGCACGCGGCCCCGCGCCGGGCGCACCGCTCGCCGCGCGCTCGCCCGAGCCGCCGAGATAGCCGCAGGAGGTGCGGAAGTCGAGCCGCGGCACGAAGCTGCGCGGCGACTGCTTCATGATGATGAGCACTTCGCGCGCATAGGTGGCGATCTCGGGCGCGCCGCCGCCGCCCGGCAGCCGCACGGCCGGATGCGCGTAGTCGCCGACCACCGTGCTGTTGAGGTTGCCGTACCGGTCGATCTGCGCGGCACCGAGGAAACCGACGTCGACGCGCCCGCGCTGCAGGTAATGGGCGAAGATCTCCGGCAGCGGCACGATGCAGGTCGCGGTCTCGGCGAGCTCGCCGTCGCCGATGGACAGCGGCAGGACGTTCGGCCTGACGCCCACGGTGCCGGACTCGTAGATCAGCACCAGGTTCGGCGCGTGAGTGAGGCGTGCGAGGTTGCAGGCCGCGCTCGGCAGCCCGATGCCGACGAAGCACACCGCGCCGTCCTTGAGCTGCCGCGCGGCGGTCACGGTCATGATCTCGTCCGGTGTGTAGGCGGGAACGCTCATGCCGCTACCCCGAGGATGCGCAGCTGCGCCGCATGATCCGGCACGCCGAGCACGTGCCGCTCCATCCAGGCGCTGAAGGCCTCGCGGTCGCGGGCGATCTCGTCCCAGGCGCGATAGAAGCGGTTGTCGCGCGCGTAGCAGCCCTGCGCGTAGGAGGGGTAAGCGCCGCCCGGCACCAGGCTCGCGCTCGCGATCAGCCACGCGGGCAGCACCACCGCATTCATTCCGGCGGCGAGCGTCTCGACGCGCTCTTCGACCGTGACCAGCACGCGCCGCGCCGCCAGCGCCGCTTCGCGCGCGGCGCCGACGATGCCGCGGATGAGTACGTTGCCCGCGGCGTCGATCTGCTGCGCGTGCAGGATCGTGACGTCGGGATTGATCGCGGGCACCGCGGTGAGCTCGCGTCCCGTGAAGGGGCAGGGGAGCCTGCGCACGCTCGGCCGCGGCAGCGCCTCGAGGTCGGTGGCGGCGTAATGGGGCATCACGGCGCAGCTCATGCCGCTCGCCCCGGCCTGGTAGGCGAGCGCCAGCTCGGCGTGCGTGAATTCGGTGAGCGCGAGCGGCTGCGGCCACTGCCGCTCGACCGCCTCGCGCAGGCGGTGCAGCGAGCCGACGCCCGGGTTTCCGCCCCACGAGAAGGTGAGGCGCGTGGCGCAGCCCATGCCGATCATCTGGTCGTAGATCAGGTCCGGGGTCATGCGGATCAGATGCAGCCCGCGGCGCCGCTGGCGGATGATCTCGTGGCCGGCGGCGAAGGGGATGAGATGGGTGAAGCCTTCGAGCGCCACGCTGTCGCCGTCGTGCACGTGGCGGCTGATCGCATCGCTCAGCGGCACGAGCGGCGCCGGCATCACTCGACCACCGTCTGCGACTGCTCACGCAGGTACTGCGGCAGATAATAGAAGGAGGCGATCGCCTTGCCCGTCGTGCCCGAGCCCTTCCAGCCGCCGAAGGGCTGGTAGCCCGGCCAGGCGCCGGTCGTCGCGCCCTGCGGCCGGTTGGCGTAGGTGACGCCGGCTTCGATGTGTTCCTGGAACCAGCCGATCTCATCCGCCGCGCCGTAGAAACCGGCGGTCAGGCCGAGCGGGGAGGCGTTGGCGAGCCGCATCGCTTCCTCGTTCGAAGCCACCCGGTGCACCATCAGGATGGGCAGGAACATTTCCTGCTGCCAGAGGGGATGCGCCAGCGGCGCCTCCGCGAGCGTCGGGCGCACGTAGAAGCCGCGCGCGTGCGCGCCGTCCTTGAGCTGCTCGCCGCCGCTCAACACGCGGGCGCCGCCGGCGCGCAGCTCGGCGGCGTAGCGCGCGTAGTCCTCGTAACCGGAGGCCGTCGCGAGTGGGCCGAGCCAATGCTCGCGGCGCGCCGGATCGCCGATCGCGAGGGTTTGCAACTGCGCGCGCAGCGACTCGAGGAGCGGATCCGCCACCTCGCGGTCGACGTAGAGCCGCGACAGCGCCGAGCACTTCTGGCCGCCCATGCCGAAGGCCGAGCGCACGATGCCCGCGGCCGCGCGCGTCAGATCCGCGCGCGCCGTGACGATGCAGGCGTTCTTGCCGCCCATCTCCGCGATGCACGGCTTCGGGTAAGCGCCGCTTTGCAGCTTGCCGGCGATCCGGCGGCCGACTTCGTAGGAGCCGGTGAAGGTGACGCCGGCGGTCAGGGGGTGATCGATGAGCGCCGCGCCGATCGCGCCGCTCGAGCCGGAGAGGTAGTTGAATACGCCGGGCGGCAGGTCCGCGTCGCGGATGCAGTCGCAGAGCAGCCGCCCCGCCCACGGGGTGGCGGTCGCGCCCTTGAGCACCACCGTGTTGCCGGTGATGAGCGCCGCGGCCACGGGTCCGGCGGCGAGCGCGATGGGGAAGTTGAAGGGCGTGATCACCACCCAGGCGCCGTAGGGCTTGAGCACGCTGCGGTTGTGGGAGGCGTAGTTCGTGAGCGGATCGTCGGGGAGCGCGTGCTCGAAGCCGCCGGCGCGCTCGAAATCGTCGCAATAGGTCGCGAAGAAATCCGCCGCCTCCTGCGCCTCGCCGAGCGCCTCCAGGCGGTTCTTCCCGACCTCGAGGGTGAGGCTCGCGGCGATGTCGTAGACGCGCTCCTCGAGCAGCTGCCCGGCACGGCGCAGGAGCCGCGCGCGCTCGTGGGCCGGGGTGCGCTTCCATGCGGGCCACGCGGCGTGCGCCGCGCACAGCGCCGCCTCCGCGTCCGCAGCCGTGGCGGCCGCGAAGCGGCCGATGAGCTCCTCGTGATCCGCCGGGTTGCTCTTCGCCGTGCTCGCGGCCGTGGTGCGGTCGGCGCCGGCGACGTACAGCCCGTGAGATGCGCCGAGGCGCGCATGCACGCGCTCCATGGCGGCCTCGAAGCGCTGGTGCAGCTCCTCCGGTGGATTGAACATCGTGGCGTAGGTGAGTTTGAAGCTCATGAGGCGCGCTCCGCGGCGAGCTCCGTGGTGAGCTCGCCGAGCAACCGGTCGAGGAGGGTGAGCGCATCGGCCAGCTCGCGCTCGGTGATCACCAGCGGCGGGGCGAGCAGCAGCAGATTGCCGCGCGCGGCGAAGGACACGCCCGCCTCGCGGGCGCGCTCGATGAGCGCACGCAACGCCGGATGCATCGCCGGCCAGGCGGCGAGCGGCTCGCGGCTGGCGCGCGCGCGCACCAGCTCCACGACCGCGAAGAGGCCGTGGCCGCCGCGCACGTCGCCGATCACCGCGTGGCGGGTCGCGAGGCGCTGCAGCTGCGCGAGCAGCGCGGCGCCGAGCCGCCGCGAGCGCTCGATGAGTCCCTCCTCGGCATAGCTCTCGAGAGCGGCGATGCCGGCGGCGCAGCTCAGGGGATGGCCGCAGTAGGTGAGGCCCGTCATCAGCATCTGCGGCTCGAGGGCGCGCGCCACCGCGGCGGACAGCACCACGGCGCCGAGCGGCAGATGCGCGCCGGTGAGCCCCTTGGCGAGCGTCATGAGGTCGGGTTGCGCCCCGGCGCCATGGCGTTGCCAGGCGAACCACTCGCCGCAGCGGCCGAAGGCGCTCATCACCTCATCGGCGATGAGATGCACGCCGGCCGCACGCGTCGCGGCGCGCAGCGCCGGCCAGAAGGCATCCGGCGCCACGATGCCGTTGGTGCCGGCGTTCGGCTCCATGAGGACCGCCGCGACCTCGGGCGCGCCGCGCTCGCCGATGACCGCCTCGATGCGGCGCACCGCGGCCGCCGCGCAGTCGGCGGCGCTCGCGGTGCCGAAGGGGCAGCGATAGGCGTAGGGCGGCGGCACGTGCAGCACGCGGTAGAGCTCCGGGTCCGACTGGCCCGCGGTGCGCGCGTCTCCCGAGAGCGCCATCGCCGCGTAGCTCGCGCCGTGATAGGAGCGCTCGCGCGTGATCACCCAGCCGTGCGGTTTGCCCGCGGCGGCGCGCGCGAACTTGACGGCGTGCTCGTTGGCATCGGCGCCGCCGAGCGTGAAGAACACGCGCCCGCCGGTGAAGCCCGAGCGCTCGAGCAGCATCGCCGCGAGGCGTGCGCGCGGCGCGGCACCCCAGGCGCTGGTGACGAAGCACAGCTCGTTCGCCTGGGCGCGGATGGCGGCGACCACGCGCGGATGCTGGTGGCCGAGATTCGAGCACTCGGCGAGGCTCGACATGTCGAGAATGCTGCGGCCGTCGGCGGTGTGGAGGCGTGCGCCCGCGCCGCCGACGATGGTCGGCGCGTCCCAGTCGCTCTGCACGCACCAGCTGTGCAGCACCGTCTGCCGCTCTGGAGGTGTGCCGGCCGTTGTGATCGGCTGCGCGGGCATTGTGCTATTATTCAAGCGCTATTCGCACAGCGAATCACATTAGACGCGCGTGGTCCCCTCGTCAACGCGACGTGCGTGCGAACAACTTCCCGGCTCGGCTCTGCGCGCTCGCGCTCGTTTCGGTCCCGCGGCTCCTCGGCGCGCAGCCCGCGCCCGTGCCGGCGCTCGACCTGCCGCATTCGTACTACTTCCGTGAGATGTACCTGCCGCAGCTCACCAGCGGCCCGAGCGCGCTCGCCTGGTCGCCGGACTCGCGCGAGCTCGTCTATTCGATGGCGGGCTCCTTGTGGCGGCAGCGTCTCGATTCGGGAGTGGCGCTGCAGCTCACCGACGGCCCGGGTTACGACTATCAGCCGGACTGGTCGCCCGACGGACGCTCGATCGTCTATGTTTCGGCGCACGGCGAGGCGCTCGAGCTCGAGTTGCTCGACCTCGCGACCGGACGCAGCACGCAGCTGACGCACGGCGGCGCGGTCAACGTCGAGCCGCGCTTCTCGCCGGACGGTCAGCGCATCGTGTTCGTATCGAGCGCCTATCACCGCCACTTCCATGTGTTCGTGGCCGGGCTCCACGACGGGCAGCTCGGCGAGCCGCAGCGCCTGACGGGCGAGAACAAGAGTCCGCTGCCACGTTACTACTACAGCGCCTACGATCACGAGATCAATCCCGTGTGGACGCGCGACGGCCGCTCGATCGTCTATGTGTCGAACCGCGGCCGCATCCACGGCACCGGCGGCATCTGGCGCATGGCGGCGGTCGCCGGCGCCGAGCCGGCCGAGCTGCACTACGAAGAGACCAACTGGCGTACCACGCCGGATTTCTCGCCCGACGGGCAGCGGCTGCTCTACAGCTCCTACCTCGGACGCAACACGCTGCAGCTGTGGCTGCTGCCCGCGGACGGCGGGCAGCCTTTGCCACTCACCTACGGCGATTGGGACGACACGCGCGCGCGCTGGTCGCCCGACGGACACGCCATCGCCTACATCTGCAATCGCAGCGGCGGCCTGGCGCTCGAGGTGCTGACGCTGCCCGGCGCGGCGACGCGCGAGCTCGTGGTGCGCGAGCGTCGGCGGCTGCACCCGGGCGGGATGCTGCATCTCACGGTGCGCGACGGGCACGGCGCGCTTACCGCGGCGCGCGTGGTCGTGACCGGCGCCGACGGCCGGTTCTACGCGCCGGCGCGCGGCTGGATGCACCACGCCGAGTTCGACCGCAACGCGCTGCCGTTCGAGGCGCGTTACTTCCATACCGCCGGCGAGGAGCGCATCGAGGTCCCCGAGGGCGCCTTGCACGTCGAGGTGATGAAGGGCCTGGCGCGGTCCCCGGCGCGGCGCGAGCTCAGCGTGGCCGCGGGTGCGGTCCGCGATCTCGATGTCACGCTGCCCGCCGATCCCTGGCCGGACGCTGCGCAGCGGCACTGGGTGAGTGCCGACGTGCACGTGCACATGAACTACGGCGGCCACTACCGCAACACTCCGGCGCACCTGGTGCTGCAGGCGCAGGCCGAGGACCTCGACATCGTCGAGAATCTCATCGTCAACAAGGAGCAGCGCGTTCCGGACATCGCCTACAGCGGCCGCGGCGTCGATCCGGCCTCGACCGCGACGACGCTGGTGGTCCATGGGCAGGAGTTCCATACCAGCTACTGGGGGCACCTCGGACTCCTCGGGATGCAGGGCGCGACGCTGCTGCCGGGCTATGCGGGGTATCCCAACACCGCCGCGGCCAGTCTCGCGCCGACCAACGCCGACGTCGCCGATCTTGCGCATGCGCAGGGCGCCCTGGTCGGCTACGTGCATCCCTTCGAGGAGGAGCCGCAGCCCCTCACGCACCCCGCGCACACCGACGCCGACGAGCTGCCGGTGGACGTGGCGCTCGGCAAGGTCGATTACCTGGAGATCGTCTCCTTCGCCGACCACCAGGCGACCGCCTCCGTGTGGTACCGGCTGCTCAACCTCGGGTTCAGGATTCCGGCGGCGGCCGGCACCGACGCGATGGCCGACTACGCGACGCTGCGCGGTCCGGTGGGACTCAACCGCGTGTACGCCTCGGTCCCGCAGGGGCCGCTCGCGAGCGATGTCTGGCTCGAGTCACTGAAGCAGGGCCGCAGCTTCGCCACCAACGGGCCGCTGCTCGATTTCTCGCTCGGCGGGCAGCCGCTCGGGGCGACGGTCACGCTCGCGCGTGCCGGGCGCGTGCCCTTCAGCGCGCGGCTGCGCTCCATCGTGCCGGTCGATCATGCGCAGGTCGTCTGCAACGGACGCACGGTCCGCGAGCTCGCTCTGGGGGGCGCACGCACGCAGCTCGAGGCGCGCGGCACGCTGCCGCTCGGGGCGAGCGGCTGGTGCCTGCTGCGCGCCTTCACGCGTGCGGCGGAGTATCCGATCCTCGACAACTTCGTCTATGCCACCACGAGCCCTGTGTACGTCAGCATGGGGGGCGCGCGGCCGCGCTCGAGCGCAGATGCGCGCTTCTTCGCGGCGTGGATCGACCATCTCGCCGCGACCACCCGCGTCTATCCCGACTGGAACTCCGAGGTCGAGAAGAACGCGGTGCTGGGTGAGCTCGCACAGGCGCGCGCTGTGTACCAGAGCCTCGAGTAGCCGGCCGCGGGCGGCTCAGCGCGGCGCGCCGAGGTACTTCGCCATCCAGTCGAGGTAGCGCTGGTAGCGGTCGACCAGGAAGCTCGGACGCTCGAGCGAGTGATGCTCGAGCGGATAGACGATGAGCTCGGTCGGCACGCCGAGGGTGCGCAACGCCTGATACATCTGCTCGCCGCCCCCGATCGGCACGTTGAAATCCTGGGTGCCACCGAGGAACAGGGTCGGCGTGCGGATGCGGTCGGCGTGGAAGAAAGGGTAGGACACCTTGAGCCACAGCGCCGTGTTCTTCCACGGCGGCCCGAGCTCGGCGTCGTATTGCACCACGTACTCGTCCGAGCCGTAGGTGGCGGTCTGGTTGCCGCTGCCGGCGCCGCTGATGCCCGCCTTGAAGCGCGCATCGCTCGCGATGAGATAGTCGGTGAGGAGCCCGCCGTAGCTCCAGCCGCCGCACCCTAAGCGCCCGGGGTCGGCGATGCCCTGCGCGATCGCGTAGTCGACGCCTGCCTCGAGGTCTTCCACCTCCAGGTGTCCCCAGTCGGCGAGGACGCTGCGCGCGAACTTCGCGCCACGTCCGGTGCCGCCGCGATAGTTGATGGCCAGCACCACGTAGCCGTGGCTCGCGAACAGCTGCCGCTCGAGCTGCGGCCCGTAGCTGTCGAGCTCGAGCGAGTGATCGTCCTGGCCGTTCGGTCCGCCGTGGATCCACACGATGGTCGGATAGCGGCGCCCGTGCACGAAGCCGGGTGGCCTGACGATCTGCCCGTGCACCTGCGTGCCGTCGCGGCTGCGGAAGGCGATGTCCGCCACCGTGCCGAGCGAGAGTTCGCCGAACAGCGCCTGGTTGTGGGCGCTCAGCGCGCGCAGCTCGCCATTCTCGAGCGCGAACACCTCGAACGGTGCGTGATCGTCCGCGGCGAGCACGGCGGTATGGCCGGCCGCGGCCACCAGCTCATTCACGACGCTCGCGGCGGCGAGGCGCTCGATCCTGCCGTCCTCGAGGTGCACCTGCGCCGGGTACTGGTAGCCGTCGTCCTCGACGGCGAACTCGATGGCGCTGCCGTCGGCCGTGAAGGCGGGGGAGAGCACGGCGCGGTCGAGGCTCCGCGTGAGCTCGCGCACCTTGCCCGAGTCGACCGCGGCCACCGCGAGGCGATCCATGATGTAGGAGTTGTAGCGCAGCTCATCGCCTTCGAGGAAGGCGAGCTGCGTGCCGTCCGGACTGAACTCGAGCCGCTGGTGATTGGGCGACCAGGTGCTGAGGAGGTGCCGCGGCGCCGCGTGGGGTTGCGGCGCGATGAGCTCGATGTCATCGACGCCGGCGCCGTGCGGCCCGTCCATCTCGTTGCTGACGTAGGCGATGGTGCGCCCGTCGGCGGAGAAGGCCGGCAGCGAATCCTCGCGTGCCGGATCCGAGGTGAGCGGCTCACAGCCACCGCCGGCCACATCGAGCAGCCACAGATGGGTGCGTGCGGCGGTGGTGAGGTAGCCGCGGCCGTCCTGCTTGAAGTGATAGGCGTCGATGACGAGCGGCTTCGGGCGGTGCGCGGCCTCATCGTCCGCCGCGGCCTCTTCGCCGGCGTGCATCACCAGCACGATGCGCTTGCCGTCCGGCGACCACTCGTAGCTCACGATCTCCCCGCTCCCGTGCGTCAGCTGGCGCGGCTCGCCGCCGCGGCGGTCGAGCGCCCAGAGCTGCGTCGTGCCGCCCGCCGGCCGCGCCGCAAGAAAGCTCAGGTAGCGGCCGTCGGGACTGAAGCGCGGCTCGCTCACGCTCTCGCCGCGCGTCAGCTGCACGGACTCCCGGCCGCTCCAGTCGCTGAGCCACAGATGCGCCACGCTTTCGTCCGAGTCTTTGTCATAACTCGTGACGAGGTAGGCCACGGCGGCCCCGTCCGGGGCGATACGCAGGGAACTGACGGCATGAAACCGGTACCAGTCCTCCGGAGCGAGCGGCCGTCCGGCATGCGCGGCGAGCGGCACGGCGGCGAGCAGGGCGAGGAGGATCGACGACAGGTTTCTCACGGCAGAGGCTCCCGCTTCGGGTGCGCCCGGCGTGGGCACGGGCGGCGCAGTGTAGCCTGAGCCCCCGCCGCCGGGGCAAACTGTGCGCGTTGGCGCAGATACCACGATGAGCGTGCCGATCACCTCCGCATTCGCAGACCGCCGACGCCGGGCGCACGCGGCGCTGCGCGCGGGCCAGGCGGCGTCCGCGGAGCGCTGGCTGCGCGCGTTGCTGGCCGAGACGCCGGGCGAGGTCAATTGCGAGTGGTTGCTCGCGGTGGCGCTGCTCGACCAGGGGAAGATCGAGGAGAGCATCGCGACGCTCGAGCGGGCGCTGGCGCAAGCCCCGGAGTTCGTCGAGCCGCGCGTCGATCTCTCGCGTGCCCTGCGGCGCGCCGGCCGCGCGGAGGAGGCGCGTACCGAGGTGCGGCGCGTGCTCGAGGCGAGCCCGCACCATCACCGTGCCTGGCTCGCCTACGGCGATGTGCTGGTCGACCTCGGGCAGTACGAGGATGCGCGCGTCGCCTTCGAGCGCGCGCGTCTCACCGACCCCGAACGTGCCGGCATCGAGGCGGCGACGGCGGCGCTCCTCAAGGACGACCGCCGCAGGTCCGAGGAGCTGTTTCGCGAGATCCTGCTGCGCGACGCGGGTCACGTCGGCGCCCTGTGCGGGCTGGCGGCGCTGTCGCTGGCGGCCGATGTCCCGCGCGATGCCGAGCGGCTGCTGCGCCACGCGCTCAGGCAATCCGAGCATCTGCCGCTCGCCTACCGGGGACTCGCGCCGACGCTGCTTGGGCTCGGGCGGCTAACCGAGGCCGAGACGGCCACGCGCTATCTCGCCCGGATCGAGCCGCAGAGTCCGCAGACCTGGGTGAGCACTGCCGGCGTGGCAACCCGGCTCATGCGCCAGGAAGAGGCGGTCGCGGCCTACCGGCGCGCGCTCGAGCTGCGGCCCGCGGAGGCGGGCCTCAAGATGTCGATAGGGCACCTGCAGAAGACCCTCGGGCTGCGCGCCGAGAGCGAGGCCTCCTACAAGGAGGCGCTGGCGCTCGACCCGGGGCGGGCGGAAGGCTACTGGAGCCTGGCGGACCTCAAGAACTACGTCTTCAGCGACGCCGAGATCTCGGCCATGCAGCACCTCACCGCCTCGGACCCGCGCGGGCCCTCCAACGAGGCGCAGCTCTACTTCGCCCTGGGCAAGGCCTTCGAGCAGCGCGGACGCTACCCGGAAGCGTTTAGCCACTATGCCCGGGGCGCGGCGCTGCGCCGGAGTGAGGCGCCTTTCGACATCGGGCAATTCGAACGCCGCAGTGCGGCCATCCGCGCCTTCTTCGATGCGGCGTTCTTCGCAGCGTCCGGCGGCAGCGGCCACCCGAGCCGCGCACCGATCTTCATCGTCGGGCTGCCGCGCTCGGGCTCGACGCTGGTCGAGCAGATCCTCGCGAGCCATTCGGCCGTCGAGGGCACGATGGAGCTGCCGAACATCCTCAACATCGTCCAGGAATTCGACGACATGGCCCCCGGACGCAGCGGCTACCCACAGACCGTACGCAGCGTTCCCCGCGAGCGTCTCGAGGCGCTCGGCCGCCGCTACCTCGAGCAGACGGCGCCGCTGCTGCGCCTCGATCGCAGCCGCTTCACCGACAAGCTGCCGAACAACTTCAGCCACATCGGGCTGATCCAGGCGATCCTGCCGCACGCGACCGTGATCGACGTGCGCCGTCATCCGCTCGATGCCTGCTTCAGCACGTTCAAGCAGTACTTCGCGCAGGGGCAGAACTTCAGCTACGACCTCGAGGACCTCGGGCGCTACTACCGCTGCTACCTCGCGCTCATGGATCACTGGGACGCGGTGCTCCCCGGTAAGGTGCTGCACGTGCGCTACGAGGACCTGGTGCGCGCTCCGGAGGCCGGAATCCGCCGCCTGCTGGAGCACTGCGGCCTCGACTTCGAGCCCGCCTGCCTCGCCTTCCACGAGACGCAGCGCGCGGTGCGCACGCCGAGCGCCGAGCAGGTGCGCCAGCCGATCTACACCTCGGCGGTCGGCCACTGGCGCCATTTCGAGAAGGAGCTGGAACCCCTCAGACGCGCACTGGGAGATTCCCTGGAGCGCTTCGCATGAGGGGCCGCTGCGGTCCGGGGCCCGGTATTGAACGGCCGTTTGACTAAAGGCTCGTCGCCGAAGGATGATTCCGGGGCGGCATGCCATAGCATCATGGCCGTGACATAAAAAACGGGGAGACTGCCCGATGTACTCGAGGGGAATCCGCAATTCTTCGGTCGATGCGGTGCCGTGCGGCGCCGCAAGGTCTCACGCCGCGTCGAAAATCGGGCTGGCGGTCGCTGCGGCCCTGACCGGGGCGGGCGCCTGGAGCGGGGCGCAGGCCGATGCGGCGGCGACCACCGCCGCGAGTGCCACCAGCGGGCTGCAGGAGGTGGTCGTCACGGCGCGCAAACGCCAGGAGAACCTGCAGGACGTGCCGGTGAGCATCGACGTCTTCAGCCAGCAGGACCTGAAGAACCTCGCCATCAACAACATGGACGACTACATGCAGAAGGTGCCGTCCATTTCCTACATCAGCACCGGTCCCGGCACGCAGCTGTTCGTGATGCGCGGCGTTTCCGACGGCAGCAACCCCAATTACGCCAACACCTCCTCGACCGGCTTTTTCGTCGACGACATGTCGATGAGCTCGAGCGGCGCCCAGCCGGACCTGCACCTCTACGACATCGAGCGCATCGAAATCCTGAACGGTCCGCAGGGCACCACCTTCGGTGCCGGCTCGATGTCGGGTGCGATCCGTTACATCACCAACAAGCCGGATCTGCACGCCTTCAGCGCCGGCGTCGATCTCGACGGCGGGCAGATCCAGGGCGGGCAGCAGAACTGGGGCTACCAGGGATTCCTCAACGCCCCGCTGATCGACGGCGTGCTCGGCCTGCGGGTGTCCGCCTTCAGCGATTCCCACGGCGGCTTCATCGACAACGCGCTGACGACGCGCACCTGGGTGAACGGTGCGGTGTCGGACAACTCGCAGTGGGCGCGCAACGACTACAACCGCGAGAACGTCGAGGGCGGGCGCCTCGAGCTCAAGGCGCAATTCAACGAGGGCTGGAGCGCGCTACTCACCTACGGGTTTCAGCGTCAGAGCACCCATGGCGCCTGGGACGAGGATCCGACGCTCGCGCCGCGTACCGTCTCGCGCTTCGGTCCGGAGTCGAACCTGTTCGAGACGAACATGCTGGACTTTCACGTCGATGGCGACGTCGGCATCGGCGATCTGGTGTTCGCCAGCACCTACTGGAACCAGGAGCGGCGCCAGTGGGACGAGTACTCGCAATACGAGCAGAACTTCAACGTCGGCGCTCGTAACGGCACCGGCTTCCCGGGCACGCAGGAGGGCTTCACCTGCCTCACCGATCCCTACTATGGGGGCGCCGGGACGCCGTATACGGGATGCAACCCGGCGCTGCAATACTATTCCTACAACATCGACCCGCAGCGCTGGTCGAACGAGCTGCGGCTGTCGTCCAAGTCGGGCGGGCGGCTGCACTGGCTCGCGGGGCTCTACTGGGAGCGGACCATCGACCGCAACTACAACAACACCTATTACATGCCGGGATTGCAGCCCAACGGCGAAGCCTTCCAGTACGAGCTCACCTACTACCAGCAGACGCAGCCGACGCTGCCGCCGGGGGTCTGGTACACGTACACCGAGACCTCATGGGTCCTGCAGACCACCGAATTCGCCAACATCAATTTCGACATCACGGACAAGCTCAACGTGGAAGCCGGCGTCGTGCACTTCCACGACAACGAGTCGTACAACGTACCGATACTCGGCTTCGCCTACGCGCCGAACTCGCCGAGCTCCTACAGCACCAGCTCGCACAAGTGGGACAGCAAGTTCGGCATCAATTACAAGGTCACTGACCACGTGATGCTGTACGCCGACTTCGCGCAGGGGTTCCGCCCGGGAGGCGCGAACTCGGGCGATCCGCCGGGCTGCTACGCCTCGGGTGTCAGCCAGCAGTACACGCCTGACACGCTCAACAACTACGAAATCGGCTGGAAGACGACCAGCCTGAACAACCGGCTGCTATGGAATGGCGCCGTCTACGAGATGGATTGGAAGGACCTGCAGGCGCTCATCTACGACGCACTGGTATGTCCGTCCTCGAGCTACAACATCAATGTGGGCGATGCGCACATCTACGGCGCGGAGTCCAACATCGATTTCCGCGCCAACGAGAACTGGTCGACGCAGGCCTCGGTGAACTACACGCAGTCGAGTATCACCTCGACCACCGACCCCAACTACCAGGGCTACGTCGGCGAGCGGCTGCCGTTCGCGCCGTACTTCAACTGGGCCTGGAACGTGCGCTACAGCCAGCCGCTCAGCGGCGATCTGTCCGGCTATCTGCAGTTCGACATCTCCCACAAGGGCGACATGTACAACGGCCTCGCGCCGCTCGACAAGAACACCGGCCTCGGGCGCATCCTGCAGCCGTCCTATTCGATCATGAACGTGCGGCTCGGGCTGAACCCAGGCGAGGGCGACCGCTGGCTGATGGAGCTCTACATCACCAACCTCACGGACAAGAACGCGATCATCTACAGCAACACCGGTAATTTCGACCTGCGGCTCACGACCAACGAGCCGCGCGTCTACGGGTTGCGCCTCAGCTACCGCTGGGGCAAGGGCAGCTGACGGCGGACTGCGGTCGCCGCGGTGAACGCCGCCACCCCCTCGCCGGCCGGTCTGCCCGCCGATGCGCGCGCCGTGGTCGTCGGCGGCGGGATCATCGGCACCTCGGTCGCCTACCACCTGGCGGCCATGGGCTGGAAGGACGTCGTGCTGCTCGAGCGCGACCGCCTGACCTCCGGCACGACCTGGCACGCCGCCGGGCTCATGGTGACCTTCGGCTCGACCTCCGAGACCTCGACCGAGATGCGCAAGTACTCGCGCGATCTGTACCGGCGCCTGGAGAGCGAGACCGGGCAGTCGACCGGGCTCGCGCAGATCGGTTTCATCGAGGTCGCCGCCGACCGGGATCGGCTCGAGGAATACCGGCGCGTCGCGGCGTTCAACCGTTACTGCGGCGTCGACGTCCTCGAGATCTCACCGCGCGAGGTGCGCGAGCTCTTTCCGCTGGCGCGTGTCGAGGACATCGAGGCCGGCTTTTACGTGAAGGACGACGGGCGCGTGAATCCGGTGGACGTCACCATGGCGCTCGCCAAGGGTGCGCGGCAGCGGGGTGTGCGCATCATCGAGGGCGTGCCCGCCACCGGAGTGCTGCAGGCGCACGGGCGCGTCACGGGCGTACGTACCGCACAGGGGGACATCCGCGCCGAGGTCGTGGTGAATTGCGCCGGCATGTGGGCGCGGCAGTTCGGCGCGCTCGCCGGCGTGACCATCGCCAACCAGGCCGCCGAGCACTATTACCTCATCACCGAGCCCATCCGCGACCTGCCGAAGATGCCGGTGCTCGAGGACCCGGCGGCTTACGGCTACTACCGCGAGGAGGGCGGCGGCCTCATGGTCGGCCTGTTCGAGCCGGTGTGTGCGCCGTGGCGGGTCGAGGGCATTCCGGCGGATTTCTCCTTCGGCGAGTTGCCGCCGGACTGGGAACGCATGACGCCGTTCCTCGAGCGCGCCATGGCGCGCGTGCCGATCACCCAGGAAGTCGGTATGAAGCGCTTCTTCTGCGGTCCGGAGAGCTTCACGCCGGATCTGCGGCCGATCGTCGGCGAGGCGCCGGAGCTTAAGGGCTACTTCGTCGCCGCGGGACTCAACTCGATCGGCGTGCTGACCGGCGGCGGACTCGGGCGCGTGCTGGCGCACTGGATCGTGACCGGCACTCCCGACGTCGACGTCACCGGGTTCAACATCGACCGGCTGCACGTCACGCAGGCGAATCCCGAGTACCGCCGCGCGCGCACCGTCGAATCGCTCGGCATGGTTTATAAGTGCCATTACCCCTTCATGTCGCTCAGCACGGCGCGCGGCGTGCGCAAGTCCCCGTTCCACGCGCAGCTCGCCGCCGCCGGCGCGTACTTCATCGAGGTGAGCGGTTGGGAGAGCCCGGCGTGGTACGCCGGCCCCGGCGTGCAGCCGGACCCGGGGCCGCTCACCTGGGCTCGCCCGAGCTGGTTTCCGCGCTGGCGCGAGGAGCACCAGGCCGCGCGCGAGGGCGTGATCCTCATGGACATGTCGTTCATGGGGAAATTCCTGGTGCAGGGGCGCGATGCCGGCGCGCTTCTCAACCGCATCTCGGCGAACCAGGTCGACGGCGCCGCGGGCCTCATCACCTACACGCAG
>JAGWMP010000256.1 GCA_028871705.1 Gammaproteobacteria bacterium
GAACGGTGCAGCCGCGCACCGATCGGGGGCGGCGCCGGCTGCGCGCGGCGAACCGCGCCGGCGGCCGCAGGGGTCCGCCGGCCGGCGCGTACCCGGCCCGCGCGGCACGGCGCATGCCGCCGGGCGCGCCTTTTTCAGCTCGCGCGTGCGAAGCGAGCAGTGGCTCAGACTTTGGGTATCGCCGTCGCCGCGCACCGACGTGCCCTGTCGTTATTGTGAACTGACTCACTCCCCTTTCTCCGAGGCTACATATCCTCATCGCCGAGGAGTTCCGCGCCGCGGATTTGTTGATCGCGGCGGCCTCGCTTCACGGACGGCGGAGGCCTCTGCTTTGCTTCGTCAGTGACCGCAATCAAGGGTGGAGACACGCCACGTGGCCAGTGCAGGATCCAGATCATCGCGCAACCCGGCTGCGGCGCCGCCCGCGGCAAGCGCCGGCGCCCCGCCCAGCGTTCAGCCGTCGGTCGACGTCACCGCCATTACCACGCGGGATGAGTTTCTGCTCGAGCTCGGCCAGGCGCTCGCCGGCCAGGCCTCCATCCGGCCGGTAGACTCGGTCGAGGCCGCGCTCGAAAGCCTCGGCGGGCGCTCGCGGCGCGGCCAGGTGCTGGTGCTCGATGCGCACCAGGTCAACGAGGTGCGTCCCACGGTGGAGGCGGTGCAGGCGGGTGCTCCGCAGGCCGTCATCCTGGTATTCGCCCCGTCGCCGCTCGAGCGGCAGGTCGCATCGAGCGTCAAGGGCTCCGCGGTCTTCGCGGTGCTGCCGTCCTCGCCGGTCGATGCCCGCAAGACGCTCGCGGTCTTCGCCGGGGTGATCGAGGAAGCGGCGGCACGCCGTACGCCCGCCGCGCCCGCGCCGGCCGCACTGTCACCGGCCACGCCCGCGGTTCCCGCCGACCTCGAGGTCGAATCGACCCGCAGCGCCGCCGCCCTCAAGGTTCCCGGCATGAGCCGCGGCAAGGGCCGCACGCTCGTGCTCATCGCCGTGGTGGCTTTGGGCGCCCTCGCCGCCGCCGGCTGGTATTTCACGCGCGACAAGGGGGCCGTACCCGCGGCCTCCGCCGCACACGCCACCGCGCCTGCCGCGACCCCCGCGGAGCCCACCGCCGCCGAGCCCGCGGAGGCGGCGCTGCCGCCTGCCCCCACGCCCGAGCTCTCGATCGTCCACGGCAAGGTGGACGAGCTCCTCGAGAAGGCGCGGCTCGCCATGAAAGAGCGCCGCTATACCGAACCGGCCGGCGACAACGCGCTGCTCTACTACCGTTCCGCGGTCGCGGCGAATGCGAGCGACGGCGAGGCCCGCGACGGCCTCGGCCGCGTCGCCGGAGTGATCGCGAGCCGCTTCGACGAGGCACTCAGCGCCAGCCGCCTCGATGAGGCGGCCCAGGATTTCGCCAACTTCCGCGCCGCCGTTCCCGACGATCCGCGCGTCGCCGACCTCGGCGCGCGGCTCGCCAACGCACAGCTCGCCAAGGCGCTCGCCGACGGCAACCCGGACCGCGCCGCCGCGCTCCTGCGCCAGGCGCAACAGTCGGGCGTACTGTCCGGGGAGCAGCTCGCCAAGTGGCGCGGCGAGATCGCCCGCCGCCAGGACGAGGCGAAGGTGCAGCGTCTCGCCGGGCTCGTGGCGGATCGTATCCGCGACGGCAAGCTCGTGGATCCCGCCGACGACAGCGCCAGGAGCTATCTGCGGCAGCTGCTTAGCGCCGCGCCGGCGAATGCGGCCACGCAGCGCGCCGCACATGACTTGAGCGCCGCGTACCTGCGCAAGGCGCGCGAAGCGGCGGTCGCCAGAAACAATGCCGAAGCGGATCGCTGGCTCAACGAAGCGCGCGCCGCGGGCATGTCGGCCGCGGATATCGGCGCCTTCCAGCGCGATCTCGCCGGGGCCCAGGCCAAGGCGACGCGTGCCGAGGGCGACCGCTTCGCCCAGCTCGCACGCGAGCGCGTGCGCGACGGTCGCCTCACCGATCCCGCCCAGGACAGTGCCGCGTATTACCTGACGCAGCTGCAGGCGGCCGATCCCGACAATGCCGCGCTCCTGAGCGTGAGCCGCGACCTCGCGAAGCTGCTGCTCGAGCGGGCGCGGGCGGCTCTGCAGTCCGGCAGGAGCGCCGACCAGGACCTCGCCGCGGCACGCCGCTTCGGCGCCGACCCGAAGGACATACAGGCCGCGCAGCAGAGCGCCGCGGCGCCCAGGAGCGGCAGCGCCGTCGACCCGGCGACGCTCGCCGCAAGTCTCAAGGCCGTGAAGACCGTGCCGCCGGAATATCCCCAGAGCGCCCTGTCGAAGGGCCTCGCGGGCAGCGTGCTGCTGTCGTTCACGGTCGACGCCAAGGGCAACACGCGCGACGTGCAGGTGCTGCAGTCGACGCCCGCCGGCGTGTTCGATCGGGCCGCCGTCAGCGCCGTGAAGCGCTGGCGCTACGCGCCGGTGATCGTCGACGGCAACGCGGTCGAAGTGCCCACCAGGACGCTGGTGCGCTTCGAGCTGCCGAAGCAGTAGTACAGGAGAGGCTCCGATGACCCTGAGCGGCACAGAACGCCGTCGCCAACTCGTCACCGCCGGCATCGGCACGCTGCTCGCCTTCGTCATGGGGGCGGTGCTGTTCATCGGCTTCCGCCTGGCGACGCAGATGCGCGCCAACATCACGGCGCTGCAGGCCGCCAGCACGCTGCAGAACTATCCGGACGACATCACCCAGCAGCTCACGGCGCTGCGCGACCGCCTCGAGGCGCGCGCCTACTCCGGCCAGGCGCTCGAGGACCTGCAGGGCACGGTGCGCCGCTTCGACCGGCAGCTGAAGGAGCTCAACGCCGCAGGCTCGGTCACCTCACCCGAGCTGATCCGCGCGCTGCAGCTGTGGCGCGAGTACGGTCCGGTGATCGAGCCGGTGGTGGCCTTCACGGGCCAGCCGTACGTGGACTCGGACACGGCCGGCAGCTCCCTGTCGCGCGACGGGCGCACGCACTATGCCGAGGTGAAGCGCGCGCAGATCTTCGCCACCGACAACGCCAAGGTGCTGCAGGGCCAGCTCGCGACGCTCGCCACCTCGCTGCAGCGCGAGGCCTCGGATGCGGCCTCGAGACTGCGCGCGCTGCTGTCGATCGGCGTGCTCGCGGCGCTGGTGCTGGCGGCCGCGGCCGCCTGGTTCCAGCTGACCCGCGCCCGCCACGAGCGGGTCGCGCGCGAGGCCCAGGAGCAGACGCGCGACATCCTCAAGACCGTGCGCGAAGGCTTCTTCCTGCTGGACGCCAACTATCGCATCGGCTCGGTGTGGTCGGAGGCCCTCACGCGCATGTTCGGCCGCGAGGACTTCGCCGGACTCTCGTTCGAGGAGCTGCTCAAGGAGCTGGTGCCGGCGGCGACCCTCGCCACCGCCACCAAGTACATCAAGCTCCTGTGGGGCGAGCGCGCCCACGAGAACCTGATGAAGAGCATCAATCCGCTCGGCCAGCTCGAGATCACCATGGACAACGGCCATGGCGGCAAGGAGTCGCGCTACCTGCAGTTCGATTTCCACCGCGTCATGGGGCCGGCCGGCATCAAGCACGTGCTGTGCTCGGTCGGCGACATCACCTCCAGCGTGCTGCTGGCGCGCGAGCTGCAGGAGTCGCAGGACAACGCCAACGCCCAGGTCGACATGATGCTGGCGATGATGCACATCGACCCGCTGCAGCTGGTGTCGTTCCTCGACGGTGCGGAGACGGGACTGAAGCTCGTCAACACCATCCTCAAGGAGCCGGCGCGCACCGACGCCGAGTTCCGCAAGAAGCTCGCGGGACTGTTCCGCGAGCTGCATTCGATCAAGGGCGAGGCTTCCGCGCTCAGTCTCTCCAGCATCGCCGCCCGCGTGCACTCGCTCGAGGACGTCGTCAGCGAGCTGAAGAAGAAGGCCGAGCTCTCGGGCAACGACTTCCTGCCGATGGTGCTCAAGCTCGACGATCTGCTGGCGCATCTGCGTTCGGTGCGCGAGATGGCCGGACGCCTCACGGCGCTCAAGGAGGGCACGGCGCCCCCCGCCGTGAGCGGCACGCAGCACATCACCGCGCCGCCCCCGGCGCCGGCCCCGCCGCCGCCCGCCCCGCCGCGCGAGGCGCGCGCCGAGGCGCAACC
>JAGWMP010000257.1 GCA_028871705.1 Gammaproteobacteria bacterium
CGATTACAGCTCCGCCTTCCGGATCTCACGTTTAGGCGACAGCGTCATTGTCGATGCCTCGGTGCTAAGCAACGGACGGGAGTACTACCCGGCCAACTTCGGATGCGTCTCTTCGCTGCTCGAGAGCGACAACAAGTACAAGGGGCCACGCTGGTACACGCAGGGACTGCCCGAAGTGTTTGCCGACGTGGTATTCGACGGCCCGCATGCCACGATCGGTGGCATCCTGCCGCAGTACGCGTGGACGCTGAGCAGGGGCGGTTTCATTCCCATGCGCACCTTCCTCAAGCTGAGCGTGCAGGAGGAAGAACAGGGTCACTATTTCCCGCACCTCTACGCAGCCGAGTCGTGGTATCTGGCGCGCCAGATCTTCGTCGAGGGCAAGCATCGCAGCGAGTTCAACCACTACCTGGGAATGCTGCGCACCGGTGTCGTCGAAGCGGCGGCGTTCGCCGCCAGCTTCAGCCTGAGCTACGAGGATCTCGATAAGGAACTCGTCGGGGACATGCGCCACAGCGCGCGCGCCTACGTCGTGGATTTTGCCGAGCCGGCGGCGCCGGCCGGAAGCCGCAGCGCGGTGGCCCTGAACGCCGCGGAGGTGCAGGGCCGGCTCGCGCTGCTTAGCGTGCGCTGCGAGAGAGGCCCGGATGGTCCGGATGCGGTGCAGCTCGCCGGCGAAGCGCTCCGGACAGACCCCGGGAACGAGAGCGCGTTGCGTGCCCTGGCACTCGCGCAGCTCGAGAGGAAGGCATATGGGGAGGCGCTTTCCGCGGCCGAGCGGCTGCCCGGGGCGCTGGCCTCGCCGGCGGCGTATGACGATCGCGCCGATGTGCTGGCCGGAGTAGCTGCCGCGGCAGGGACGGCGGTGGCCGCAACGGAGGTCGCTACGCTCCGCACCCGTGCCAGCCAGGACTACAACGCGGCGCTGGCCGCGGTTCCCGACGATCGCCGCGCCCAGAATGGTCTCGAGCGACTCAGCGCCGCGCACTAGCGGCGCAGGCCCGTCGCCTGCTCAGGCCCTGAGCTCAAGGTTGTCCGGATCGTACGGCGACTCGCGCAGCACCGTCGCCTGCTTGCGCTCGCCGAGAATCTGGATGCCGAGCCGTGTGCCGGGCTCGGAATGCTCGGTACGCACATAGCCGATCGCGAGACTCTTCTGCAGGCAGTGGCCGTAGTAACCGGAGGTTGCCCGGCCCACCATGCGTCCGCCCGCATCGAACAGCGGCTCGTTGCCGAGCGGATCGGCGTCGGCGACCCCGTGCACCTCGAGCGTGACGAAGCGGTTCGGCACGCCGGCCTCGAGCTGTTTCTCGAGCGCTTCGCGGCCTATGAAAGGTCCCTTGCCCATGCGTACGAAGCGGTCGAGGCTTGCCTCGAAGGGCGTGTAGTCGGGGGTGAGATCGCTTCCCCACATGCGGTAGGACTTCTCCATGCGCAACGACTCCATGGCGCGCATGCCGACCATGCCGATGCCGTGCGCCTTACCGGCCTCGAACAGCGCATCGAACAGGCCATGCGCGTATTCCACGGGGAAGTGCAGCTCCCACCCCAGGGCGCCGACGAAATTGACGCGCAGCGCGTACACATCGACGGCGAGGCCCGCCTCGATCACCTGCGCGGTGAGCCAGGGGAAGGAGGCGTTGTCGAGCGGTGAGTCGGTGAGCTGCGCGAGCACCTCGCGCGACTTCGGCCCCGCGAGCATGAAGGTGCCGCGGGTGTTGGTGATGTTGCGCAGTCCCACCGAGCCGTCCGCCGGCAGGTGCTTCTGCAGGTAGTCGCCGTCATAGCGCTCGGCGGCACCGGCGCTCACCACGTAGAAATGCTGGTCGGCGATCCTGGTGATGGTGAACTCGGAGCGGATGCCGCCGCGGCGCGTGAGCGCATGCGAAAGCGCCATGCGGCCGACCTTCGCAGGCACCTTGTTGGCCACCAGGCGGTCGAGCCAGGCCTCGGCGCCCGGTCCCGTGACCTCGTGCTTGGTGAAGGGTGTGAGGTCGATGACGCCGACGCGCTCGCGCATCAGCCGCGACTCTTTGCCGACGTGCTCGAAGTAGTTCGTGCGGCGGAAGCTCCAGCGGTCCTTGCGCTCGACGCCCGGCGGCGCGAACCAGTTGGCGCGCTCCCAGCCGTAGCGCTGGCCCCAGACGGCGCCGCGGGCGCTCAACTTGTCGTACACGGGGCTGGTCTTGGCCGGGCGGCCGTCGGCACGCTCCTCGTCGGGATAGTGAATGGTGAAGACGTTGCGGTAGGTTTCCTCGTTCTTCTGCACGACGTAGCGTTTGGAGGTATAGGCGCCGAAACGGCGCGGATCGACCGCCAGCATGTCGATGCCCGGCTCGCCCTCGACGATCCACTCGGCGAGCTGCCAGCCCGAGCCGCCCGCGGCCGTGATGCCGAAGCTGTGGCCTTCGTTCAGCCACACGTTGGGTACGCCCCAGGCGGGGCCGATGAGGGGACTGCCGTCGGGGGTATAGGAGATCGGACCGTTGACGATGTCCTTGATGCCGCAGTTCTCGAGCGCCCGCACCCGACGGGTGGCCGCCTCGACGTGCGGCACCAGGCGGTCGAGATCGCCGGGGAAGAGGCTGCGGCCGAACCAGTCGGGGACGCCGTCGGCGAAGCGCGCCGGTGCGCCCTTCTCGTAGGGACCGAGGATCCAGCCCATGCGCTCTTCGCGCAGGTAATACGACTTGTCGGACTCGCGCAGCACCGCGAGCTCGCGGCCGCCGGCCTTGCGGTACGCCATGAGCTCCGGCGACTCGTCGTAGACGATGTACTGATGCTCCACCGGAATCGCCGGCACGTTCAGGCCGAGGAGCCTCCCCACCTGGCGCGCATAGTTGCCGGTCGCGAGCACGATGTGCTGCGCGACGATGTCGCCCTGCGTGGTTCGCACCTGCCACTCGCCCGCGGGCGTGCGCTCGAAGGCGGTCGCTTCGGTCTGCTCGTAGATCTCCGCGCCCGCGGCGCGCGCGCCCTTGCGCAGCGCCATGGTGAGGTCGGCGGGCGCGATGTGGCCGTCGTGCGGGTGATAGAGCGCGCCGACGATCGCCGGCGTCTCGGCGGAGCCGCCGAGCTCGATGAGCGGCCACAGCTCCTTGACCCGCGCCGGCGTGATCACCTCGAAGGGCACGCCGATGGTGTTGGCGGTGCCGCAGTACTTCTGGTACTCGTCCATGCGGTCGCGATTGGTCGCGAGCCGGAGGTTCCCGGTGACGTGGAAGCTCACGTCCTGCCCGGTCTCGGCCGGCAGCCGCTTGTAGAGGTCCACCGAATACTTGTGCAGCTGCCCCACGGTGTAGCTCATGTTGAAGAGCGGCAGCAGACCCGCCGCGTGCCAGGTGGAGCCGGCGGTGAGCTCGGAGCGCTCGATCAGGGCGATGTCGGCCCAGCCCTTTTTGGCGAGGTGATAGAGCGTACTGACGCCCACCACGCCGCCACCGATGACGAGGACACGAACGTGGGTCTTCACGGGATGAGTTCTCCGAGTCCGATGGCGGCCTGCGGCGCAGTGTAGCCAGCGGCTGCTTTACGGGCACTCCAATTGCGACCGTACCTTGCCCGATTCTTCCGCGCCCGACTTCAGGCGATGCCGCGCGCGGCTTCGCCGAAGAAGGCGCTGACATAAGGGGCGAACGAGCGCCACACCTCGATGCGGAATACCTCCGGGCCGGTGCGCCACAGCACGATCTCGGCCTTGGCCAGCATGGTGCGCGTGCACATGCCGACCGGGAAGGCGGCGGGCTCCAGATCGAGCGGGCACCCGACGGCGAGGAGGAGCGCGGCTTGCGCCCCCGTGAGCTCGAGCGCGACCTGCCGGTGGCTCACGTCGACGAGCGAGTGCGGCGTGGCGGCGAGCGCGCCCGCGAGCGCCGCGGCGACCACATCCCCATCGGCGGCGGGGGCGAGCAGCAGCCACTCATCGGGTCCGAGCCACAGCGCCGCCCGCCCGCCGGCGCCCGCCGCGCGGCACGCCTGGTCCGGGATCGGGGTCTGCAGCGCCGCCGCGGCCGCAGCGCGCGCGTCGGCGCCGCCCCTCAGGATCCAGCGCGCCGCCGGCGGCAGCGGCCGCACGCCCGGCGTCGTGGCGAGGAGCGGGGGACGGCG
>JAGWMP010000258.1 GCA_028871705.1 Gammaproteobacteria bacterium
GGTGCTTCGGCGCGGCGAGCCTCGCGCGCGTGCGCGCCGCGGCGAGTGCGGCCGCGGCGAGTGCGGCCGCGGCGGCGGTCCTGCCGGATGACGTTGTCCTCGAGAGCGGGGTGCGCGTGGCGATGCGCGACGGCGTGCACCTCGCCACCGACGTGTATCGCCCGGCGCGCGGCGGCGCCGCACTCCCCGGACGCTTCCCCGCGATCCTCGAGCGCACGCCCTACGGACGCAACGCCACCTACTTCCGCGACATCACCGTGGCCGATCCCACCCCGAGGACGCGCGCCGAGGTGGCGGCGTACTACGTGCGTCACGGCTACGTCGTGATCTTCCAGGACTGCCGCGGCCGGCACGACTCCGAGGGTGAGTTCGTCAAGTACCTGAGCGAGGGCGCCGACGGCTTCGATACCTGCCGCTGGCTCACGGCGCAGCCCTGGAGCGATGGGCGCATCGGCACCATGGGGCTCTCCTATGCCGCGCACACCCAGGTGGCGCTCGCCTGCCTCAACCCGCCGGGGCTCAAGGCCATGTACATCGACTGCGGCGGCTTCTCGAACGCCTACCAGGGCGGGATCCGCCAGGGCGGCGCGTTCGAGCTCAAGCAGGTCACCTGGGCCTATAACCTGGGTCTCGAGAGCCCCGAGGTGCAGCGGGATCCGCGGCGCCTCGCCGCCCTCAAGGCGATCGATCTGAAGGCCTGGTTCGCCAGCATGCCGTGGAAGCGCGGCCACACGCCGCTCAGCCCCATTCCCGAGTACGAGAGTTATGTCTACGAGCAGTGGCAGCACGGCACTTTCGATGCCTACTGGAAGCAGCTCGGTCTCTACGCAGCGGGCTACTATGAGGCCTTCGCGGATGCGGCGATGGTGCACCTCTCGGGCTGGTACGACGCCTATGCGCGCACCGCGACCGAGAACTACCAGGGGCTCGCCCGCGCCAAGCGCGGTCCGGTGCGCCTCATCATGGGACCCTGGACGCACGGGGCGCGCTCGGCTCCCTTCGCCGGCGAGGTCGAGTTCGGTGCCGGCGCGACGCTCGATGCCGACGGCGGCGACCTCTTCGCGCGGCGGCTCGCCTGGTTCGACCGGTATCTGAAGGGCGCGGGCCACGGCGGGGAGCAGCCGCCGGTGCGGCTGTTCGTCATGGGCGGCGGCAGCGGCAGGAAGAGCGCCGCGGGGCGCCTCGAGCACGGCGGGTCGTGGCGCAGCGAGCGCGACTGGCCGATTCCCGATCAGCGGCCGACGCCCTATTACCTCGCGAGCGACGGGCGGCTGACGACGGCAAGACCGCCCCCGGACGGGCAGCCGCAGAGTTTCGACTTCGACCCCGGGCATCCGGTGCCGACCATGGGCGGGACGGTCACTTCCGGGGAGCCGCTGATGCGCGGTGGCGGCTACGATCAGCGCGAGCGTCCGGAAGTGTACGGTGCGCGCGCCCCGTATCTGCCGGTCGCGGCGCGTGCGGACGTGCTGGTGTTCGAGACCGAGCCGCTCGCCGCGGATACCGAGGTCACCGGCGCGATCGAGGCGCACCTGTGGGTGAGCTCGGATGCTCCCGACACCGACTTCACGGTGAAGCTCATCGACGTCTATCCGCCGAGCGAGGACTATCCGCAGGGCTTCGCGCTCAACCTCACCGACGGGATCCTGCGCTGCCGCTACCGCGACTCCTTCGAGCGGCCGGCCCTCATGCAGCCGGGCGAGGTGTACCGGATCACAGTCGCGGCGTTTCCCACCTCCAACCGTTTCGTGCGCGGTCATCGCATCCGGCTCGACGTCTCCTCGAGCAACTTTCCGCACTTCGACGTGAATCCCAACACCGGTGCGCCGGAGGGCACGGGACTCACGCGGCGCGTGGCGCGCAACACCGTGTATCTCGATGCCGCGCGTCCCTCGCACGTGGTGCTGCCGCTCATCCCGGAGCGTGCCTGAAGGTGGAGCCGGGCGCCCGCCGGCGGCTTGGCGCGGTCATCCGGGTCGCCAGCTGCCATCGGACTTGCCGCGGCGCCGCCGGCGCGCGCGCACTGACCCCGGCCGCAAATCGGACCGATTGCCCAGTTCTACTTATTGCGGAGAGAACTGCGTCACGTCGAGTGGATTAATTTCTAGCGGCCGCGGCGATTTAGCCTCAAATTTCGCCTCGGGCGGCCGACTCTTCGGTCAAGGCAGGGATTGCCGCGCCCGGACATTCTGGCAAATACCTAGACTCGCTGTGGAAATACCCGTAACAGCCGCGCCAACCCCTCGCCCCGATACCGGCTCGCGGTGGGTCGACCGACTGTTCGCGGGGCTCGTGGTCTACTGCGCGGTCGGCGCGACCCTGATGCTCACCGGATTTCTGGGCCCGGTGATCACGCACTACGTCGGCCTCGTGTGGTGCCTGCCCGCCGGCGCCGTCGCCACGGTCATCGCGGCGATCACGGCGCGCCACGCACCCGCGGGGAACCTGCGCCGTGCCTGGCTGGCACTCGCCTGCGCACTCGGCCTCTACATCGTCGGCGAGTGCATCGGCGTCACCTCGTGGCTGCACAACCCCCCGATCGACCCCTTCCCGGGCCCGGGTGACTTTCTTTACTGCGGCTTCTATCTCGCCCTGCCGACCGCGGCGATCTTCCTGATCCGCGCCGCCGCGGTGCGCGTGCCCTGGATCCAGCTTTCCATGGACGCGACCATCTTCGCGGTGGGCTTCGGGGCCTTCTTCTGGTTTCTGGTGCTGCATCCGGCCGCGCAGCAGCACGAGGCGTCGGTCCTGAAGCAGGTCCTGAGCCAGACCTACCTGACGCTCGACTGCGTGCTGTTGCTGATGCTCGGGGTGCTGCTGCTTACCGGCTCGGGCAATCTCGGCGGCCAGCGCGTGCCGCTGCTGCTGCTCACCGGCTTCGCCACCATGTTCGCCGGCGACATCGTCTGGTCGCTCGCCAAGATGCGCGGCTACTACCTGCCGGGCGACACCGGCGATGTCATGTACCTCGTCTGCTACGTGCCGCTCGCCGCCGCGGCGCGGGTGCAGCTCAAGTGGATGGCGGCACCGCAGCCGGCCGCCTCGCAGAACGCCGATGCCCTGGCGCGGGCGCTGCCCTACGCGGCGATGCTCGCCGCCTTCCTCATGCTGGTCTATCTGTCGCGCGGCGACGTCAGCGGCCCTGCGAACATGATGACCATGATCGTGTTCGCGCTGACGCTGCTCCTCATGGTGCGCCAGAGCGTGGTGCTGCGCGGCGATGCGCTGGCGCGCGAGCGCCGTGCGGCACGCATGGTCGAAGACCGCTTCGCCTCGCTCATCGCCAACGCGTCCGACGTCATCATGATCGTCGAGCCCGACGGCGTGCTGCGCTTCGCTTCGCCGGCCTCCGAGCGCACCCTCGGCCTGACGCCCGCGGAGATCACCGGCAGGAGCCTGCTCGAGCTGTGGGCGGGCGAGGAGGCGGAGAAGCTGCGCGCCTTTCTCGCCGAGGTGGCGGCGGCGCCGCCGGCGAGCACCGTGGGCCCGGTGGAGCTGCGCGTCGAGCGCGGCGCCAAGCGCTACGTGGTCGAGACGGTCGGCAGCAACCTGACGCAGGATCCGGCGGTGCGCGGCCTGGCGCTCAACTTCCGCGACATCAGCGAGCGCAAGGCGCTGGAAGAGCAGCTGCGGCAGCTCGCCTTCCACGATCCGCTCACCCTGCTCGCCAACCGCAACCTGTTCCGCGACCGCGTGCAGCACGCGCTCACCCTCGCGCAGCGCGGTCACGCCTGTCTCGCGGTCATGTTCCTCGACCTCGACAACTTCAAGAACATCAACGACTCCCTCGGTCACGATGCCGGCGACCGCCTGCTGCAGGCGGTCGCGCACCGGGTACTGCAGACCACGCGCTCCTCCGATACGGTGGCGCGTCTCGGCGGCGATGAGTTCGCGGTCCTGATGGAGGGCGTCGAGCGCTCGAGCGAGGTCGGGCGGGTGGCGGATGCGCTGATCGCGGCGCTCAACATGCCCTTCCAGCTCGACGGCCGCGAGGTGCGGGTCGGCGCGAGCGTCGGCGTGGCGATCTCGGCGGCCGAGGCCGGTGCCGAGGAGCTCCT
>JAGWMP010000259.1 GCA_028871705.1 Gammaproteobacteria bacterium
GCATAGCGCAGCCCCGCGCGCACCGCGCCCGAGAAATGCTCGGGCGGCAGCGCGCGGACCCGCTCGGCGGCGGGGGTACGCCAGGCGAGGATCACGAAGATCACGCCGAGGTTGCTCACGGCGTTCACCCAGAAGGGCGCGGCGATGCCGGCGCCGAGAATCAGCACGCCCGTGAGCGCAGGGCCCACGACGCGGCTGATGTTGACGCCGAGGCTGTTGAGCGCGACGGCCGAGGACAGCGCCGGCTTCGGTACCAGCAGCGGCGTGATCGCCTGCCAGGCCGGGGTCTCGATGGCCCCGAGCGTGCCGATGAGCGCGATGAAGACCAGCAGCAGCATGGGCGTCACCCGGTTCCAGGCGACCAGCAGCGCGAACGCGGTGCAAAACACCGTGGTGAGGATCTCGAGCACCAGGATGAAGCGGCGCTTGTCGATCATGTCGGCGAGCGCGCCCGCCGGCAGCGCGAACACGAACAAGGGCAGGCTGTTGGCAACCTGCACGAGAGAGACGATGAAGGGGTCGGGGTTGAGGCTGGTCATGAGCCAGCCGGAGGCGGCGTTGTACATCCAGCCGCCGACGTTGTTGACGACGGTGGCGAGCCACAGCCAGCGGAACACCCGCACGTGCAGGGCACCCCACGGGGAGACCGGGGCCGCCGCAGCGGCGGGCGCTGGCTCGTTGTGCCGGTCGGTCGCCTCGGACATGGGTCGCCTAGCCTACAGGGCCGCGGCGGCCCATGGCTCTATTGGCCCGGCGAGCGGGTGACCGTTACCTTCAGCGACGGCGTGACGCTCGCGCTGAACTCGAGCGTGACGGGCTTGCCGGCGGGCAGGGCGAACTCGACGAGCTTGTGCGGAGCGTTGCAGCCGGAGCGCCCCTGCGAGTCGCGTGAAGGCAGGACCGCGCCGTTCACCACCACGTCGACCCAGGCGGGCTGATCGAGCGCGAAGCGATAGACGCCGGCGGCTTCGACGGTGAGCCGCGCCAGTCCCGCGTAGGTGGCCTCCTTGGGCCAGACGCGGCTCGGCGGCGCGGCAAAGCTCACCTCCGGCTGGGCGCGCAGCTCGAGCTCGTAGAGACGCTCGGGCGCGAGCGCCGGGGCGTCGGCGAGCGCCTTGCCGCTGGCGAGGTCGAGCGCGTCCTTGCCGAAGAGATCGCGCTCGTGGCGCACGTCCCAGGTGAACGCGCTGCAGGGATCGTCGGCCCGGGCCGGGGCGAATGGCACGGCCGCGAGTACCAGCAACATTTGAGGCAGACGCATCATCTTCGCGGAGCTCCCCGGCACCACTCACCCTCGGACCTTGACAATTATATGACACGCACGGCGGCGGGCCTAAATGGAGATCTGCCGGCCGAGGTCGATCAGCTGCTCGCGTGGCACGTTGAGATAGTCGGGGACGTGCAGGGAATTGCGCAGCAGCCAGCCGAACGGCGCCTCGATCCAGCGCGGCAGGCCGGCCCCGTCCTCGCGCGGCACGATGCGCTCGGAGCCGACGAAGTAGGTGAGCCGCTCGGGGTCCACGCCGCAGCCCCGGATCGCGAGCTCGCGCAGCAACCGCGGCATATCCGGGCGCTCCATGAAGCCGTAGCAGGCGCTCACCACCCAGAAGCTCGGCGCAACCTCCGTCAGGCGGATGCGCTCGGCCGCAGGAATCCGCGGCACCGAGGCGGTTTCCAGCGTTACCGCGATGATTTTCTGATGCAGGGCGTGACTGTGCCGCACGTACCAGAGCATGACGGGCGGCGTCGCGTCCTTGACCCGTGTCAGGAACACCGCCGTGCCCGGCACGCGCGCCACGCCGTCGCGGGCGATGGCGGCGAGGAAATCGGCGACCGGCAGCGGGTGCTCGTGGACGCGCTCGCGGATGGCCGCGAGCCCGCGGTGCCAGATGTACATGGTCGCGTAGACGAGCGCCGCCAGCATGAGCGGCACCCAGCCGCCTTCCAGCACCTTCATCATGTTGGAGGCGAAGAAGGCTGCGTCGACGCTGAAGAAGACCGCGGCGACCGCCGCGCTCGCGAGCGGGCTCCACTTCCAGATATCGCGCATGGCGCTGTAGAGCAGCACCGTCGTCAACAGCATGGTGGCGGACACGGCGACGCCGTAGGCGCCGGCGAGGTTGTCGGATTTGCGGAAGCCGAGCGCCAGCGCAGTGGTCACGAGCATCATCAGCCAGTTGACCGTGCCGACGTAGATCTGTCCGTAGCCCTCGCCGGAGGTCTGCACCACCTTCAGGCGCGGCATCCAGCCGAGCGTGATCGCCTGGCGCGTCATCGAGAAGGCCCCGGTGATGATCGACTGGCTGGCGATGATGGTCGCGACCGTCGACAGCAGCACCAGTGGCACGAGCCACGGCTGCGGGCACAGGCGGTAGAAGATATTGCCGTCGGTGGGGGCGCCGGCGAGCACAATGGCTCCCTGGCCGGCGTAATTCAGCACCAGGCTCGGGAATACCAGCGCCGACCAGGCGACCCGGATGGGGCGTGCGCCGAAATGCCCCATGTCGGCGTACAGCGCCTCGGCGCCCGTCACGCACAGGAACACGCCGCCCAGTACCAGGAACGCCGCACGCCCGCCGTGCGCGAGGTAGTCGAGGGCGTACCAGGGATTGAGCGCCCAGAGGATGCCGGGGTGGCGCGCCACGCCGACGACCCCCAGCAGTGCAATCGTCACGAACCATAGCGTCATCACCGGGCCGAAAGCGCGGCCGATGCGCGCCGTGCCGAGCGGCTGCACCAGGAAGAGGCCGAGCAGCACCGCCACCGTGAGCGGCAGCACGTAGTGCTGCAGCGAGGGCTCGACGATCGTCAGGCCCTCGAGCGCGGACAGTACCGAGATCGCCGGCGTGATCGCGCCGTCCCCGTAGATGAGCGCGGCACCGAACAGGCCGAGCATGACCAGCACCGGACGCCGGTAGCGCTTCACGCCGAGCAGGGCCATCAGGGCAAGGATGCCGCCTTCGCCGTCGTTGTCGATCCGCATGGCGAAGGCGGCGTACTTGACCGAAGCCACGATGATCAGTGTCCACACGAGCAGTGACACCGCGCCGAGGATGGTCGGCGCAGTGTTTCCGCCGGTCAGATCCAGCACCGTCTTGAAGGTGTAAAGGGGGCTCGTGCCGATGTCGCCGAACACGACGCCGAGGGCGCCGATCGCGAGGGCGGACAGGGCGGGATGCAGCGGCGGCTTGCGTGACATACGATCGGCGCGCTCGGAACGAGGTCATATCATGTCAGGATCGCGCCGCGAGTTTCTCATGACTTCCTGTGCAGCGCTGCTCGGGCCCGCGGTGGCGCGCGCCAGCTCCGGGGGGCCGCCGCCGGTCTCGCCGATGCCCGAGACGCCGCCCGCCTCACCGCCGGTCTTCGGCACCGCACCCGCCGCCGGCCCCGAGGTGAGCGCGGCGACCTTCGCGGAAGCGGAAAAACTCGTGGCGGTGCAGTTGAGCGCCGCACAGCGCGCGCAGGCCGCCGAGAACTGGCGCAGCAGCATGGCCACCATCCACGAGCGGCGCAGCGGCCCGCGCCGGGTCGCGCTGCCCGCGACGCTCGCGCCTTACTCGATCTGCAATCCGGTGCTGCCGGGCGAGGCGCCATGGCCAGGCGCCGCACGCTTCGTGCCGAGCGCCCGCGCCGCGGGCCCGGTGCCCGCCGCCGATGCCGACATCGCCTACGCGCCGGTATGGCGGCTGTCGCGCTGGATCGAGACGCGGGCGCTGTCCAGCGAAAGGCTGACGCGCATCTACCTCGAGCGCATCGCGCGCTTCGACGGCCGGCTGCGCTGCGTGATCACCCTGATGCGCGAGCCCGCGCTCGCGCAGGCGCAGCAGGCGGATCGCGAGATCGCCGCGGGCCGCTATCGCGGACCTCTGCACGGGATTCCCTGGGGCGCGAAGGACCTGCTCGATACCGCCGGCGTCCCGACGACCTACGGAGCCGAGCCCTACCGGGACCGTATTCCCGCGACCAATGCCGCGGTGGTGAGCCGCCTGAACGAGGCCGGCGCGGTGCTGATCGCGAAGTTGAGTCTCGGGGCGCTCGCACTG
>JAGWMP010000260.1 GCA_028871705.1 Gammaproteobacteria bacterium
TACCGCCCGCAGCAGCTGCGGCGCGGGGCGCGCCGCCGCGACCGCCAGGTCCGGCCAGCCGGCATATAGATCGTGCGCCGCCCGCTGCACGCTGTCCGGTGTGCTCTCGCGTTCGATGGCGTGGCGTGCCAGAGCCGTCGCACCCTTCTCCCGCAGCCGCGCCTCCACGTCGGCGGCACCCCGTTGCTGCGCGAAGTCGAGCGCCGACCAGTCCTCGGCATTGCGCACGCTGACCTTGGCCCCCGCGGCCAGCAGCAGGTCGACCGCGTCGAGCCGTCCGCCCGCCGCGGCATGCATGAGCGGGGTGTTACCGGCGCGGTCGGCCGCGGCGACGCTGGCGTGCGCCGCGAGCAGCGCAGCGACCGCTGCCGGTGCGCCCGCCCGCGCCGCCAGCATCAGCGGCGTCATGCCGTACTGGTCGGCCTGATCCACGGGCGCTCCCCGGCGCAGCAACAGCGTGACCGCCTCCGCCGAGCCGGCCTCGGCCGCGCGCGCAAGCGCACCGCGTCCGAATTCATCGGTGGCACGGGCGAGCCCCGGATCGGCGAGCACCTCGAGCGCGGACAGATCGGCATCAGCGGCGGCGAGCCACAGCGCCTCGCGCCGCACGGCGGGATCCTTGAGCTGCGCCGCGGGTGACAGGCTCGCCGGCAGCGATTCGGGCCCGGCGCGCGCCGCACCAACCGACGCCGGAGCACGAAAGCCGAGCGTGCGGGCGCGCGCCAGCCAGTGCTCGGCGCATGACGTATCGGGCGGCGTCGCCTCGCTGCAGAGCGTCGCGAGGCTGAAGGCGGCCCGGGCGTTGCCCTGCGCGGCCGATTTCTCGAGCCAGGTGCGCGCCACCGCCGGATCGGCCGGCCCGGCGAGTCCGTTGAGGTAGACGACGCCATAGAGGTATTCAGCTTCGGCGTTGCCGGCGGCGGCGAGCCGCTGCAGCGAAGCCGCGGCCGCCGTGAAGTTCTTCAGGCGGATCGCGCTCTTGACCTCGGCGAGTGGATCGGCGGGCCGCGACACCGCCCAGGCGGAGCCGGCCGCGAGCAGGCCCAGGAGCGCCAGCGCGCACTCACGCCGTGCCATGTTTGGTCTCGACGCTGATGCCGATGCGCTTGAGGAATTCCGACGGCAGCACGCCCCCGGCGCTCACGATCACCGCATCGTTGGCGACCGTGACGAGAGAGCCCTCGTGCTCGAGGGCCACTTCGCCGGCCTCGATCTGCCGGACATTGGACTTCATCAGCACCTGCAGCCGTCCGGCGCGCGTCGCGCTCTGCAGCCGCTCGCGATTGCGCGCCTTGGCACGGTCGAACTCGGCACCGCGATAGGACAGTACCACGGCGTCGCTGCCGGACTCGGCGATGCTCGCCGCCGCCTCGAGCGCGCTGTCGCCGCCGCCGACCACGAGCACGCGGCGGCCCGAATACTGCTCCGGATCGATCAGCCGATAGACCACCTTCGGCAACTCCTCGCCCGGCACTCCGAGCTTGCGCGGCGTGCCGCGGCGGCCGATCGCGAGCAGCACGCTGCGCGCCTGATAGGTCGCCTTGTTCGATTTCACGGTGAAGCCGTCGCCGCTCGGCGTGATGTCCTCGACGCGCTCGCGGTAGTTGATGGTGACACCGGTCTTGCGCTCGGCGCTCTGCCAGAACTCGAGCAGCGACTCCTTGCTGGTCTGGCGGAAGTTCACCTTGCCGAGCAACGGCAACGTCGCGGGCGCCGTCATGACCAGCTTGCCGCGCGGGTACTGGAACACGGCGCCGCCGAGGGACTCCTGCTCGAGCGTCACGTAGCGCATGCCCTTCGACTTGGCCGTGAGGGTCGCGGCGAAGCCCGCCGGCCCCGCACCGACGATGACCACATCGAGAGCGGCGCCGCGAGCGCCGCCGCGGCGCGCGGCGATGGCCTCGATGGCCTGCCGCCCCTGCTCGAGGGCGTTGCGGATGAGACCCATGCCCCCGAGCTCACCCGCGATGAACATGCCGGGTACCGATGACTCGAAGTTCGGCGAGACCACCGGGATGTCGACACCGCGCCGCTCGCTGCCGAAGACCAGCGTGATGGCATCCACCGGACAAGCGGTGCGGCAGGCACCGTGGCCGATGCAATCTCCCGGGCTGACGAGTACCGCCCGCCCGCCGATCAGCCCGAGGACCTCGTGGTGCTCCTGCTCGGGGCACGCCTTGAGACACGAGCCGCAGCCGATGCAGCGCGCCGGGTCGATCCGCGGGTGGAGCGAGGCGGGCTCGGCGGCACCGGTTTTCTCCTGCGCCGCGCGGCTGCGCCTCTCGAGGGCACGCCGCCGCAATACGTGCCACCCGAGCAGCAGCACGCAGGGAATTCCGTAAACGAGGTAGGTCAGGGGGTCCAAACTTCCAACACCACCGCGAGGGCCGCGAGCCCGGCAAAGGCCCATTCAACACGCCCCGGGCACCCTTACACTGTGAAGGCATTCACAGCTGGCCCGAGTTTTGCTGCGTGAAAGGAAAAGTAACACGTTAAACTCCCAACCCGTAAAGGCGTGGGTTTTGAGCCTTATTGTCTGCTTTAAACGACAAAGCTGTCGTCCAAGCGAGACAGGAGGAGCGGCGCCGCGAGCGCCTGTATTGTCGGGAACGCTTCCTTATCGTGCCGCGCTGTAACAGGACCCGCAGGGATTCAATCGATGGGCTCACTGACATTCGCGGCCGGCCTCCTCACCGGAGCGCTGGCCACTCTCCTCGCGCTGTCGTGGCGGCGCGTGCTCGCGTTCCTGCGCGGCACACGGCCGGCGCTGCTGGTGGCCGCGGCAGTCGTCGCGTTCGGCACCTGCGCGGCGATTCTTTATTTCGGTGTACTGGCCCGCCACGGCAAGACCGATGTGGCGAGCGCCGCCCCGCACGCCACCGGCGGTGCTGCCGCGCAGTCGATGCAGCAGGCGGTCGCCGGACTCGAGGCACGCCTCGCGCGCGACGGCGGCACCGACGCCGACTGGGAGCTCCTCGCGCGCGCCTACGACTTTCTCGGACGTGGCGACGATGCGCGCCGCGCCCGTGCGCACGTCGCCGGCGCCGCACCCGACCCCGCGGCCGCGACGCCCGCGAGCCTCGCCGCTTTCATGGAGGCCGGGGACAGTCTCGGCAATCGCGCTGCCACGGGCGATCGCGCGAGCGCGGGCGCCTCCGCCCCGATGCCGCCCGCCGCGGCCGCCGCTCCCGCCGCCACGCTCGAGGAGCTGACCAAGCGCGTACACGATCATCCGGCCGACGCGGGCGGATGGCTCGCCCTGGCGGACGCCGCACGCGCCGGCGGCGACAACCGCACCGCGCGCACGGCGCTCGAGAAGGTTATCGCTCTGAAGGCCATGAGCGCGCAATCATGGGCCGACTACGCCGACGTGCTCGCCTCGCAGACGGGCGGCTCGCTCAGCGGTTCCGCGGGTGCCGCCATCGACCGGGCGCTGGCCCTCGAGCCCGCGAACCCGAAGGCACTGTGGCTGAAGGCGAGTCAGGCGCACGAGCAACGGCGCTTCGCGGAGGCGCTCGGCTGGTGGCGCAAGCTCCGCGCCGTGCTGCCGGCGGAATCGCCCGACACGCGCATCGTCGACGGCAACATCGCCGAGGACACCGCGCTCCTCGGCGAGCCGGCGGCGGCGGGCGCCGCGCTCGCCGGTACCGTGTCCATCGACGGCCGCCTCGCGGCCCGCGTGCAGCCGGATGCCGCGCTCTTCATTTACGCGAAGGCCGCCGACTCTCCCGGACCGCCGCTCGCCGTGCTGCGGACCACCGCCGCGAGCTGGCCGGTGACCTTCAGACTCGATGACTCGATGGCGATGATTCCTTCACGGCGGCTGTCGCAGTTCGACCGCGTCATCGTCGAAGCGCGCATCTCCCGCAGCGGCCAGGCCCAGCCCGGCAGCGGCGATCTTTACGTCAAGAGTGCGGTGGTGAAGCCGGGGAGCGCGAGCCGTCTCGCTCTCGTCATCGACCGCGAGCTCGAGTAGGAACGAACGGACACCCGATGTCAGGACGCATACGGCAATCGGAGCTGGTGGAG
>JAGWMP010000261.1 GCA_028871705.1 Gammaproteobacteria bacterium
AGCGCGCATGCGGCGGCAAGGGTCAGGCTCGGCTGTCTCACGGGGGCTCTCCGGCTCAAGCTCCGGGACTATTGTGCCCGGGCCGCTTGTGTCATATTGAAAAATCATGACCACCGCTGCATGAGCTCCAACCCGATCGGTCAGCGCGAGAGCGGTCTGCAGCGCGGCCTCGGCAAGACGCAGATCGTCATGATCGGCCTCGGGGGCGCGATCGGCACCGGGCTGTTCATGGGCAGCGGCCTCGCCATCGGACTCGCGGGACCGGCCGTGATCGTGAGCTACGTGCTCGCGGGATTCGTGGCGCTGGCGATGGTCTTCAGCCTGTCGGAAATGGCCGTGGTGCATCCGACGGCGGGCTCGTTCGGCACCTACGCCGAAACCTATCTCAATCCCTGGGCCGGCTTCCTGGTCCGCTACACCTACTGGCTGGCGCAGGTGATCGCCATCGGCGGCGAGGCGGTCGCGGCCGGGCTCTACATGGGGCTGTGGTTCCCCGGCGTGCCGGTGTGGATGTGGGCGCTCGGCTTCTGCGCGGTGCTCCTCTACGTCAACTCGCGCTCGGTGAGCCACTTCGGCACCCTGGAGTCCTGGCTCGCGCTCATCAAGGTCGCGGCCATCGTGTTCTTCATCATCCTCGGTGTGACGCACATCCTCGGCGGCGGGCATCTCGCGAGCGCCGCGCACAATCTCACGGGTCTCCCGGGCGGGTTTGCGCCGCACGGGCTCGCCGGCGTGTGGACGGCGGTGATCGTCGGGATTTTCTCCTTCACCGGCATCGAGCTCATCGCCGTGACTTCGGGCGAGGCGCGTGATCCGGTACGCGCCATCCCGGCGGCGCTGCGCAGCATGCTGCTGCGCCTGCTGGTGTTCTACGTGCTCGCCATCGCCGTCATCGTGACGCTGGCGCCGTGGACGGCCACCGGCGTCAAGGTGGTCGCCCAGAGTCCGTTCGTGAGCGTCTTCCGCGACTCAGGGATCAAGCACGCCGCCGGCGTCATGAACTTCGTGGTGGTGAGCGCGGCGCTCTCGAGCATGAACACCAACATTTACCTGTGCGCGCGCATGCTGTTCTCGCTGTCGCGGGGTGAGTACGCGCCGCGCGCGCTCGGCACCCTCAGCCGCCGTGGTGCGCCGGTCGCGGCGGTCCTCGTCTCGGGTGCCGGGATCGTGTCCGCGGCGGCGGTCTCGATCTTCACGCCCAACGCCTACGGCGAGCTGCTCGGGGTGGCGCTGTTCGCCGCGATCCTGGTGTGGATGCTCATCCTGCTGAGCCACCTGCGCTTCCGCCGCCGCCACCGCGCGAGCGAGCTGCCGGTGCGCATGCCACTCTTCCCGTGGATGCAGTACGCTGGGCTCACGATGCTGGCGGCGATCCTCGTCACCATGGGGCTGAATGAGAGCTTTCGTGCCTCGTGGCGCTGCGGCGTGCCGTGGCTGGCGCTGATCTCGGCGGCCTATTTCCTGCGGCGGTCGCGGGCGCGGGCGGTGCGCCCCGAGGCGGGGGCGGCATGACGGACTTCGAGGCGCTGCGGCGCCGCTTCCCGGTGCTGGCACGCAAGACCTACCTCAACAGCGGCTCCTACTGCGCGCTCGCCGACAGCGTGCGCGCGGCCATCAACGCCTACATGGACGACCGCCTCGAGGTCGGGGCCAACTGGGACGTGTGGGTCGCGAAGAACGAGGCGGTGCGGCGCGCCACGGCGGCCGTGCTGCACGCGGCGCCCGATGAGATCGCGATCACCGCCTCGGCGTCCGCGGGCCTTAATGCGCTCGCGAGCGCACTCGATTTCGGCGGGCCGCGCAACCGGGTCGTGGTGAGCGATTTCGAGTTCCCGACCAGCGCCCAGATCTGGCACGCCCAGGAGCCCCGCGGTGCCCGCGTCGTGCACGTGCCGCGGGACGCACACGGCGACATTCCGCTCGAGCACTTCGCGCGGGCGATCGACACCGGCACGCGGCTGGTCGCCGTGACCCAGGTGTGCTTTCGCAACGGCGCGCGGCTCGATATCGAAGGGATCGTGCGCCTGGCGCACGCGCGTGGCGCGCTGGTGCTGCTCGACTGCTACCAGGCGGTGGGCGGCCTCGACGTCGACGTGCGGCGGCTCGACGTCGACTTCGCCGTCGGCGGCATGCTCAAGTACCTGCTCGGCACGGCGGGCATCGGCTTCCTCTACGTGCGCGGCGCGCTCATCCGCGAGCTGACTCCGACCCACTCCGGGTGGTTCGCGCAGGAGGACATCTTCGCCATGGACATCAGCGCCAACCGCCCGGCGCCGAGCGCGCGGCGCTTCGAGGCGGGGACGCCGGCGGTGGTGAACTGTTATGCGGCCGAGGCGGGACTCGCGCTCATCCTGGAAGTCGGCACGCAGGCGATCGAGGCACGGGTGCGCTCGCTGACGCGCCGTTGCCTCGAGGCGCTCGAGGGTATCGGCTGGGCGAGCGTGACGCCCGCGGCCGACGCCAGGCGCGGCCCGATGGTGTGCGTGCCGGCGCGCGCGGCGGCGCAGCTGCTCGATGCGCTCCTGGCGCAGGACATCGTGGTCTCGGTGCGCGATGACAACATTCGCGCCGGCGTGCACTTCTACAACTCGGACGAGGACATCGACCGGTTCGTCGCGGCGCTGGCCGCGTGCCGCGACCGGCATCACCCGGGAGTGCGCGCCGCAGTTCCTAGTGCGTAGTCGCCGTGAGGCGCAGCAGGTCGTCGATCGAGACGCTGCCCCCGCAGCACAGGAGCACCAGCGTGCGGTTGGCGAACTCCGCGCGCCGCTCGAGAGCGGCGGCGAGGGCGATCGCCCCGCTCGGCTCGAGCACGATCTTGAATTCCTCGAACGCCAGGCGCATCGCGCGCCGCACGGCGGCGTCGTCCACCGTGATGCCGCGCGCGATCAGATGCTCGGCGGCCTCGAACGGCACCGCCCCCGGGCTGACCGCCTGCATCGCATCGCAGATGGTCTGCGGCGTACCGACGTTGCGTTCGCGCTTGTGCGAGATCAGGGAGCGGCGCATGTCGTCGCAGGCCTCGGGCTCGACCGCGATGACCTCGGCGCCCTGGCCGAAGTGCTTCTCGGCGAGCGCGGTGCCGGCGATCAGCCCGCCGCCGCCGACCGGGCAGAGGATGGCGTCGATGCGCAGCGCCTCGCGTTGCGCATCGAGCAGCACCTCGCGCATCAGCGTCGACTGACCGGCGACCACCAGCGGGTCGTCGAAGGGATGCAGCAGCGCGAAAGCATGCTCGGCGGCGATCTCGCGGGCGCGCTCGCTCGCGACTTCCTCGCGGTTGCGGCTGCCGTGCTCGGTGAGCACGACCGTGGCGCCGGCGCGGCGCGTCAGCTCGATCTTGCGCTGCGGCGCATCGTGGGGCATGACGATGGTGACGGGTACACCCGCGCGGCGGCCGGCGAGCGCCAGCGCCTGCGCGAAGTTGCCCGAGGAGAAGGCGACGACGCCCCGGCTGCGCTGCTCGCTCGACAGGCGGCTGACGCGGAAGAACGCGCCCCGCATCTTGAAGGAGCCGCCGATCTGCAGCGACTCGGCCTTGAGGAACACGCGTGCGCCGACCACCGAGTCGAGATAATCGGAATGCAGCAGGGGCGTCCAGCGCACCGCGCCGCGCACCGTCTCCCATGCCTGCTCGAGCAGAGCCTTGTCGATCATGGCTGTAGGCACCCTCGCACGAGCGGACGTCCGGTTCAAGAGCGGCGCCGGCGGCTCGCTCCGGGATAGACTGACGCGATGGCGGAATCCTACCTGTACGTCTTCGCCGGCCTCGTGATCGGGCTGATGGTGGGCCTCACCGGGGTGGGCGGCGGCTCGCTCATGACGCCGCTGCTGATCCTGATCTTCGGTCAGGCCCCGGGAGTGGCGGTCGGCACGGATCTGTGGTTCGCGGCGGTCACCAAGATCGCCGCGACCGCCTCCTTCGGCTTCAGCCGCCGCGTCGACTGGCGCATCGTCGGACGGCTCGCGCTCGGCAGCACGCCGGGCGCCGCGGGCGCGATCTACTGGGTCGCGACCGCTTA
>JAGWMP010000262.1 GCA_028871705.1 Gammaproteobacteria bacterium
ATCCCCTTGTAATAGGCGCCGCTCGTGGTCGCGTCGCGCTTGCCGCCGCTCGCATTGGCGCTGGCGCCGGCGGTGCCCGCGCTGGCGCCGGCCGCCGCCGTGATCGCGACGGCGCTCGCGTCCGCGCCGAACTCGAAGTCGCCGCTGGTGAACTCATCCAGCGCCCGCTTGTCCTCGAAGAAGATCATCTGGCTGTAAGCCTGGCCGCCCGCCTGGAAGCCGAAGCTCAGCTGCGTGAGCTTCGCGTCGCCGATCCAGGCGCCCTTCTCGTACACGCGACCGCTGCCGTAGGCCCCGCCGATCGCCAGCCCGCCCTTGCCGATGGTGGGAAATACCGCGTAGCCGTAACAGTGTTTGAAGAAATCGGCGCTCTCACCGGCATTGCGGAACAACTCGGTGGTATCGGCGTACTCATCGGCACGCAGCGCACCGGCGGCGGTGAGCAGCACGGCGCTCAAGAGGACAGCGAGCCATCTTGTCATGTGCGAACTCCTTCGGCGTAACCGAGCGGCCGCAGCGCGGCGGCGATTTCCTCCAGCGCGCGCGGATCGTCGATGGTCGCCGGCATGGCATAGCCCTGGGAATCGGCGATCGCGCGCATGGTCGCACGCAATACCTTGCCGGAGCGCGTCTTCGGCAGCCGGGTCACGACGGCAACGTGGCGGAAGGCGGCGAGCGCCCCGATCTGCTGGCGCACGCGTTCGATGAGCTCCTGGCGCAGCTGCGCGTGCGGGCGCGCGACCCCGGCCTTCAGCACCACGAGCCCGAGCGGCAGCTGTCCCTTGAGCGCATCCCCGACGCCGATGACGGCGCACTCGGCCACGTCCGGGTGCCCCGCGAGGACTTCCTCCATCGCGCCGGTGGACAGCCGGTGCCCCGCGACATTGATGACGTCATCGATGCGCGACATGATCCACACGTAACCGTCGGCATCGATGTAGCCCGCATCGCCCGTGAGGTAATAGCCGGGGAAGCGCGCGAGATAGCTGTCGCGATAACCCTCATCGTTCTGCCAGAGTGTCGGCAGGCTCCCGGGCGGCAGCGGCAGCCGGATCACGATGTTGCCGATGGTGCCGGCGGCGACTGCGCTGCCGGAATCATCGAGCACCCGCACGTCGTAGCCCGGCACGGGGACGCTCGCCGAGCCCGGCTTCACCGGCAGCGGCGTCAGGCCGCGGCAGTTCGCGGCCACCGGCCAGCCGGTCTCGGTCTGCCACCAGTGATCGATCACCGGCACGCGCAGCTGCTGCTGCGCCCACTGCACCGTGTCCGGATCGCAGCGCTCGCCGGCGAGGAACAACGTGCGCAGGCTCGCGAGGTCATGGCGCGCGATGAGCGCGCCCGCCGGATCCTCCTTCTTGATGGCGCGAAACGCCGTCGGCGCCGTGAACAGCGCATTCACCTTGTGCTGCTCGACGACGCGCCAGTAGGCGCCGGCGTCGGGCGTGCCGACCGGCTTGCCCTCGAAGAGAATGCTGGTGCAGCCGGCCAGGAGCGGCGCGTACACGATGTAGGAGTGGCCGACCACCCAGCCGACGTCGGAGGCCGCCCAGAACACGTCCCCCGGCTGCATGGCGTAGATCGCCTCCATCGACCAGGCGAGCGCCACCGCGTGTCCGCCGTGATCGCGCAGCACGCCTTTGGGTTTTCCGGTGGTGCCCGAGGTATAGAGGATGTAGAGCGGATCGGTCGCCTCCACCGTCACGCAGGCGGCAGGCTGCGCGGCAGCGACCGCCTCCGACCAGTCGAGATCGCGCCCGGCGACGAGGGTGGCCGCGACCTGCGGCCGCTGCAGCACAATGCAGCGCCCCACGCGGTGGTGCGCGAGCTCGAGCGCCTCATCGAGCAGCGGCTTGTAGGGAATGACGCGCTGCACCTCGATGCCGCAGGAGGCCGAGATCACCATCACCGGCTGCGCGTCGTCGATGCGTTTGGCGAGCTCGTGCGGCGCGAAGCCGCCGAACACCACCGAATGCACCGCGCCGATGCGCGCGCACGCCAGCATCGCCACCACCGCCTGCGGCACCATCGGCATGTAGATGATGACCCGGTCGCCACGCGCGACGCCCTGCGCGGCGAGCGCGCCGGCGAAGCGCGCCACCTGGTCGCGCAGCTCGCGGTAGCTCAGGCGCGCCACGGTGCCGGTCACCGGGCTGTCGTAGATGAGCGCCGCCTGCTCGCCGCGGCCCTGCTCGACGTGGCGGTCGAGCGCGTTGTAACAGGTGTTGAGCCGTCCGCCCGTGAACCAGCGGTAAAAAGGCGCATGGCTCGCATCCAGCACCCGCTCCCAGGGACGCTCCCAGGTCAGCGCCTGCGCGCGCTCGCCCCAGAAGCCCTCCGGGTCCTCGAGCGCGCGCCGCCAGGCCTCGCGGTAGGCAGTCGCGGACGTCGATACCGCGCCGGGACACATTGCTATACATTACCCCTGTTAGGTATCAAGGAGAGCCTCGTGGCCCACACCGTCCGCGACCGGCAGAAGCTCCTCAACCGCATCCGCCGCATCCGCGGCCAGGTCGAGGCCGTCGAGCGCACACTCGAGGGCGAGGCCGATTGCTCCGACGTCATGCATCTGCTGACCGCGGCGCGCGGCGCCATCAACAGCCTGCTGGCGGAAGTGCTCGAGGACCACGTGCGCGAGCACCTGCTCGGCCGCGTCTCCTCCGGGACGCGCGCCGACGCCGCCGATGAGCTGATCGACGTCATTCACGCCTACTTCAAATGAGCGCTCAGCGCTTCTGACCGAGCACGCTGAAAGCGTGCGTCCAGTGATCGTTGCGCACACCGTAGATCACCCACAGCATCGCCAGGCTCTCGAGTAAGCGGCTGGCGCCGATCGGGCCGACGTCGATCGGCGCGCGCCAGCCGAAGCCCTTGAGGATCTGCGCCACGCGTGCCTTCGCGCCGGCGTCGTTGCCCGCGATCAGCATGTCGGGTGTGCCGTCGGCGAGCCTGGGCTGCACCATGTGCGCCGCGGTGACGATGTTGAACGCCTTCACCACCTGCGACTCGGGCAGCAGACGCTGCACCAGCTCCCCGGCCGAATCGGTGGCCGGGATCGCCAGCTGGGGGACCTCCCCGGCGAAGTCGAGCGGATTGCTCGGGTCGATCACGAGCTTGCCGGCGAGATTATCCGGGCCGGCGGTGAAAATTGCCGCCTCGAGTCCGCTCCAGGGAACCGCCAGCACCGCGATGCCGGATGCGCTCGAAGCCTCGGCGAAGGAGGCGGCGCGCGCGCCGGGCACGGCGTCCAGTGCCGCCCGGGTCTTCGCGCTGCGCACGTCGCGTGTGCCGAAGATCACCTGGTAGCCGAGGGCCGCAAAACCCTTCGCGAGGGTGGTACCGACGACGCCGTTGCCCAGGATGGCGACGGTCTTCTCTGTATTACTCATGACGGAGCCTCATGCCCACCGGGGGCCGACCTATGAAGCCACCTATGATTCTCGACGGATTCAGCATAATCCTCGGCGCTGGCGAGCGCATCGGTAGTTCACCCCCGCCCGGGGCCCCCCGCGCGGCCGGTGGTTGCGCTCATCAGCCCCCCTATGTAGACTTACAACTATGGGCAGGCAGGATCGCGATGTACGCATGTCGCTGCAGACACTCAAGGTGCTCGAGGCATTCCTGGACAATCCCGCCGATGCGCTCTCGGGTGCCGACCTGCAGAAGCGCTGCACCATCGCCTCCGGTACGCTCTACCCCATCCTGCTGCGGCTCGAGTCCGCCGGCTGGTTCGTGAGCCGCTGGGAGAACATCGATCCTGCGAGCGCCGGCCGTCCGCGCCGGCGGCTGTATCGCCTCACTGCGAATGGCCTGACGCGCGCGAGCGAAGTCTTCGCGAGCTTCGGCCGGGGAGTCCTCGCATGAGCACCACCGAGCGGCTGGCCCGATCTCTCCTCTTATATGCGGCGCGCAGCGCCCCGCCGGCGCTGGCGGAACGGCTTGCCGAGGAATGGCTGGCGGACCACGAGACGCGACGCGGTGGCTCGGCACGGCTGCGGCATGCGCTCGGCTGCTGCT
>JAGWMP010000263.1 GCA_028871705.1 Gammaproteobacteria bacterium
GAGTGCGGCGAGGTCGCATTGCCAGCGGCCGCGTGCGTTCGTGACGAACGCGCCGCCTGCGTCCGGGTCGGACGCCAGAAACGCCGCGCGCACCTCCTCGCCGACCTCGAAATGGCGCGCCGAGATCGCGGGCCCGAGCCACGCCATGAGGCCGCCGGCCGCGCCGCCGAGCGCGCTCACCGTCGCCTCGAGCACCCCGGCGGCGAGACCGCGCCAGCCCGCGTGTGCCACGGCCACCGCGGCAGGATCGCGCGCGGCCAGGAGGACGGCCAGGCAGTCGGCCACCTGCACCGCGCAGACCCGGCCCGCGGCGCGTGTCAGTACCGCATCGGCCGGCGCGGCCGTCCCGCCCGGCGCATCGAGGTCGGCGACACGCGCCCCGTGCACCTGCTCGAGCCACGCAGGCTCGGACGGGAGGTCGAGCGCGGCGCGCACGCGGCGGCGGTTCTCGGCGACCGCCGCGGGCGCGTCCCCGACGTGAGCGCCGAGGTTGAGCGAGTCGAACGGCGGGCGGCTGACGCCGCCGCCGCGCAGCGTAAACGCCGCCCGGACGCGCGGCGGCGCGGGCCACTCGGGTAAGAGCAGCTGCGGGTGCGCGGGGGCGCCGGCGCCGCTCATGCCGCGTCCCGCTCGAGCGCGGCGAGCAGCGCCTCGAAGTCCGCGGGCGGGGCGGCGCGCCACTCCATGGCGCGCCCGGTGACCGGATGCGCGAGGGCCAGCCGCTCGGCATGCAGCGCCTGGCGGTGGAAGGCGTTGAGCGCCGCGACCAGCTCCGGTGTGCAGCCGGCCGGGATCCGCCGCCGCCCGCCGTAGAGCGGGTCGCCGACGATCGGAAAGCCGATGTGCGCCAGGTGCACGCGGATCTGGTGGGTGCGCCCGGACCCGAGCTCGACTCTTGCCAGGGTGTGGGCGCGGAAGCGCTTCAACACCCGGTAGCGCGTGAGCGCGGGCCGGCCGTCGCGGCGCACCGCCATGCGCAGGCGCTGCGTGCGGTGCCGGCCGATCGGCTCGTCCACCGTGCCGCCGCCGGTCATCACCCCCGTGCACACCGCGAGGTACTGCCGCGAAATCGCGCGCGCCGCGAGCGCGGCCACCAGCGCCGCGTGCGCCTCCGGGGTACGCGCCACCACCAGGAGACCCGAGGTGTCCTTGTCCAGGCGGTGCACGAGCCCGGCGCGCGGTACCAGCGCGAGCTTTGCATCGAGCCCGAGGAGCGCGTTCTGCAGGGTATGACGGGGATTGCCCGCCCCGGGGTGCACGACCATGCCCGCGGGCTTGTCGATCACGAGCAGTGCGCGGTCCCTGAATACCACGGTGAGCGGCATGGCCTCCGCGGCGGCCTCGGTGCGGCTCTCGAGCCGCGCCTCGATCCGCACCCGCTCCCCGCCCAGCACCCGGTCCTTGCCGCGCAGTGCCCGGCCGGCCGTGCGGGCCGCCCCCGAGTCGATCCACGCCTTGAGCTGCCCGCGCGAGTACTGCGGCAGTGCCCGCGCCAGGGCCTGGTCGAACCGCAGGCCTGCCGCCGCCGCGGGCAGCTCGAGCTCGTGCGTGCGGAACTCTCCCGGCCCGGCGGTGGTCGGAGGGCCGGACGGGAGATTCGTTATACTTGCCGGATCAGTTCGGCGCGAAGCCAAAAGAAAGGCCCTTTCCAGATGCGTTGGTCCGGTCCGGTGCGCGGCGGTGTCGTCGCGTTGTGCGTGGTGCTGCTTGCCGTCTGCGGCTGCAGCGGGCATCGCGCCAAACAGCAGGCGAAGCAGACCCCCGAGCAGCTCTTCAAGATTGCCAAGAAGGATCTCGCCAATAACGATTACAACGGCGCCATCAAGATCTACGAGTCGCTCACCGCGCGCTTTCCCTTCACCGACGAGGCGCGCCAGGCACGCATCGACCTGATCTATGCATATTACCGCGCCGGCGAGGGCGAGTCGGCCACCGACGCGGCGGATACCTTCATCCGCGAGAACCCCACCCACCCGCGCGTCGACTACGCCTACTACATGAAGGGCCTGGTCGACTTCGAGAAGATGCCGAACGCCCTCGAGCGCCTCTTCCGCGCCGACATGACGCAGCGCCCGCCGACCAACGCGCGCAAGTCCTTCGCCTCGTTCAAGATCGTCGTCGAGCAGTATCCCAAGAGCGAGTACGCCCACGATGCCCTGCAGCGCATGGTGTACCTGCGCGACCGCCTGGCGAGCTACGAGGTGCACGTGGCGCGCTACTACATGAAGCGCGGCGCTTATGTGGCGGCGGCGCAGCGTGCCAAGAACACCGTGGAGCAGTACGACGGCGCGCCGGCGGTGAAGGAAGCGCTCGCGATCATGATCGAGTGTTACGACAAGCTCGGCCTCGCGCCGCTCGCCGCGCAGGCCCGCGAGGTCTACGAGGCGAACTACGCGGCCGACGTGGCGCACTCGCAGCCGGTCGCCAAGCGCGCGTGGTGGAAGTTCTGGTAGGGCCTCAGCGGCGGTAGCCGCTGGTGATCGGGTAGCGCCAGTCGCGCCCGAAGGCGCGGCGGCTGACGCGCACCCCGGGCGGCGCCTGGCGGCGCTTGTATTCGTTGCGCTTCACGAGAGCCAGCACCCGCGCGACGATCGCGCGGTCGAAGCCGCGCGCCTCGATCTCATCCACCGACAGGTCCTCCTCGATGAACGCCTCGAGGATCGGATCGAGCACCTCGTAGGGCGGCAGCGAGTCGGAGTCCTTCTGCCCGGGGCGCAGCTCCGCCGTCGGTGGCCGCTCGATCACGCGCTGCGGGATGACGCGTCCGAGGGAGTTGCGGTAGGCGGCGAGGCGGTACACCAGCGTCTTGCTGCAGTCCTTGATGGGCGCGAAGCCGCCGGCCATGTCGCCGTACAGGGTCGCGTAGCCGACGGCCATCTCGCTCTTGTTGCCGGTCGTGAGCAGCATGCGGCCGGTCTTGTTGGAAAGTCCCATGAGCAGCAGCATCCGGCAGCGCGACTGGATGTTCTCCTCGGTCGCATCCGCCGCGCGCCCGGCGAATTCGTCCTTGAGCGTCGCGAGCGTGCTCTCGAACATCGCCTCGATCGGCAGCACGCTGTAACGCACCCCGAGGATGCGCGCCTGCGCGGCGGCGTCCTCGAGGCTCATCGCGGAGGTGTAGCGCGAGGGCATCATCACCGCGTGGACGCGCTCGGCCCCGAGGGCATCGACCGCGAGCGCGAGCGTCAGCGCGGAATCCACGCCGCCGGAGAGCCCCATGACCACCCCGGGGAAGCCGTGCTTGCCGACGTAGTCGCGCACCCCGAGGGTGAGCGCGCGGTACACGCTCGCCTCGTCGCTGAGCTCCACGGCCACCGTGCCCGCCTCCGGCACCACGCCCCCGTGCGCGTCGCGCCCGAAGCGCACGAGGCACGTTCCCTCCTCGAACGCGGCCGCGCGCTGCACCACGACGCCCGCGGCGTTCATCACGAAGGAGTTGCCGTCGAACACCAGCTCGTCCTGGCCGCCGATGAGATTCACGTAAGCGAGCGGCACCCCCACCTCGGCGACGCGCGCGCGCGCGACGGCCTCGCGTTCGCGCTGCTTGTGGATCTCGTAGGGCGAGGCGTTGATCACCGCGAGCAGCTGCGCGCCGGCGGCGCGCGCCAGCCGCGCCGCTTGCGGCTCCCAGATGTCCTCGCACACCAGCAGCCCGAGGCGAAAGCCCGCGAGGTCCACGACCGTCGGTTGCGTGCCGGGGCGGAAATAGCGCTTCTCGTCGAATACCTTGTAGTTGGGGAGCTCCGCCTTGCGGTGGATGGCGCGGATCTCGCCGGCGGCGATCAGCGCGCCGGAGTTGTAGATCGCATCGCCCGTGTACTCGGGGTAGCCCACCAGCACGGCGGCGCCGCCCGACTCGGCGCGCACGCGCGCGAGGCCCGCCTCGATCTCCCGGCGAAAGCCCCGGTGAAACAGCAGGTCCTCGGGCGGAGAGCCGCTCAAGGCCAGTTCGGGGAACAGCACGAGATCGGCGCC